>JBDSHC010000022.1:0-29998 GCA_039918675.1 Devosia sp.
GCGACAGCATTTCCAATTCGGGGCCTCATCGTTTCAACATTGGTCGCGTCGACCGTTGAGAGGCATTTTGCCAAAATGACATGGCCAGGATCAGAACGAGGGGTTCAACTGTCGTTCACCGAGGCGGCTCGGGCGAGGAATAGGACGACGTATTAGCAAGCTAGTAAAGCAAAAGCTCCGCCATGCGCGGCGGAGCTTTTGCAATCATCGATGGTCGCTGAAGTTCACATCGGGCGGGCCGGGTTGCCGCCCCACAATGCGTTTGCCGGCACATTCGTGCCCTTCATCAGGAATGAGTCGGCGAGGAGCCTGCTCCCTTCGCCCATTTCGACGCCGTAGTTAATGAAGGCATTGGCGCCGATCGTCACGCCATTGCCGATTGTGATGGTGTCGGATTTGAATGCACCATCTTCCATCGAGTGGCCCTCGATCATCGAGAGGTCACCAAGCGTGCAATAGTCGCCGATCGAGACGAGGCTCCGCTCCGACATCGATGCGCCATCGTCCAGCAGCTGCCTGCCGACTTTAGTACCGAGCAGCCGCCAGATGGTGGGCTTGAGCGGTGTGCCGTTGAACAGAGCGCGGAAGGTCGAGTTCGACATCTTCCAGTGCCGCTCGTGGAACCAGTAGTAAGGCTCGTAGATCGAGCAGGTCTTGGGGGTCAGTTTGCCGAAGCCCAAAGTCAGCCGCTCGATCAGAATGTACCAGCCGGCGCTGACGATGATCGCAGCGATACCAGCCAGTGTGTAGCCCACGGCACCGAGCTGGCCCTGCAGCAGATAAGCGCCGAAGAAGAGGGCCGTGGTAACCACGAACAGCGCCCACCGAGTCAGCAGATAGAGGCCGATGGTGATGAGGTTCGAGAGGTTTTTGCGCCGCAGCCGGGCTTCGAATTCGCGACCCGAGCGCAGATGCGCGAACTCGTCGTCGCGCTTGACCGAACGCGGGATTTCAAACGCCGGCGAACCGAGCAGGCCGACATTTTCGCGTATGACGCCGTCGACGGGGATGCCGACTTTGGTGGCGAGGAGGACGTTATCGCCGAGCTTGCCGCCCGCCGGCATGAACACGTTGTTGCCGAGAAAACTCGTGCTGCCGATGCGGATCGGGGTTAGGCGAAAGGCGGTTGCCGACATCTCGGCATTCGCCATCGTCAAGCCGTCGGAGATGAGCGTGCCCTCCCCGACTGCGCAGAGGAAGGGGTTGTCGTGCTTTTGCTGTGCGCCGAAATTCGAGCCGGTCTGCGTGTAGCCTTTGAGGTTGTAGCCGGCCAGCTGCAGGAACTGGACGATGTAGGAACTGTCGCCGAACAGCAGGTTGAAGCCGCGCGAGTTCGAGAGGAGCGAGACAAGCTGCTGCATCGCGTAGTGAAAACCGAAGAGCGGATAGCTGACGCCGGGCTTGAGGAAGACATTGGCGAGGCGCGGCACAAGGCCGAGAATGGCCAGTTGCACGAACAGTAGACCGAAATAGCCGGCTGATGCCCACACGATGAGCCAGCCGGCGAGGCTGGGTGTGACGCCGGAGACATCGAGGCCGGCCGCATGGAAGCGGAGCGCATCGAAGAGTTGGGGCGCGGCGAGATCGAGCAGTAGAAGCGGCACGGGGATCGCGACAACCAGACGCATCAGCAATTGCAGGGCGACGTAGGCAGTGCGGCGCAGCGGGCTGACCGGCAGCGTACCCGCTCGATCGAAATCGACCTTGGTCGGCTCAGCCGGCGAGCCGTGATAGCGGGCTCCGTCGGGGACCGACTGACCCGACTGCAGCGAAGAGGTGTGGCCGAGCTGCGCGTCGTCACCCATGCTTGAATTAATATCCAGCACGGTGGCTTCCGACACGAAGGCGCGAGCGCCGATGGTGACCGGACCGGTTTCGACATGGCCGGCGCGGACGCGGTAGGCGCTGAACATCGCATCCTTGAGGATGATGGTGTCGTCGCCGATGCTGATGAGGTCGGCGGCGACCGGGATGGATGCCGAATGAATGGTGACGTTGCGGCCGATCCTCGCACCGAGGAGGCGCAGATAGAACGTGTAAAGTGGCGAGCCGACGAACAGCACCATCGGGTTGCGGCGGATCAGTTGTTTGACGATCCAGAAGCGCAGATAGCCGAAGCTCCAGGCCGGAATGCGCTTGGCGGTGAAGCGGCCGATCAGCAGCCATTTCAGCGCGACCGGCAGCAGGGTGAAGATCGCCCCAAGAGCCGTCATTGTCGCGATTGCGCGGAGGAACAGATCGAGCGGACCGGTTTCCTGCGTGACGAAGATGATGCCGGTGATAAGCAGCCACATGCCGAGGAGGGCGTAGGTACTCATCGCCGCGATTTGCGCGACGCCGGTCATCACATAGGCGAAGGTGCCGGCTTTGTGCGGGGCCAGATCGTCGAGCACGGGCGCGGCGGCCACTGTGCTTGTGGCTGCAGCGGCAGCGAGCTCGCAGATTGTCGGGTTGGCGTAGAGATCGCGCATCGATAGGCCGGCGGTCGCAGGGATGTCGCGGAGTGCGGTGATGAACCGGGCCATCAGCAGCGAATTGGCGCCGAGATCGGAGAAGAAATTGTCGGTCGCCGACATGGTCGCAAGGCCGAGCACTTTGCCGAGCGCGGTGGCGATTTCGGCCTCGAAGCCCGCTGCCGGCGCGACGTGGTTCGCACTGCTTACCGCATAGCGCCCGGTGGGTTTGGGCAGGCTCTTGCGATCGGCCTTATGGCTCGGAAGCAGCGGGATTTCTTTGAGCTCGATGAAGTAAGCCGGCACCATGTAGCTCGGCACGCCCGCCTTCAGCGCCGTGACCATGGCATCGAGGTGGAAGTCCGCACCCGGCTGCAGGGTGAACCATGCGGCGAGTTCGACGGCTCCGGGCGTCGGCTCATATTTGTCGACGACGGCCTGGGCGATGCCGGGGAACTGCATGAGGACTGATTCGATCTCGGTCAATTCGATGCGGTAGCCGCGGATCTTCACCTGCGTGTCGATGCGGCCCAGATATTCGACGTCGCCATCGGTATTGACGCGGCCGAGGTCACCGGTGCGGTAGATGCGGCCGGAAGTGTTGTGATCGATGCCGACGAAGTCAGAGATGAAAGCCTTCTTCGTCTGTGCCTCCCGGTTGAGATAGCCGGTCGCGATGCCGATGCCGGCAATGCCGATTTCGCCTGCGGTGCCGAAGGGCAGCAGCTTGTTCTCATTCGGGTCGAGGACGACGATGGCGTAGGTCGGCAGCGGCTTGCCGATGGTCACCGGCTTGCCGGCCACCATCTCGTTGAGCGTCGCCGTGACGGTCGCCTCGGTCGGTCCGTAGGCATTGAGGAAGCGGCGGCCCGGTCGCTGCCAGCGCGCCACGAGATCCTGCGGGCAGGCTTCGCCCGACACCATGATGTAACGCAGTCCCGGCAGATCGGCGTCGAGCGTCGCGAGCAGCGTTGGAACGCAGCAGAGCGCGGTGACGTCCTTGGCGCGGAGGAACTCACCAAGGTCCGATCCCACCAGTGTTGATCCTATCGGGCCGGGGACCAGCGTAGCGCCGACCGAAAGCGGCACCCAGATCTCTTCGACGGCGAAGTCGAAGGCGATGGTGAGGCCCTGATACATGCGGTCGCTGGCGGCGATGCCGTAGGTCTCCGCAGCGACTTGGACGAAATTGACGATCTGCGAATGATTGATCGGCACGCCCTTGGGTTTGCCGGTCGAGCCCGAGGTGTAGATGATGTAGGCGAGGCTGTCGGATGGCAGGCTTTCGTTTGGCCGGGCCTTCGATTCTGTGGCGATGGCGTCGACGAGTTCGTCGAGGGCCAGCACGGGAACGCCAGCCTCGGCGAGCTGACCACCAAAGCGTGTGAGCGACAGGATCGCGCTGATCTCTGCGTCGGACGCAATGAAGGCGATGCGCTCGGCGGGGAAGCTGCCGTCAAGTGGGACATAGGCTGCACCGATCTTCAAAACGGCGAGCGTCGCGACGTAGGAAAAGATCGATTTGTCGAACAGCAACGCGATCCGGTCTCCGGCGTCCAACCCCTGCTGCCTGAGGTGGTGCGCGAGCTGATTGGCGCGACCGTCGAGCTCGCCATAGGTGAGCTGAGCTTCGTCACTATCGATGGCGAGATGAGCGGGATCGCTTGCCGCGAGGATGTCGGCGCGCATTTCAAACAAATGTTCGAAGCGCTGCCCCGGCAACCAACGCGGCCTGTTATCGACATTCGGGCGGAAGAGGATCGGCGCGGCGGCTTCAACGGTCTCAACACCCCAGGATTCGGCGTCCACGGGACTGGTGGCGCTGTTATCAATGCGGCTCAGCTCGTTCATGGCAGACCATCCTCGTCTCTACTGTGAGGACACCATACGTCGTCGCGGCTGCCGCTATTCCAAACGGCTGGTTCAGAGAGTGTTCAGCAGCAATGGCCCTTTCTTGCGGTCAACAGGGGCACCAAACTTAGAACGGACCAGGAGCCTAAAATGACGTTTCATCAGAAAAAGTTGCTCAGCACTTCGATCTTTCTGTCCCGCGAGTCAGAGGCCCGCGGTTACTCGAGGAGCTTCGACGCGGTGTTCCGCTCGGCGAAGGGCTCGACCATGGTCGGCGAGGATGGAACCGAGTACATCGACTTTCTGGCCGGCTGCGCGTCGCTCAATTACGGGCACAACGACCCGGACATGAAGCATGCGCTCATCAAGCATATCGCCGAGGACGGGCTGGCCCAGGGCCTCGATCTGTTTACGACCAGTAAGCGGGCGTTTCTGCGCACGTTCGAGCGCCTCATCCTCGAGCCGCGCGATCTTGATCACAAGGTGCAGTTCTGCGGCCCCACCGGCACAAACGCCGTCGAGGCTGCGATGAAACTGGCGCGCAAAGTGACCAAGCGGACAAACATCATTTCGTTTACCAACGGCTATCACGGCGTCTCGCTGGGTGCCCTAGCGGCGACCGGCAACAAGAAGAATCGTATGGGACCCGAGCAGCCGCTCGCCGGTGTTCAGCGCGCCGCGTTCGACAAATATTTCGGCGAAGGCATCAACACGGCCATCATGCTGGACAAGATGCTGTCCGACCCTTCGAGTGGCGTCGATGCGCCCGCGGCCATCATGCTGGAATGCGTGCAGGGCGAGGGCGGCCTCAACGCCGCGTCGGCCGAATGGGTGCAGGCAATCGCCGCGACCGCCAAGAAACATGGCGCGCTGCTGATCGTCGACGAAATCCAGACCGGGTGCGGACGCACCGGCACGTTCTTCAGCTTCGAGACGCTTGGCGTGGTGCCGGACCTGATCACGCTGAGCAAATCCATCTCAGGCTACGGCCTGCCGATGGCGCTGCTGCTGATCAAGCCGGAATACGACATCTGGCGGCCAGCCGAGCATAATGGCACGTTCCGCGGCAACAACCATGCGTTCGTCACCGCGCGCGTGGCGCTCGAAAAGTTCTGGTCCAATGCGGACTTCGAGGGCGAGATCGCCATTCGCGCTTCGTTCGTCCAGGCGCGCCTCAAGGAGATTGCCGCGCTCATCCCCGGTGCGTTTCTTAAGGGCCGTGGAATGATGCAGGGCGTGGACGTCGGGACCGGCGAGCTGGCCGACCAGATTTGCAGCCGCTGCTACGCCAATGGACTTATTGTCGAGACGTCGGGCGCTCATCACCAGGTCATCAAGATCCTGGCGGCGCTCACCATCCCGATGGATCAGCTGACCCGTGGCTTCGAGATCATCGAAGAGTCGGTCCGCGCCAATGTGCCGGCCGAGCGCGTCGCGGCCTAACTTGCCGCGAGCGCAAAGAACGCGAAAGCCCGGGGTCCTCCGGGCTTTCAGGCTTACCAGCTTTCGGTGTCTCAGGCGTCGCGCGAAGGCTCGCTGCTGGTCGTGTCGTGGGCAAGCTCCATCAGGTGGTGGTGCACGCGCCCGTCGAACATCTTGAGAAGCTCGCCGGTTACTTCGCGGCTCTTGAAGCGCACTGGCGATTTGAGCGCTTCTTCGACCGCTGCGAGGTCGGGATAACGGGTGGCGAGGATCATCGCCAAGGGTGGAGCGCCGTCGTCGCGTTGCACGCCGAAGGTCACTCGCACATCGAGCGCGTTGGGGAATTGGGTCCACAGCGGCACCAGGTTCTCGTGAACGAAGGTCTGGAACTCGGCCTCGCGCCCAGCGTGGATTATTCCCTCGAAGAGGGCATAGCGGATGATCATGTGACGATGCCGGTTGGAGAGACAAAAACGCCGGCAGGTTGACCCCTGCCGGCGCAGTCGGAGGAAGCCTAGACGCCCCAGATCTTCTTGTAGGCGTCGCGATAGCCATTTTCCGGGTCGAAGGTGTTCTTCGGCCCGCCGTCGAATTCGACGTTGGCGCTAGTCACGACATGGAGCGGCGACACATAGCCGGACCATGCTTCGCCAGCCATGGCGCGGTTGAGCTCGTCGACGAGCTGCCAGCCCTGCAGATTGAGCGGCTCGGCGACAGTCACCGCCTGAAACTGCTTGGCGCGGATACGCTGATAGGCAGATTCCGAGCCGTCGCCGGCGGCCACGTTGATCGGCGCGTCGGTGCCCGACTTGCCGGCTGCGGCGAGCGAAGGGCCCATGAAGTCGTAATAGAGGTCGTTAATGGCCAGCGAATGCGTCCAGGCGTCACCGTACTTCTGCAGCAGCGAAGTGGTGAGCTGCGGCATGCGCTGGCTGGTCTCGGCGATAGGGGTGTCGACATATTCGAGCACCTGACCACCGAGCCTTTCGATCTCGGCCTTCATCCAGTTCGCCTTGTCGATGGCGATTTGATAGGTCGAGTCGGTGAAGATGATCACGCCCGGCTTGCCCTTGGCGTCGATGAACGCCCAGTCGGCGGCGGCCTGCGACACCTGTTGCGGATCGGTCGTGATGTTGGCGGCGACGCCAACGTCGGCGACGGGGCCAACGGCCGAGGCGGCGTGCCACGACACCATCGGGATCTTGGCGGCCTGGGCCTGCTGCATCATCGGCTTCTGCTCCACGGCGTCGAAGCCGATGATCGCGATGCCATCGGGATTGAGCGCCATGGCCTGACCGAAGGCAGCCGTACGACCGCCGATCGAGCCGGCGCCGTCGAGCGTCTTCACGGTCCAGCCAAGGGCCGTTGCCGCTTCCTGCATGCCGTTGGCGGTGCCGACATGGCCGCCATTCTTGAGATCACCGGCAAGGATCACAATGGTCTTGCCCGTAGCGCCCTTCGGGCCTGTGGTCGGGCCGTCCCAGGTTGTGACCTTGCTGGCATATTTATCGACGATGGCCTGTGCGTCCGCCATGCCATCGGCCAGCGCCGGAGCGGCGGCCATCAGGGCCGCGGCGGCGACCGACGAGTAGAGAAACGTTCTGCGATCCAAAGTGTCCTCCTTGGAGTTATCTGAGCGTATGAATGACCAAAGGCGCGCTCACTTGCCTTTGGCGGGTTGTTTGGGTAGCGGCGCCGAGACGGCTCCACGCTTGCGTTGTGCGTAGCCGGCGATGCCGATGGCGACGAGCAAGGTGGCGCCGTTGAAGAGCGGTTCGACATAGAACGATCCGCCGAATTGCTGGATGCCGGAAATGCCGACAGCGAGAATGATCACCCCATTCATTGTGCCCCAGACGTTGACGCGGCCCGGCTTGATAGTGGTCGAGCCGAGGAAGGCGCCGACCAGTGCTGGCAGCAGATACTCAAGGCCGACGCTGGCCTGGCCGATCCGAAGTTTCGACGCCAGCAGCACGCCGGCGACTGCGGTCAGGACACCCGACGACACAAAGGCGCCGATGACGAAGCGGCGGACGGGGATGCCGTTGAGCGCCGCAGCTTTGGGGTTGGCGCCGATGGCGTAAACATAGCGACCGATCGGCGTGTATTCGAATACCAGCCACAACGCGATCGAGATGATGATCACGTAATAGCCGGTGATCGGCAGCCCGAAGAGCATCGTGCCGTTAAGGGCGTAGAACCCGTCGGGCAGGGCGCCCACGACCTGGCGGCCGCCGGTATGCCAGAGGGCGATCGCATAGAGCACGGTTCCAGTGCCGAGCGTCGCGATGAAACTATCGATGCGGGCGACTTCGACCAGCCAGCCATTGATCAGGCCGCTCAGCGCGCCGAGGGCCACGACGATCAGTACGACGATCGGCCACGGGATGCCAAACGCAAGCTGCAGGCTGATGGCGAGGATGTGCCAGAGAACGATGCCGTAGCCGACCGTCAGGTCGATGCGGCCGGCGGCCATCGGGATCATTGCTGCAAGCGACAGTATCGCGATGATCGCCTTGTCGGAGATGATCGACCTGATATTGAGCAAGGTCGGGAAGGTGCGCGGCAGCAGGATCGAAAAGGCGACGATCAACAACGCCGTCAGGATGACGAGACCATAGACCGGCAGCAAGCGGACGATTTTCTGCGCCAGGCTCAGGCGTCGCATTTCGGCACGGGTCGGCTCCAGCGCCGTCGATTCAATACCGGGCATGTTGGCTCCTGACCCTAGGCTGCTTCTGACGCCGACGCAGCGTGGATGACCGAAGACGTGGTCAACGCCTCGCCGGCCAGTTCCTTGACGATGACACCGCGCGAAAACACCAGCGCCCGGTGACAGATCTGTGCGACTTCCTCGAAATCGGTGCTGACGATGATCACCGCCAGTTTCTCGTCGAGGGCCCTGTCGATCAGCCGATAGATTTCGGCCTTGGCGCCGACATCGACGCCCGCCGTCGGGTCCTCGGCGATCAGCAGGCGCCGCCTAGAGGCGAGCCAGCGCCCTACCACAACTTTTTGCTGGTTGCCGCCCGACAGCGCTTCGATTGCAAGGTCCGGGTCGTTGGGTCGCAGCCCAACACGCTCGCCGAGGATTTGCGCCTGAGCGGCCTCGCCGCGCGGCGACAAGACGTTGAAAAGCGAGCGGCCGATGGCCGACGGATTGATGAAACTGTTTTCGCGGATGTTCAGCGACATGCCGATCGATTCTTCGGTGCGGTCGCGGGCGATGAGGCCGATGCCCGATTGCATCGCAGTGCGGGCACTGCCGAGATCGGGTACCTTGCCATCGAGGGTGATGCCGCCGGTGAATGGCTCGACTCCGAACAAGGCGCGTCCGATGCTTTCCTGCCCTGCGCCACGGAGGCCGACCAGGCCGAGCAGCTCGCCGTCGCGGACGTCGAAGCTCACCGGCCCGGCGCCGGCGCAAACGAGGTCGCGCACGCTCAGCACTGCAGCGCCAGGGGCGCGGTCGGTCTTGGTGAACAGCTGGATCGCCGGCCGCCCGATGATCATGCGGACGAGTTCGTCCGGCGTCGTCTCCGCAACCAGCTTCTGGCCCGCCAGTTGTCCATCACGCAGGACGACCACGCGATCGGCGATGCGGAAGATTTCATCGAGGCGGTGCGAGACATAGATGATGCCGACGCCGCGCGCCTTGAGCGGGCGGAGCGCGGCGAACAGCCGTTCGACCTCGTCGGCTGGCAGGCTGGCGGTCGGTTCGTCGAGCACCAGCACCTGCGCTTCGACGGCAAGGGCCCGGGCAATGGCGACGAGGGACTTTTCGGTGCGCGTCAAATCCTGGACGCGCGTGCTCGGATCGATGTCGATACCGACGAGCGCCAGGGCGTCACGGGCCCGCTGGTCGGTCGCCTGCCAGTTGATGAGCCCGGCGCGGCGCGAAAAGCCCTGTGCCAGACCCATGTTCTCGCCGACCGTCATCCATTCGATGAGGCCCAGATCCTGATGGATGAAGGCGATGTCCTGCGCGGTGTTCGGGCGCGGTGGACGATGCTGGTAGGGCGCGCCGCGAAAGCGGATCTCGCCGGAATTGGGTTTGAAGATGCCGGCGAGGCATTTGATCAGTGTCGATTTGCCCGCGCCGTTCTCGCCCAAGAGAGCGAGGATCTCGCCCTGCATGAGGTTGAGCGAGACGTCGGTCAGTGCCCGGGTTCCTCCGAACCGCTTGGTCACCCGATCAAATTCAACGAGGGTCGAACTGGACACTTCGATCGCCTCCCCCGCGACTTGGCGTCTGAAGCCACTGTTATCGGTAACAATGCTTGGGGAGTCAAGCCTCCCTCCGCCGTCCCTAAGGAGCGGGGGTCAGATTGCCGTCGAGCAGGCGCATCATTTCGGCAGAGTCACGCGGGCCCAGACCGGCCGCGCAGAGCAGCCGGTGGATCTCGACCACCTGACTGGTCATCGGCAATGGCGTCTTGGTTTTCAGCGCAAAGGCCTGCAGAGAATCGAGGTCCTTCAGCATATTGTCGATGCGGCCTGTGGGGGAGAAATCGCGCCGCGCGAACTTGACCATGAACTCCTGCATGATGCGGGAATCGGCGCGGCCGCCGGCCAACGCCGCGGGGATCAAAGCGGGATCGACGCCCCCGGCTTCGGCGAGCTTCACGGCCTCGGCTATAGCTTCGAACGCGACCGCGCAGAAGAGCTGATTGATGAGTTTTGTAGTCTGGCCGGCGCCGCTTGGGCCCATCAGCGAATAGTTGGCGCAAAGGTCCTGCATGATTTCGCGCGCACGCTCGAAATCGGCCGGTGAGCCGCCAGCCATGACTGTGAGCTTGCCGCTTCGGGCGCCGGGGACGCCACCCGACAAGGGGCAATCGACCCAACTCATCGTTGCTTCGTCAAGCAGGCGTGCCGCCATTTCGGCGGTCTCTTTGGGATCGATGGACGACATGTCGATCAGCAGCTTGTCCGGCGCCGCTCCGGCTAGAACGCCGTCCTTACCGAAGACCACGCTGCGCACGATATCAGCATGATTGAGGCTGAGGATCACGAAGCGGCTCGCTATGGTCGCGAGCGCAATGGAGGTCGCGCTCCTTGCGCCGATGGCTTCAAGGGCAGCTATCTTTGCGCGGTCGAGGTCGAAGACGGTGACGGCCCAGCCAGCCTCAATCAAACGCGTGGCGATGGCGCTGCCCATCAGGCCGGCGCCTATCACTGAAACGGTCTTTGCATTGGTCGTTGTCATTCGCCTTGCTCCCTTCGCCGGCCCCTTAGCCACGTCAATGTTTGTTCAATATCTGACTCGATGGGGCCGGTGGCATCCAAGACTAGGGCATCTGGCTCGCTCGTGGGAAGTTCGAGGGTCGCCAGTTGGCTATCGAGCAGGGCAGGCGGCATGAAATGGCCCTTTCTTTCATGCAAACGCTGCTCCAGCACGGTACGGGGCAGGTTGAGACACACGAAAACCATGTCCCTGCCCGCCGCGCGTCTCAGCCGGTCGCGATAGATGCGTTTCAATGCTGAGCACGAGACAACCATGCCGTCCGCCTGCCCAAGAGCTCGCCCGACGAGATCAAGCCAGGGCCAGCGGTCGGCATCGTCGAGCGGAACACCCGCCGACATTTTCGCGATATTGGCTGCCGGGTGCAGTGCGTCACCCTCAATGAAGGGACGGTGCAACGCCGTTGCCAGCGTTTCGCCGAAGCTGGTCTTGCCACAGCCGCTGACACCCATCACCACAATGCTGGCCATCGCTACAAAGAGGCGGTGATGCCGCCATCCACATAGAGCACATGACCGTTGACGAAGGACGAGGCTTCAGAGGCGAGGAACACCGCGGCGCCCACCAGTTCATCGACATTACCCCAGCGCCCCGCCGGTGTCCGCTTTTCGAGCCAGGCGGTAAATTCGGAACTGTCGACCAGCGCCTGATTGAGTGGCGTCTTGAAATAGCCCGGCGCAATGGCGTTGATCTGGATATCGTACTGCGCCCAATCGGTGCACATGCCACGCGTCAGGTTGCGCACCGCACCCTTGGTCGCGGTGTAGGGTGCGATGCCCGGCCGCGCCAGCTCGCTCTGCACCGAGGCGATGTTGATGATCTTGCCGCGACGCCGCGCAATCATGCGCTTGGCGACAGCCTGGCCGGCGAGGAATACGCTCGTCACATTGGTCTCGAACAGCTCGCGCCATTTGGCGGGCGGATAGTCCTCAAGCGGTGTGCGAAACTGCATGCCAGCGTTGTTGACGAGGATGTCGATCGGACCGACATCACGCTCGATGCGGTCGACGCCTGCCTCGACCGCGGCCTCGTCGGTGACATCGAAGGCCGCCATGGTCGAGCCCGGCAAATCGGCACTGGCGCGCGCCAGCTTCGTGGCATCGCGACCGTTGAGCACGAGGTGCGCGCGGTAGTCGGACAGGCCGCGCGCCAGAGCGAGGCCGATGCCCTGGCTCGAACCCGTCACCAGCGCAATACGACCCTCAAGGTTGAAAAGCGACCCCACCATTTCCTCCTGAACCCAGCCACGTCTTGACATATTTGTTATCGGTAACATATGCAAGATCGCTGGAGGAGCGGCATGGCAGACATATTGCTGATCGGGCCCTACCCGGAATGGGACATGAGCGACCTCGACGCGCGCTACACCATCCACAAGCTGTGGGAAGCGAGCGATAAAGATCGTTTTCTCGCCGATGTCGGATCGGGCGTTCGTGCTATCGCCACCCGCGGCGAACTGGGGGCCAAAGCCGAGCTGATGGGGCGACTGCCGAAGCTGGAGATTGTCTCATGCTACGGTGTCGGCACGGACGGCATCGACCTTGGCTATGCGCGTGGCCGCGGCATCGCGGTGACGAACACACCTGATGTTCTCACCGAGGATGTCGCCGATCTCGGTGTGGGGCTGCTGGTGGCGACCGCCCGGGCCATCCCGCGCGGCGATGCTTATGTGCGGTCGGGCCGCTGGGCGGCGGGCAATATGGATCTAACGGTGCGTGTCCACGGCAAGGCTGTCGGTATCGTCGGCATGGGGCGCATCGGCACGGCCGTCGCCCGCCGTCTCGCTGCCTTCGGTTGCGATATCGCTTACTTCAGCCGCACGGCGCATCCAGAGCTGCCGTATCGTCATGCGGACGATCTGGTCGAGTTGGCAAGGCAGTCGGACTTTCTGATCGTCACCGCCGCGGGCGGTGAGGGCACGCGAGGGATTGTCAGCGCGGCCGTCATCGACACCCTCGGTCCCGAGGGTATCCTTATCAACATCTCGCGTGGCACGACGGTAGACGAAACCGCCCTGTTTGCAGCGCTCGACGCCAAGCGGATCCGGGGCGCCGGCCTTGATGTGTTTCTCAACGAACCGCGCATCGACCCGCGCTTTGCGACGCTGGACAATGTCGTGCTACAGCCACACCATGGCAGCGGCACCGTCGAGACGCGCAAGGCCATGGGGCAGCTCGTCCGCGACAATCTGGCCGCGCACTTTGCCGGCAAGCCGCTGCTCACTCCTGTAATCTGAGAGCCAGAACAATGAAGTCCGTCGTCATCCACGCCGCCAAGGATTTGAGGGTCGAGGAGCGCTCGGTCAAGGCGCCCGGACCGGGCCAGGTCAGTGTCGCGATCGGCGCCGGCGGGATCTGCGGATCGGATCTGCACTATTACAATCATGGTGGTTTCGGCACGGTACGTGTCAAGCATCCGATGGTTTTGGGCCATGAGGTTGCCGGCACGATCACCGAGTTGGGTGAGGGCGTCACGGGCCTCTCGATCGGCGACGCAGTGGCGGTGTCGCCATCGCTCCCCTGCAACCACTGCGAATTCTGCCTTAAAGGGCAGCAGAACCAGTGCCTCAACATGCGGTTCTACGGCAGTGCGATGCGGATGCCGCATGTCGATGGTGCGTTCAGCCAGGCCGTCGTGGCCGAAGCCAGCCAGTGCCATAAACTGGCCGCGGGCGTGGCACTGGCCGAGGGTGCGTTTGCCGAGCCGTTCGCGGTGACGCTGCATGCCATGAACCGTGCCGGCTCGCTGCTGGGCAAGCGCGTGCTGATCACCGGCAGTGGTCCGATCGGCGCGCTTTGCGTCGTCGCGGCGCGCGTCAATGGTGCGGCAGAAATCGTCGTCACCGACGTCACCGATGCGCCGCTCGACTACGCGCTGAAGGTCGGCGCGGACCGCGTCATCAACGGCGCCAAATCGCCCGACGAATTGACCGCGCTCGCGGCCGGCAAGGGCAGTATGGACGCGATGTTCGAAGCGTCGGGCAATGGTGCAGCGCTCAGCGCCGGCCTTGCTGCTCTGCGTCCGAGCAGCGTGCTGGTGCAGCTCGGACTCGGTGGCGAGGTCGCGTTCCCGCAGAATATGGTGGTGAACAAGGAAGTCGACATCCGCGGCTCGTTCCGTTTCGTCGACGAGTTCGCCTTGGCGGTCGATCTCATCAATCGCCGGCGTGTCGATCTGCGCCCGCTCTTGAGCGCGACGTTCCCCGTCGAGGAGGCCGTGCAAGCGTTCGAACTTGCGTCGGACCGGCAGCGCTCGATGAAGGTCCAATTGTCGTTCCACTGAACGCCGCTAGGCGCTCTCGCGCTCGATGACGCGAATACGCGTCAATTCGATTGCTGCCGCCGATTTGTCATGCGTGCCCTGGATGGCCTCGCGCAACCGCGTCGCCGCTCGCCGGCCGATCTCGTAACACTCGACGTCGACAGTCGTGAGCCGGGGGTAAGACCACGCGCCAATCTCGTAGTTGCCGAAGCCGGCGATGGCGATGTCCTGCGGGACCCGCATGCCGCGGCGCTGGCATTCCATCAGGGCACCAAAGGCCGATAGATCGGAGACGCAGATCACGACGTCCGTATCGGGCCAGCGGGCCAGCATGGAGACAACGGCCTGGCCGCCCTGCTCGATTGAAATGGGCGGGACGCCGAACGATACGAGACGATCCGCCGGGAGACCAAGCTGGCCGAGCGCACGCTGGAAGCCGAGCCGCCGCTGACTGCCGCGATCGTCGCGGTCGGTGGTGCCGCCGACATAGCCGAAACGCTTGTAGCCCTTTTCAGCGAGCTTGAAGACCAGGGCGGCCATGGCGTCGGCATTGGAGAAGCCGACAACTTGGTCGATCGGCTTTGCCGGAACGTCCCAGGTCTCAATCACCGGGATACCTGCAGTGGCCAGCATTTTGCGCGTCCGTGCGGTGTGGCTGCCACCCGTAAGGATGATTCCTTCGGGCCGACGCCTCAGCATCGACTCGATCAGGCCTTCCTCGCGCTCGACGGCGTAGTCCGTGTAGCCGAGCAGAAGCTGCAGACCGGTGCCTTCGAGCGCATCCGTTATGCCGCGCGCCGTGTCGGAAAAGTTCGAGTTGTTGATCGAGGGAACGATGGCAGCGACAAAGCCCGTCCGCTTCGAGGACAGGCTGCCTGCCGATTGGTCGAGCACATAGCCCAATTCCTCGGTCGCCTTGAGAATGCGGTCGCGTGTCTCCCTGGAGACGACGCCACCATTCCGCAGCGCCCGCGACACGGTCATCTTCGAGACGCCCGCCCGGCTGGCGACGTCGGCCATCGTCGGCTGCTGCGCGTCCACGATGCGCGGCGTGACCGCGTCCGGTTTGGGCTTAGCGGGACGGACCATTTCTCTCCAAACCGCGACGGGGGTGATACCGATAACATAAGCAACCGGGATCGGCCCGGCAACCTGTCAAATTGGAACGGGCAGCGGAATGCACCGCGAGCTGGAAGGCACAGGTTTATGGTCTGGAAGCGCCGGTTACCTGCGGCTCGACGAAGAGTCCGTATTTGCCGGAGGGGGCGCGACCGAATCGCGCTCGAGGAGTTCGCACTCGATCTTCACCGCGCGGTGCGCGTCGTGCCGGCGATGGCGGGACGACAAAGCGCGCTCGGCGGCCCATGCCCCCATCCGCCGGCGCGGGAACAGGAAGGTGGTCAGCCGCGGGATGAGGTGGCTCGCGAGGTCGTCGTCATCGAAGCCGACCACGGAGACGTCCTGGGGGATGCGGAGGCCTTGTTCCTTCAGGGCATCATAGCAACCGAGTGCCATGCGATCATTGGCGCAGAAGATGGCAGTGGGCGGAACCCTGAGCTGGAGAAGCTTGCGCGTCGCGTGGTAGCCGCCGCTCGGCTGCCAATTGCCCTCGCTGACGAGTTCAGGGTCGAATGGGATGTCCGCTGTCGCGAGTGCTTGCCGATAGCCTTGCAGGCGATCGATTGCGACATCCTGCCAGGATTCGCCGCAGATGTGAGCGATGCGCGTGTGCCCCGCGGCGATCATCAGGTCGGTGGCGCGGTGTGCAGCGGCGAGATCGCCCGCAATGACGGCCGGGAACGCCCGGTCGCTGGCGTAGCAGTTCACGAGCACGACGGGGACGTCGGCGTCATAGAGGGCGCGGGGAACTTCGACTTCGCGCGTACGTACGGTGACATAGATGATCGCTGCCGGATTGCCGCGCAGGATCGCGTCGAAGGTGCGCTCCTCCATCGCCGGGTCGGCATGGAGGTCGTAGGTGCAAACGATGTCTCCGGACTGCCAGGCGAACTCACGCACCCCATCGATGGCGACCACGGCTTCGGGATAGATCGTGACGTCGTCATAGACCACGGCAATGCGCCGCGCGAGGCCGGGTGCCGGCATTTGCGGCGTGCGCTCGATGCTGTAACCCAGCGTCTTGGCGGCGGCCAGGATGCGCTCACGGGTGTCCCGCGAGATCCGGGCGCTCGAGTCCGGATTCAGCACGACCGAGACGGTCGATTGCGAACATTGCGCCAGATTGGCCACGTCGGACATGGTGACGCGTGGCGCGCCGCTTTTGTCGAGTCTGGGCATTGGATGCGAACTCCGAAACGAAGTCGGGATAGCACACTTCCGGGCGAGCAGAACGGCCACATCTCGGTGAACTGAGCTGGCACCCGATCTAGTCCGCCCGCAACATGCGGCGGCGAAGCTTCTCGAGCCGGGACGTCCGCAGGGCATCTATGAAGATCGCCATGAAGATCACCGCGGCCATCACCATGGGCTGGAGATAGGGGTTCACCTTGATGAAGGTCATGCCGGACTGCACGGCCTGCACCAGCGTCGAGCCGACCACGGCGCCGAGCGCTGTGCCCACGCCGCCGAAGAGGCTCGTGCCGCCCAGTACGGCGGCGGTGATGACGTTGAATTCCCGGCCAACGCCGAACGTCTGGTTGAGCCGGCCGATCAACGAGATCAGGGTGACCCCGCCGATCGCGGCGCCGAGGCCGCAAATCACATAGGCGGCGAACAGCACCCGATCGACATTGATGCCGGCCTTGCGTGCCGCCTCGGCATCATTGCCGATGGCATAGATCTGGCGCCCAAACTGGGTGCGCGAAAGCACGATGTAGGCACAGACCACCACGAGCGCGAAGGTGAGTGTCGGCAACGCGGTGAGCGCGGCACTGAGCGCAACGAGATAATCGAGCGCCGGATTGCCCATCGACGCATCGGGCGCTCGGAAGAGCGACCATGAGCCGAATTTAGCGAAGATGTCCGGGATCTCGATGCCCAGCGATTCGGTGAACGCTGTGCCCAGACCGCGGCCGACAACCATGGTGGCGAGCGTTACGAGGAATGGCGTGATCCGCAGCACCACCACGCAAAAGGCATTGACCGCACCGAAGACGACACCGGTGGCAAGGCCCGCGAGAATTGCGACAGTCACACCCGGCGCGTTCTGCATGGCGGGGTTGGACAGAATGGCGCTGGTCGCCATGGCCGATAGATACATGTTCGAGCCCACCGACAGGTCGATGCCGGCGGTCAGGAGCACGAAGGTCATGCCGATGGCGATGACGCCGGTGAAGCTTGCCTGCTTGACGATGTTGGCTAGGCTTTCCGGGCCGAGGAAGTTCGGTGCCTGAGCGCCAAAATAGAGCAGCACCGCGATAAAGATCAGCGCGGTGGTGTAGCGCAGCAGGAGCCCTGTTAAGCTCGCGCGGATCATGCGACTTTCTCCTGCTCGCCGAAGGCCGCGCGCAGGATGCCTTCCTTACGGAACTGGTCCCGCGTGAACTCGCCGCTGATCTCGCCCTGCCGCATCACCAGGATGCGGTCGGCCATGGCCATCACTTCCTCGATCTCCGACGAGATGAAGATGACGCTGCTCCCCGAGGCGGCGAGGTCGTTGATGATCGAGTAGATCTCGTATTTCGCCGCGACGTCGATGCCGCGCGTCGGCTCGTCGAGCAGAAAGATTACCGGCCGTGACATCAGCCATTTGGCGATCACGACCTTCTGCTGGTTGCCGCCCGAAAGGCTGCGCGCTGGCGTTGCTCCGATCGCCCCCGATTTGATCTGCAGCTTTGTCGCGAAGTCGCCGGCGCGCTCGACGAGTGTTCGTCCATCAATGACACCGGCGAGGTTGCTGAGTTCGGTCAGCGAAGCGAGGGCTATGTTTTCGGCGATGGACGCGTTCATCATCAAGCCCTCCTCGCGGCGGTTCTCGGTGATGAAGGCCATACCGGCGCGGATTGCCCCTTCCGCACTGTGATTGCGCATCGGTTGACCATTGATGCGCAACTCTCCCTGATCGAAACGATCGAGCCCGAACAGGATACGCGCCAGCTCCGTGCGCCCAGCGCCCATGAGCCCGAAGAAGCCGAGCACTTCGCCTCGCTGCAGGCTGAAGCTGACGTCCTTGATGACACCGCGCAGCGAGAGTGCGCGGGCCTCCAGCAGCACGGCGGGTTCCGCCACACTTTTATGCGGCGGATAGAGCTGGTCGATGTCGCGACCGAGCATGAGATTGATCATCCGCGCGGCGGGCAGATCGGCCCGCACGCCGAACTCGACGAGCCTGCCGTCGCGCAGCACCGCGACATCGTCGGCGAGGTTCTCGATGTCGGCGAGGATATGCGAAATGTAGATGACGGCCTTGCCGGCCTCACGCAATCGCCGGATCAGCGCGAAGAGCTTGGTGGTCTCGCGTGGTGTCAGGGAGGTGGTCGGCTCGTCGAAGATGACGATGTTCGCGTCGAGCTGCAGCGCCTTGGTGACTTCGACGAGTTGCCGTTCGCCCGGCGACAGGCGTTCGACAAGCGTATCGGGCGACAAATCCAGCTCGACCTCAGCCAGGAGAGATGCTGTGCGCCGGCGCAACTCGCGTCGATCGACCAAGCCGCCCGGCCCGCGCGGCATGGCGGAGATGAAGATGTTTTCGGCGATACTGAGGTTTGAAAAGAGGTTGAGTTCCTGATGGATGAAGGCGACGCCGCGGTGCTCGGCCTCGCGCGCACTCGCAGGCGAGTACGGCGCACCGTCGATTTCCATGCTGCCGGTATCGCTGCGCAGATTGCCGCCCACGATGTTCATCAGCGTCGACTTGCCGGCGCCGTTTTGGCCCACGAGGCCGAGCACGCGCCCACGACCTACATCGAGCGAAACATTGCTGAGGACCGTGACCCCAAAAAAGTTTTTGCCGACATCGCGGATGGAAAGAACGGTGTCGGTCATCCGCGCATCCTCGCGAGGCGCGTCCGCAGCACGTCCAGCAGGGCCGCTGCGAGAATGATGAGACCCTTCACCACGTCGATATGGAAGGCTGAGAGCCGCATGTAATTCAGCGTGTTGGACAACAGCACGAAGAACACGACGCCCACGACCGTCCAGCTGATCTTGCCCTTGCCGCCGGCCAGCGACGTGCCGCCGATGACCACGGCGCCGATGATGTCGAGGAGCGCGGAGCCCGCGCCGATCGTCGGGCGCCCGGCCTCGAGCCGCGCCGCGTAGAGAATCGCCGCAACCGCCGCGCAGAAGCCGGCAATCACGAAGACGAGCAGGATTGTGCGCCGCACCGGTACGCCGGAGATCTGTGCGGCTCTCGAATTGTTGCCCACCGCATAGACCTGACGGCCGAACACCGTGCGGCTCAGCAGCAGATGCGCGGCGAACGCCAGCGCCAGGGAGATCAGCATCGGGTAGGTAACGAACGGGAGGATGTCGCGGCGCTTTATCTCGGGTGTCAGCTTCTCGCCGAAGTACACCGAGACGATGTCGCCATTGCCCAGATTGGTGAAGCTGTCGGGCAGATTGACGATGTTCTGGCTCTGCGTGAGCCAGATCGCCATGGCCGCGAACAGCATCGAGGTCACGAGGGTCATCATGAATGGGGGCAGCTTGAACCGCGCGATGAAGACGCCATTGACGAGCCCGATGACAAGGCCGGTGCCGAGGATTGCCGCGATGGCGACGGGCAGGGCCGCGGGATGATTGGCGAGCACGCCGCCCTGTTCAGTCAGCGCCCAGCCCCAAAGCGGGCTGCCGCCCAGAAGCAGCTTGTCGGCGGCGCTGGTCATCACCACTGCACCTGCGACGCTCGCGATCCCCATCGTCGCCCCGAGCGACAGGTCGATGCCGGCGATGATGATGACGAAGGTCTGCCCGATCGCGACGGCGAGCAGCGGCCAGATGTTGGAAAGCTGGTTCGAGATGTTCCGCGGCTCGAGCAGCGCGGGGAAGAAGAACGACGCCACGGCAAAATAGGCGATCGTCAGATAGAGAACGAAATATTCGGAGAGCAGCAGCCCGCGGAGGAGGCCGAGACCCGGATAATCCGAACGCCGGGGGCCGACCGGTGGCGACGCTTGAGCAGTCAATTCTTCAGCTCCGTAAAGCAGGAAGCGCTGGTGAGAACGAGGACGGTACCCACCAGCGCACGAGCCCCTAGACAGGGGCCAGGGAGATCGTCGCGCCGCTATTTGGCGGCAGCGAGAACCTGACAGCCCCAGGTCGTCGGACCTTTCTCGGCGAAGTTCGCCTGGCTGAGCGCAAAGCCCGGATCAAGCTTGACCGCGTTCGGCTGCGTGTCGCCCGCCTTGATGGCATCGAGAATACCCGTCAGCGCGAGTTGGGCTTCGAGGTAGACGTCCTGCACACCGGTCGAGTCGACATAGCCGTCCTGGATCAGCTTGCAGGCGCCATCGTCGCCATCGAGCCCACCAAGAATGACGTGACCGTCTTCGCTCGACGTCTTCCATTTGCCCAGCGGCTCAAGCACCGACTTGATGGTTGGGAACAGGAAGTCCGACGATGTAAAGATGAAGTCGACGTCCGGATCGGCGGTCATCGCGGCTTCGAGGTTGGCAAGCGCCACCTGCGAGTTCCAGTCGGTCACCACTTCGACGGCCTTCTCGAACAAATCGGGATGCGCTTCGACCGAGTTGAAGAACCCGGCACGACGCTGCACCGCGTTCGGATCGGCAAGCGCGCCCATCAGAATCAGCGGCTTCAGCTTCTTGCCGGTCTTGGCCATCTTGGCTTTGGCCACGTCGACCATGGCGTCGACCGCCGCGCGTGCGACTGCCTCATTGTCGGCAACCACGATGATGCCCTTGCTCATGTCCGAGGGCGGCCGGTTGAAGGTCGCGATCGGAACGTCGGCTTCCTGTGCCGCAGCGACGACCACGGTGCCCGAATCGCCGTCATCGGCAGTGAGGATGACGCCGTTGCCGCCCTGCGCGATGCAGTCTTTGACCTGCTCGAGCTGACGGTTGGCATCATGGCCGCCATTCAGTTCGACCACTTTGACGCCGGCTTTCTCCAGCGTCTCGACGATGGCGCCGTGGCCAGCCACCCAGAAGCCCGTCGACAGGTCCTGGAATGCGTAGCAGACGGTGGCGCCGGCCTGGGCCAGGGCGGCGCCCGTGGACCCGGCCAGCATGATCGCGGCGAGCGAAATGCCCGCAGCCTTCATCTTGATGTTCATCTATTCCCTCCCAGCCGGAATGCGTCCGGCTAAACGTCCCACTGTTGATTGCCGTTCGACCGCCAGCCGTTAGGAAGTCCGATCGAGCCAGGCCTCCACCCGGCGTAGAAGCGCCCTCCAGCCCAATTAACAAACCGAGGCCGGAAAAGCTTTTCTTATTGCATTACCGCACATATTGGCTAACGTATCAATAGATATTTGCAAATGCGTGCAACGCGGTCAAAGGCCTCGTGCGGCCATTGCGGAACGAGAGGGCGGGTCGATTATCGTGAACGATACTTCAATTGGCATACCGACGGTCAGCGCGGCGGGGGCTTGGATCCCGAGGCTAGGCTTTGGCACCTGGCAGTTGCGCGGGGAAGCCTGCGCCACGATGGTCCACGAGGCGCTGAGGGCCGGTTACACGCACATCGACACGGCGCAGGGTTACGGGAACGAGGTAGAGGTCGGCGATGGGCTCGCCAGCTCAGGCGTGGCGCGGGACAAAATCTTCGTGACCACCAAGGTCCGCCCCGAATGGACGGGCGACGGCGATTTGCAGCGCTCGGTCGATGAGAGCCTTAGAAAGCTGCGACTCAGCGAGATCGATCTGCTGCTGCTGCACTGGCCCAACCCGGAGATTCCGCTCGCGGAGTCGATACGCGCCCTCAACGAGGTCAAGCGCCGTGGTCTCGTCAAGCATATCGGCCTGTCGAACTTTACCATCGATATGCTGGATAAGGCCTGGTCGCTGACCGACGAACCGTTCGCGGCACAGCACCTCGAATACCACCCCTATCTGGCCGCCTCAAAGATCATCGCGGCGATCCGGGCTCATGGCATGGCACCCATCGCCTATTGCCCGGTCGCGCTCGGGCGGGTGATCGGCGATCCCGTGATCCAGGCGATCGGTCATGCGCATGGCCGGAGCGCCGCGCAAATTGCGCTTCGCTGGATCATCCAGCAGCCCGACCTCGTCGCCATCCCGAAGACGGCGAAGGTAGAACGGCTTTCTGAGAATCTTGCAATCTTCGACTTCGTGCTTACCGACGCCGAGATGGCGCAGGTCGGCGCGCTGCAGCAGCCTGGCTCACGACTCGTGAACGAGCCGCAATGGGTCCCGGTCTGGGACGACTAAAAGAAACACCAGAAAAGACAACAGAGGGGAGAACGACATGACGATACTGACAAGACGCGGCCTGCTCAAGGGCACGGCAGCAACAGCGCTGGGGCTCAGTCTGCCCATGCCATTCATCGGCCGCAGCCTTGCCGCTTCGGGCAAGATCGTGGTCGGCATGGAGGCCGGTTCGCCATACGACACGTACTATCGTTCGAGGGCCGCGGCTTTCACCAGCGCCTCCGGCGTAACAGTGGAATTCCAGGCCATTCCGCACGACAACATCCGCCAGCAATTTGTGCAGGACGCCCTGTCGAGCGGCGGCGCGTTCGATGTCTACATCGCCGACCAGGTCTGGTTACCTGAATTCTATGAGAAGGGCTTCATCAGGGATCTGAGCAGCGCCATCACGGATGCCGACAAGGCGGACTTTTCAAAGACCGCCATCGAGACCGTGACCTATAATGGCGCTCTCGTTGCCCTGCCGATCATGGTCCATAATTGCGCGATGTACTATCGCACGGATTTGTTCGAGAAAGCGGGCCTTGCCGGACCGCCGCAGAGCTGGGACGAGTATCGCGCCTTCGCCAAGAAGACCACGGATGCCGCCAATGGCATTTATGGAACGATGGTCTGTTCCAAGCAGGGCATCGAGGCGGCGACACGTCTCCACGCCTTCTACCAGCAAGCGGGCGGCGATCTGCTCGATGCTTCCGGTTCCCCGACTATCAATTCCGATGCCGGCCGCGCGGCGCTCGAATTCATGTCCGCACTCGTGGCGGATGGCTCGGCGCCCCAGGGCGTGCTCGAACTGCCCGACATGCAGGGCAAATGGCTCGAGGGTAAGCTCGCCCTCGCTCCCGTGTGGCCTTACCTCTACTCGTTGAGCAAGGAACCGCTGGCGGGCAAGTTTGCGATCACAACCTCACCCGGCCTCAAGCACCCCGGCGGCACTGTCTACTCCTGGGGCTTTGCCGCGGCGTCCGGTTCGAAGAACCCCGATGCGGCGGTCGAGTTCATCAAATGGGCGACGAATACGGAGCAGCTCTATGGCTATGGCAAGGAGTGGCTGAACCCGGTGCCCCGTGCGTCTGCAATCGAGTTGATCAAGGCCGATACCGCAATCAGTGATGACGACAAAGCGGCAATCGCGGGCTTTGCGACCTCCGCTTCGGCCGGCATCTCCATGACAATGGTCCCTCAGTACAGCCAGCTCCTAGACATCCTCGGGGTGATGCAATCGGGCGTCATGTCCAACGCCCTGACCATCGACCAGGCGCTCGCCGAAGGCCAGGCGAAGGCCGAAGAAGCGATGGCAAGCTAAGTGACAGTTACGCACACGGTCCCGGCGCAACGCGCCGGGGCTATTTCCACGAGGCGCCGACCGCTCGATCACATGCGAAAGCTTGCCGGCATCGGCCTAACCTTGCCCGCCCTTGTCGCGGTGACGCTGACGACGCTGTTCCCCATTCTCCATACGGTCTGGCTGAGTCTCAACGGTCCCAATACTGCACTGAAAGGCACGCCGGATTTCAGGGGTCTGAGCAATTATGGCCGCGTCGCAAAGTCGATCGATTTCCAGAAGGCGCTTTGGCAAACGCTGGGGTTTGTCACGACCAGCCTCGTGCTCGAACTCATTCTTGGCATGGCGATCGCGCTGGCCCTCCATCGCGGCCTTCGCGGATCGCGGATTTTCCGGGCCATTTTCGCGATGCCGTTGATGGTCGCGCCGGTGGTGGGTGCCTTGGCGTGGCGGTTCGTCTTCGTCGATGGCTACGGCATGATCGACTCGCTGATGAACGCCTTGGGCGGCGAGGGCCCGCTGTGGTTCGCCGATGTTTGGCTGGCGCGACTATCGGTGGTGATCGCGAGCCTGTGGATGGCGCTGCCGTTCGACATTCTCGTCCTGCTCGCGGGCCTTGCAAGTCTCCCCACCGATCCGCTCGAGGCCGCGCAGGTCGACGGCGCGTCCGGCCCGCAGATTTTCTTCCAGATCACCCTGCCATTGCTGAAGCCGGTGCTGGCGGTCATCCTCGTCGTGCGTTTTGCGGATGCCTTCCGGGTGTTCGACGTCGTCTATGTGCTGACCTCAAGTGGGCCTGCGAACAGTACCGATGTGCTCTCGACCTACATCTATCGGCAGATGTTCACGGTCCTCGATTTCCCCGGAGGCGCCGCGGCGGCAATCATGCTCGTCGGTATCACTGCAGTGTTCTCACTGGGTGCGGTGCTGGCCCTCCGCAGTCGCGCGGGAGGAGGCTGAGATGATCGTCGTCCCTCGCAGCGCAAGGCTTTGGACCCAGGCAGGCACCTATGCGTTTCTGGCCATCGTCACCGTCCTGATGCTGGCGCCGATCTATTGGATTGTCGCGACCTCGATCAAACCGACCAGCGAAATCCTCGTTACGCCCGCTCGTCTGCTGACAGGTCACCCGACGCTGGAGCATTACGGCTCCGTCTTTGCCGGCGACTTCCAGCGCTTCCTCGTCAACAGCTTCATTGTCGCAAGCGGCAGCACGGCAATCGGCTTCGTGCTTTCGGTGCCGGCGGCCTGGGGCTTTGCGAAACTTCGCTACCCCGGCTCAGGCCCGCTCCTGTCCTTTGTCGTCATCACGCGCGTGTTCCCGCCCATCGCGCTGGCCCTGCCTTTCTTCCTTCAGTTCCGGGCCCTGGGTCTGGTCGATAGCCCGCTGGGGCTGATCATCGCCTATCTGCCGATCGTCCTGCCGCTGATGATCTGGATGCTGACCGGCTTCTTCCAGGACTTCCCGGACGAGCTCGTCGAAGCCGCTCGCATCGACGGTCTGGGTATCGTGGGCACATTGCTGCGCATCGTCCTGCCGCTTTCGCTTCCCGGGCTCGGTGTCGCCATCCTCTTCGGGTTCCTCGTGGCGTGGAACGAGTTCGCGATTGCGCTCACACTGACCAAAACGCCCGCATCGCAGACGATGCCGGTAGGGATCGCTACGTTCATCACGCAGTTCCAGATCCTGTGGGGCCAGATGATGGCCGCGGCGGCTATCTACCTGCTGCCGGTGCTGGCCGTGACCATCGTTGCCCAGCGTGGTCTCGTTACCGGGTTGATGTCCGGATCGACCAAAGGCTGAGCCGTGCGGCTCGATCCGGCGCGGACGTCGCGAAGAAACACGGGCGTAACTCGCGACGGGAAGCAATTGGCGAGGGATCGTGCTAGTGAGCTGCCGTGGTGACGCTTGGCAGAGAAAAAATGACGGGGCGCAGTCGTCCGCCGACGATCATCGATGTGGCACGCGAGGCCGGGGTCTCTGTTGGGACCGTATCTCGCTACCTGAATGGCATCGAGGTCCGGGACAATAAGCGCCTCACCATTGAAGGCGCGATCAAGCGGCTGAACTACAACCGCAACGCGGCGGCAAAGGCGATGCGGACCGAGCGCACCAATATGGTGGCGCTGCTGGTTCCCGGTTATGACGAGTACTTCGCTGGTATCCTCTCAAGCCTGACCCGTGCCCTCGCAAGGGAAGGTCAAGTGTTGCTCACTCACAAGCACGAGGGAGACCAGCGAGCCTTGGCGCTGGCGCTCGAATTCTTCCAGACTCACCGCGTCAATGCAGTCATTACGCCGGGCGTCCCTCAGGTGCGCGCTGAAGTGGAGCGGCTGGTGCAACAAGGCATCCCGGTCATCTTCTTCAACAATGACGTGCCGGGTCTCGACGTGGACCGCGTCTTCTCGAAGAACGAGGAAGGTGCCCATCGAGCCGTGAATTATCTACTCGACCTCGGGCATCGGCACATCGGTTTCGTCGGCGGCGACGAGAGCGAGACGTCGGCGGCCGACCGCCAATTGGGCTATCGGCGCGCCCTCACAGAGCGTGGGATCTCTGTTAGACCGGATTATGTCGTTGGGGGCACTTGGCGGCGGCAAGACGCCTATGCAGGTGCCCGCCGGTTAATGGAACTCGACAAGCCGCCTACTGCGATCTTCACCGCAAACTACGTGCTTGCGCTCGCGGTGCTCGACCATCTGCATGAGATCGGCAAGACCGTTGGCGAAGACGTGTCGCTGGTGAGCTTCGATGATGTGGAACTCTTCAAGCAGATACGACCCATGGTGACGGCCGTGGCACAGCCGAAGACTGAGATCGGGGAGCACATTGCCGAAATCGTGCTCTCTCATCTCGATGCCAAACAGACGCACACATCCCGCACTGTACTGCTGGACTGTTCGATGGTGCTGCGCGATACGGCCAGGCCGCCGAAACGTTAGGCCACGCGCAACTGGAAATGGCTGCGATCGATACGCATTGGAGTGCCCGCCTTGAGGTCGAAAACCGCACGGTCGGCGCGATAGCGCACGTCAATGCGCTGGTCGATCGAGGAGACTAGCAGCGCCTCGCTCAACGCGCCCTCCGACCACGCTATGTCGGTTATGATTCCACCACGGCAGCCTAGCCCCGCGACCCTGCCTTCGGGCCACGCGTCCGGCAATGCCGGGAGTAAGTGAACGAGGCCGCGTCTCGATTGAGCGAGCATCTCCAGCACGCCGGCCGCGCCGCCGAAATTGCCGTCGATCTGGAATGGTGGATGTGCATCAAAGAGATTTGGATAGGTCCGGTCAGACCTAAGGAGTCGCGTGATCACTTCATTGGCTCGTTGACCGTCGCGCAGGCGGGCCCAGAGATTGAGCCGCCAGCCGATGCCCCATCCCGTAGCTTCATCGCCGCGCATCTCGAGCGAACGGCGAGCGGCAAGAGCGAGCGCAGGCGTCTCATCGAGATTGATCTGCTGGCTCGGGTAGAGGCCATAAAGGTGCGAGACATGGCGATGATGCGGATCCGGCGCTGCATTGTCCCAGTCCTCGCTCCACTCCTGGAGATGGCCGGCCGCGCCGACGCTATCCGGCGCAATTCGGGTCAAGGCGGAAGCGACCGTGCGCTGGAAGACCTCATCGGTTCTCAGCAGCGTCGCAGCCTCGATCACTCCGGTAAACAGATCGCGGATGATCTGGTTGTCAATCGCAGGTCCGGCGCAAAGCGACGAGCCGTGAGGATGAGCATTCTCGGGGGACAGGGAGGGTACTGTCACCAACTGGCCGGTATCCGGATGGGCGACCAGGTAGTCCAGCAGGAATTCGGTAGCGCCCTTCATCAGCGGATAGATTCGCGCCAGTGTTCGGTGATCGAGCGTGAACTGGTAGTGATCCCAAAGCTGCGCACATAGCCATGCTCCGCCCATAGGCCAGAGGCCCCACAGAGGACCGTCTACCGGTGCGGTGGCGCGCCAAAGATCGGTGTTGTGGTGAAGCACCCAGCCACGCGCACCATAGTGAACATCGGCAGTTCGGCGACCGGTGATGGATAGATCTTCGACCATCGCAATCAATGGTTCAAAGCACTCACTGATATTGGCCGGATCGGGCAGCCAGTAGTTCATCTCGAGGTTGATGTTGGTTGTGTATTTGCTGCCCCAAGACGGCCGGATTTCCTCGTTCCATATGCCCTGCAGGTTGGACGGCTGCGTGCCAGGGCGCGAGCTCGATATCGTGAAGTAGCGGCCATACTGGGTAAACAAAGCGGCAAGCGCGGGTCCATCGATTGGGTCCGGCTCTGCGATGCGAAGGTCAGTTGGCCGCTGCGATGACGCGGAAGCGCCAAGGTCGATTGAAAGAGCGCTGAACAGGCGCTGATGCTCCTTGATGTGCTCGTCGCGTATGAGGGAATAAGGCAGCGCCGCCGCCGCCGCGAGACGATCGCGCACATCCGCGGTGGGGTCGCCGGTGACATCGTCGAAACGACGATAGCTGGTCGCCGCGTCGATGAAGATCGTTACACGCGATGCTCCCTGAACCCGCAATGTATCGGGGGTCGCGTTGATTACTCCGCCCTCGGCTACCACCTTGAGCCCATAGGCAAAGCGGAGTTCACCCTTGATACCCTGCTCGGACCTGTTGTTGCCAGCATAGAGCAGGCTCGCCTCATCGCTCTCGATGATCTCGCCCGGTTGGGGGCTGGCCAACGCCAGATCGAGGAAGAGGTCACCGCCACCCTGAGCCTCGATGCGGTAGACGATCACACCGGCGACAGCACTTGCAAATGCATCGCGTCGGATATCGATGCGTCCAGTCCCATAGCGCGTACTGGCAATAGCAGTCTCGAGATCGAGCGACCGACGATAGTCGGTGCCATGCATGCCGTGGTGAAAGGTGATCCAGACGTCGCCGATCGGCTGATAGGATGTCTGCAGGTACGGCTTCCCCATCATGTGCTGGTTAGCCAAATCCTCGGCCTCGCGATATCGGCCCTCAAAGATCAGCGATCGCACCTTGTCGAGGTGCCCTCGAGCTTCGGAGTTCACGGGTGAGTAGGGGCCGCCGGTAAAGAACGTGCTCTCATTGATCTGCAGGCGTTCGCGCATCAGGTCGCCGAACACCATTGCGCCCAAACGGCCGTTACCGATCGGTAGCGCCTCGTTCCAGATCGTGGCTGGGTTTGAGTACCACAGCTCAAGCTTCTTCATTGAGTCACCGGGCATGAGTTGGTGCCGCCAAGCGGAGCAAGGCGCCGTGTTTGCTGCTTAGGAGGCGATCATTCCTTGGCGCCGCTCCGGTTGAGGGAGCCTGCCGTGAATTGCCGCTGGAAGATGAGGAAGATGACGAGCGGAACGATCGTCGTAATGATGGCTGCAACCGCGCGCTGATCGAAGTTCGACTCATAGGTGCCGCTGATGCGGGTCAGAACCTGCGGCAATGGAATATTGGAACGCAGAAAGATGATCGGCAGCAGAAGGGAGTTCCAGCACCAGAGAAATTGCAGGATCGAGACGGCAGACATCGGCGTCACGAGGTTGGGCAGAACGACGTAGAAGAACGTTGTCAATGGGCCGGCGCCATCTACCTTGGACGCGTCGATGAGCTCGGTGGGGAAGTCCTCCATAAAGCTCTTCACGAGGAAGATCGACCACGCGAACGAGGCGCCAACATAGGGAATGATGACGGCCCAGACGTTATCGAGCAGGCCAACATCGCGCCAGAGGAGGAACAGCGGGATGACGATGATCTGTGCAGGCAGGACAAAGGCGTTGATCACGACGATCAGGAGCGTTCGCCGCAGCGGAAACTTCAAATAGTGGAACGCGTAGGCCGCCATTGCCGACATCACGACCGTTAGTATCGTCGAGATACCCGCGGCCTGAAGCGTTACCCAGAAGCCTTGCGCGATGGGGAATTCATTGAAGACCTTGAACCACGAGGCGAACGTGACGCTTAGTCCGTCGTCGATGCGCCACCAACCGAGCGCAATCTCGGTCGGCGGTCGGATGGACGTAACGACGATGCCCACGACCGGCACAATCCACACCAGCGCAACGGCATAAACGATGAGCGGAACCCAGAGCGGCGCTGTCTTCTTCAACGGACGCTCCGCGTACGCTCGAGGATCGCAGGAACGGAAATGACGAGAACGGCGGCGAGGAGAACCAGGGTCGCTGCGGCGCCGTAG
>JBDSHC010000023.1:0-35315 GCA_039918675.1 Devosia sp.
GATCTTCTTGGACGGCGACGTAATCGGGGGACCGGAACAGTTCGGCCACGGACTGCAACGAACATACATCATGGCGTTGCTTAATGTGGCCGCTCGTGCACAGGCCGGCTCCGAGAACGCGAACTTCGCTGTCCTACTAGGCGTGGAGGAACCGGAGCTCTACCAGCATCCTCCTCAGGCTCGGTTTTTGGCCAGCGCGCTATATGAATTGGCGGGGTCGGGCTCGCAGGTGATTGTCACCACTCATAGCCCCTATTTCATCTCCGGGAGGACCTTTGAGAGCGTTCGCGTTCTGAGGCGACAGGATGGCAACACGAAAGTGTACCGTTGGTCGGTCGACGAACAGCGCAAATACTGTGCAACTCGGAAGAACGTTTCCCCGATCGGTGGCCAGGCGACTTTGTCTGGCATTGACCGCTCGCTACAAACGAACATCGCCGAGATGTTTTTCGCTTCAAAAGTCGTTTTCGTCGAAGGCGCTGAAGACGAGGCGATAATTTCGACCTACCTCCGAGAAACTAAGAGATACGAAGCCTTCTTGGCTGGGGGCGGCCACATAGTCCCAGTAGGCGGAAAGACGAAGATGCCCGTATTGCTCGCGCTGGCACGAGGTTTCTGGATCGACGCGTTTTGCATCTTTGACTTTGACTCAAATGTGAAAGCAGCTGATCAAAAGAACGATGATCTAATCAGGTACGCGCAAGACGTGCCTATTTCAATTCCAACCGGCATCGCGACTGACTTTTCTAGTTCTCGTTTCTTCGCGTTCAGGAACAATATTCAAGATAGCATTCTCGCTACCTATCCTGTTTGGGAAAGCATGAAGTCGGATATCGCTGTGGAATGGGGATGGGATCTCTCCCGCATGGAGAAAGATCCCATGCTTCTGTCGGAAGCAGTGGGTCGGCTATTCGAGCAAGTGGGGCATGTTGAGCCTCTGGAGGCGGTTGCAACGGTCCTGATGACCTTCTGCGAGTAGCCTCCAGCCAAAAAGTTGTACGCTAGATCAAACAGTTAAGACCCCTCGCCCCCGACTTATCCCCGTACCTTCAACACCGCGTACACTCCCCCCACCTGATCGCCGAAAGCGAGGTTGCAAACGAGCAGCCGGTGGTAAGGGACTGGGTGTCCGGGCGTCGGCCCGGGCAGGCAGGGTTCGCCTGAGCCTGTGGACGAGCAATCCTGCGTCCGCGGCCCGGGAGCGGTTGGGCTTCGCGACCTGCTTAGGTCGCGAAGGACAGAGCGCAAAAAAGCAACGGCGCGAGCCGCTGCGGCAAGTGTTCATCCCAAACGTTCCGCGCGCCGGTGATGAAGTGACCAGGCCCGAGCTGACATCTGTGAAAAACCCCGGTCGCGAGGCGGGACGGAAGTCCCATTCATCGCCGACTACCGGCCAGGACAACCGTCCCGCCGCGCCGCTTCCCGAAAGCGGCAGACCAAATCGAACCCGGGAGCCAACAGGCCGCCCGGCGCGAAAACTCGCCAACACAAACGCTGTCATTCCCGCGAAGGCGGGAATCCAGGGCCACAATTGCTGACCGGCGCGGGGGGAACTGGATTCCCGCCTTCGCGGGAATGACACCGTGATAGAACCGGAGCAGAAAAGGACCCCCATCATCGCCACCCCGCTCCCCATCACCGCATCGCTGTCGCTCGATCCTGCCGAGATCACGATCAGCTTCATCCGTGCCTCGGGGCCGGGCGGCCAGAACGTCAACAAGGTGTCGAGTGCGGCGCAGCTGCGCTTCGATCTCGAAAACTCGCCGTCGCTGCCTGGCCCGATGAAGTCGCGCGCAAAAAAGCTCGCCGGCACGCGCCTCACCAATGAAGGCACCATCGTCATCACCGCCGACCGGCACCGCACGCAGGCGCTCAACCGCGACGACGCCATCGACCGCCTGCTCGATCTCCTCAAAGCCGCCGCCACCCCACCCAAACCCCGCCGCGCCACCCGCCCAACCCTCGCCAGCAAACAACGCCGCCTCACCGCCAAAACGCAACGCGGCACAACGAAGAAACTGCGCACGATAAAGCCGGGGGACGACTAATGGAAACAAGCACGAAGCGTCCGCTCCCCTCCCCCTTGACGGGAGGGGCGGGGGCGGGGGTAAGCCGCGGGAGTGGCGCGTGCGGCCAACCCCCACCCTCAATCCCTCCCCTCAAGGGGGAGGGAGGCTCACACCACAACAATCCCGGTGTGCTTGGCTTTCTCCTCGGGCTCCACATGGATCGTGATCTGCGCTTCCGCCACGCTCTCGCGCAGCTTGGCCTCGATCCGGTCACAGATACTGTGCGCCGTCTCGACCGACATGGCGCCCGGCACCACGAGGTGGAAGTCGATGAAGATCGAGCGCCCCGCCTGCCGCGTGCGGATGTCATGCGCTTCGATAGCGCCCTCGGCATTGGCCGAGATCACTTCGCGGATCGTCGCGAGCCGCGCCGGCTCCACGGCAACATCCATGAGGCCGATCACGCTCTCGCGGATCAGCCGCCAGCCCGACCACAGGATCGTGACGCCGACGAACGCCGCAAGGATCGCATCAAGCCGCGCATATCCCGTCGCGATGGCGAGCAGCACGCCGATCAGCACGCCTACCGTCGACAGCACATCGGTCGCGAGATGCTTCCCATCGGCCATCAGCGAGGGCGAGCGCTCACGCTGCCCGGTGCGCATCAGCAGCCACGCCCAGCCGGCATTGATCGCCGTCGCCACCACCGACACGCCGATGCCGATCGGGTCGGCCTTGAACGGCACGGGGCTCGTAAACCCGCGCCACGCTTCGCCGAAGATCACAATCGCGGCCACCGCGATGAACACGCCGATGATCACCGCCGAGAAATACTCGGCCTTGCCATAGCCATAGGGGAGGGCCGCATCGGCGGGCCGCGCCGCGAGCCGCACGGCGACCAGGGCGACGATCGCGGTCACCACATTGACCACGCTCTCGAGCGCATCCGAATAGAGCGCGATCGAGCCGGTCAGCCACGCCGCGATGGCCTTGAGCGCCAGCACGGCAATGCCCACCGCGAGACTGCCCATCGCAATCCGCGCCACCGTCGCCGCCGCTGTCGAGTCGTTGGCCATAGGGTGCCGCCCTGGTTTCAGACCCCGCCATAGCGGGGGGCCAGAACGGGCGCAAGTGCCTGAATTTGCCAATGATTTTCAACAGCATTCGCAGCAGCACCAAGCCATTGCCAAGCCATTGATTGACCGCGCTGTTTGCCATCGCCATAACAGCCATCCCACGAGCAGCCCTGCTATGCGGCTGAGACACAAGTCCGGTGCGGTCGACCCAAATCGGGGACCAATCCCGGAGCTCGGAGACGATTATGGACCTACCCTTGCTGCCGCCGGGCACCGGCGTGATGCTGTGCGGCCATGGCAGCCGCAACCAGCTTGCCGTCGGCGAGTTCGCCGCGCTTGCCGATGCGCTGAAGGCGAAGCTCCCCGGTGTCCCCGTCGAATATGGCTACCTCGAATTCGCCAACCCGGTAATCCATCAGGGTCTCGACAAGCTCCGCGAGCAGGGCGTCAAACATGTCCTCGCCGTGCCCGGCATGCTGTTCGCCGCGGGCCATGCCAAGAACGATATTCCCTCCGTCCTCAAGACCTATGAGGCGATGCATAAGGGCCTCCGCATCACCTATGGCCGCGAGCTCGGCGTCGATCTCAAAATGCTCCGTGCCGCCGGCGACCGCATCGAGCAAGGCCTCAAGACCTCGCCGCGCCAGATCGCTCGCGCAGAGACCTTGCTACTGGTGGTCGGACGCGGTTCCTCCGATCCCGACGCCAACTCCAACGTCGCCAAAGTCATGCGCATGCTGTGGGAAGGCATGGGCTTCGGCTGGGCCGAAGTCGCCTATTCCGGCGTTACGTTTCCGCTGGTCACGCCGGCACTCGATCACGCCGTAAAGCTCGGCTACCGCCGCATCCTCGTGTTCCCGTACTTCCTGTTCACCGGCGTACTGGTCAAACGCATCTATGACGCCGCCGAAGAAGCGCAGGCGACGTACCCGCAGGTCGAAATCCTCAACGCGCCCTATCTCGACGACCATCCGCTGGTCATCGACACCTTCCTCGACCGCATCCGCGAAATTCTCGTCGGCCAGAATTTGATGAACTGCGCGATGTGTAAGTACCGCGAGCAGGTCCTCGGCTTCGAAGCCGATGTGGGGTTGAAGCAGGAATCGCATCACCACCATGTCGAAGGCATTGGCGGCGGCGGACTGGAGAATTGCCCCTGCGGCGGCGATTGCGACAGCTCCTGCCGCGACGAAGCCTTCTGCCGCAAGCACGGCCTGCCCTGGACGCCGCTTCACAGCCACGACCATGATCATCCGCACACTCACGCGCACCCACACGATCACGGGCACGCGCTGCTGAACCCTGCAGTCGGCACCCGCCCGAGCGATTCGACGCCGTCGCCCACTTGGGCGGCGAAGGACAGAGCGCAAGAAAGTGATCATACCCACCAGCCCTATCCGTTCGCGCAACATCCCCTTGGTCCCGTGACGCTCCCAAAGATCCAGGGCAAACTGGCGCGGAACGAGCGCGAATGACCGCCTACCTCCGCGACCCGGATGCGATCTATGCGCAGAGCTTCGCCACCATCGAAGCCGAGGCCGATCTGTCCGCCGTGCCGTCGTCGCTGCGCGATGTCGCCATCCGAATGATCCACGCCTGCGGCATGGTCGATCTCGCGGGTGACATCGTTGGTGACCCTGAGCTGCCCGCCATCGTTCGTCGCGCGCTAGATGCGAGCGAGCCTGTGCTCTGCGATAGCCACATGGTGCGGGCGGGCGTGATCCGTTCGCTGCTCCCGCGCGACAACGATCTGATCGTCACGCTGGACGATGCGGAAGTCCCGGCGCTTGCCAAACGGCTCGGCACCACGCGCTCTGCCGCCGCCGTCGCGCTGTGGCGCCATCGGCTCGACAAGGCGATCGTGCTCATCGGCAACGCCCCGACCGCGCTGTTCCACCTGCTCGATATGCTCGATGCGGGCGCCCCAAAGCCTGCCGCCATTATCGCTACCCCCGTTGGCTTCGTCGGCGCCGCTGAGAGCAAAGCGCTCCTGGCCGAGGGCGCTCACGGCATCCCCTTCATCACCGTGCTTGGACGTCGCGGCGGCACCGCCATCGCCGCCGCTGCCCTCAATGCTATCGCGAGAGGCCTGGCATGACGCACTGGCTCGACATCGTCGGCGTGGGCGAAGGCGACGTGCCGCCGCTGCCGCCAGCCGACACAATTCTTGGCCCGGCGCGGCTCAAGTCACGCGTGCCGCAATTGGTCGAATGGGTCTCGCCGAAAATCGACGCGATGTTCGAACAGATCATGACGTTGCGCGGCACGCGCACGCTTGTCCTCGCGTCGGGCGACCCGATGTGGTTCGGGATCGGCGCGACACTTGCGAAGCGGCTCGACCCAAGCGAGTTCGTGATCCATCCGGGGCCCTCGTCGTTCCAGTTCGCTGCTGCACGGATGCGCTGGCCGCTGCAGCATGTTGCGATGCTTTCGATCCATGGCCGTCCCGCCGAGCTGATCCATCCGCATATCGTGCCGGCCAACCGCATTCTCGCGCTCACCAGCGACGCGACGACTGCGCCGCATGTCGCGCGCCTGCTTGTCGAGCGCGGCTACGGACGCTCGCTCCTCACCGTGCTCGAGAACCTCGGTGGCCCCGCCGAGCGCATTCACTCGGTCGAGGCGCACAGCTTCGATCTTACCATCGGCGAACTCTACGTTCTCGCCATCGACTGCGTCGCCGACGCTAATGCGCCGCTGCTGCCGCCGGTCACCGGTCTGCCTGACGATGCCTTCATCTCCGACGGTCAACTCACCAAGCGCGAAGTGCGCGCCGCAACGCTCGCCAAGCTCGCGCCCTATCCTGGCGCACTGCTGTGGGATGTTGGCGCCGGTTGCGGCTCCATCGCCATCGAGTGGATGCGCGTGGCGCGCGACGCGAAGGCCATCGCCTTCGAACGCGAGGGCGAGCGCCTGCAGATGATCGCCGTAAACGCGGCAAGCCTGGGCGTTCCTACGCTGCAGATCGAGAACGGCGACGCGCCCGAAAGTTTCGCGGGCATGCCAACACCCGATGCCATCTTCCTCGGCGGCGGAGTAGGGAACGATCCGCTGTTCGACGCCTCCTGGTCGGCTTTGCGCCCCGGTGGACGTCTCGTGGCCAACGCCGTGACGCTCGATGCCGAACAGGCCCTCTATGCCCGTTGCCAGCGATATGGTGGGCACCTCACGCGTATCGAGATCGCCAGCCTCGATAGCATCGGCGAACATCAGGCAATGCGTCCGCGCATGCCCGTTACGCAGTGGGACGTCGTGAAACGATGAGCGGCACGCTGTATCTCGTCGGCGTCGGTCCCGGCGATCCCGAACTGCTCACTCTCAAGGCCGCCCGCATTCTCGGTGCCGCCGATGTTGTCGCCCACGCGCTAACAGGCAATGACTCTGCCTTCGCGCTGGAGATCGCCCGCGCTCATGTTGCACCTGATGCGACATTGTTGCCGGTGGCGATCCCGATGAGTGTGGAGCGTGGCCCCGCTCAAGCCGCATATGACACTGCGGCGATCGCCATTGCGGGGCATCTCGCTGCGGGCCGCAACGTCGCGTGGCTGTGCGAGGGCGATCCGCTGTTCTACGGCTCGGCCATGTATCTGCTCGCTCGTCTTGCCGGCAAAGCCGCCATCGAGGTCGTCCCCGGCGTCACCTCGCTGACTGCCGCCGCCGCCGCGATCGCGCGCCCGCTCGCTGCCCGCAATGAGACACTGAAAGTGCTGCCCGCGCCGCTCGCGGACGAGACCCTGCGCGCCGAACTAGCCACCGCACCTGCCGCGGCAATCATCAAAGTTGGCCGCCATTTCGACCGCATTCGTGCGCTGCTGGTCGAAACGGGCCACGCGGCCAACGCCATCGTAGTGGAACATGCCACCACGCCGCGCCAGCGCATCACGCCGCTAAATGGCTTTGCGCATGACGAGCGCCCGTATTTCTCGACCATCCTCTGTTATCGCGGCGCCGAGGCTTGGGCATGAAGCCCGCGATCGTCACCTTCGCTGCCAGTGGCGCCGATCTCGCGCAAAAGCTCGCGCCGATGCTCGAGGCGGAAATCTTCCACTGCGGCTTCAATGGCGAAGACGGCAAGCTGCTCCTGCCGCGGCTGTTCGCCGATGGGCGGCCGATCATCGGTATTTGTGCCGCGGGCATTCTCATTCGCCTGCTCGCCCCACATATCGCTGACAAGCAGAGCGAGCCCCCGGTGCTCGCGATCTCGCAGGACGGCGCCCACATCGTGCCGCTGCTTGGCGGCCACCACGGTGCGAACAGGCTGGCGCGTCAGATTGCCGACAAGCTTGGCGGTAGTGCAGCGCTCACCACCGCTTCCGACGCAAAGTTCAATCGCGGTCTCGACGATCCGCCGTCCGGCTGGGTGCTTGCCGATCCTGTCGCGGCCAAGCCCGCCATGATGGCGCTTTTGATCGGTGGCAAGGTCCAGCTCGACGGCCACGCGCCATGGATTGCCGAAGCTGGCTATCCAGTTTCCTTCGCGGGCGCGGTCAAGATCCGTGTCAGCGACAACATCGAGCGGCGCGAGCGCGAACTTCTCTATCATCCCAAGACCCTTGTCGCCGGAGTTGGGGCGGAGCGCGGCGTCGCGGCCGAGGAAGTGATCGACCTCGTCACCCAATCTCTCGCCAGTCAGAAGCTTGCCGCTTCCTCCCTGGCCGCCCTCGCGACCATCGACATCAAATCCGATGAAGCGGCGTTCCATAGTGCAGCGGCACATTTCGGCGTGCCTTTGCGTATCTTCTCCGTCGCGGAGCTCAACCAGGAACGCTACCGCCTCGTAAATCCTTCCGACATCGTGGAAGCCGAAACCGGTACGCCGGGCGTGGCAGAGGCGGCGGCGCTCAAGGCCGGGACGCTCATCGTCCCTAAGCGCAAATCTAGCCGGGCCACTTGCGCCATCGGCCGCGCACCGCAACCCATCGATCCGACAAACCTCGGCCGCGCGCCCGGTCTGCTGCACGTCATCGGTATCGGTCCCGGCGACAAAGCCAGCCGCTCTGCATCATCAGTCGCCGCGCTCGATGCCAGCAGCGATTGGGTCGGCTACGGTCTCTATCTCGATCTCGTCGCCGATCTGCGCTTCCAGCAGCAAGAGCATCGCTTCCCCCTCGGCGACGAGGAGCCGCGCGTCCGCCACGCATTGGAACTCGCGGCGACCGGAAAAGCCGTGGCACTCATCTGCTCAGGCGATGCCCAGATCTACGCCATGGCCTCGCTGGTCTACGAGCTGCTCGAAGCCGTTGGCGACCGCAAAGTCTCCGAACCGGCGCGCCGCGTCGCTGTCGAGATCCATCCCGGCATCTCGGCTTTTCAGGCCGCCAGTGCGGCTGCCGGCGCGCTCATCGGGCACGACTTCGCCTGCATCTCACTGAGCGATCTCCTCACGCCATCGGATACCATCCGTCAGCGCCTGACTGGTGCTGCCGAGGGCGACTTCGTTACCGCGCTCTACAACCCGCGCTCGCAGCGCCGCGTCGATTTGATCGAAGAGGCCAAAGCCGTCTTCGTTGCGCATCGCCCGCCCGAAACCCCCGTGATCGTCGCGAGCAATCTTGGTCGCCCGGCCCAGAAAGTCGAGGTCACGACGCTCTGGGCGTTCGACCCATCGGTGGTCGATATGCTGACGATCGTCCTCATCGGCTCGTCGACCTCGCGTACCATCAAGCGCGGCGATGGCCGTACGGTCGCGTTTACGCCGCGCGGCTACGACAAGAAAGCGCCGCCGCAATGACCGTCTATTTCATCGGTGCAGGTCCCGGTGCGCCCGACTTGATCACGCTGCGGGGGCAACGCCTCATCGAGCGCTGCCCCGTCTGCCTCTACGCCGGCTCGCTCGTGCCCGCCGAGATCGTCGCTGCTGCGCCCGCCGGCGCATTGGTCCGCGACACGGCCCCCATGCATCTCGACGAGATCATCGGCCTCATGGCGGATGCCCACTCGCGCGATGAGAACACGGCCCGCGTTCACTCAGGTGATCCGTCGATTTATGGCGCCGTCGCCGAGCAGATGCGCCGCCTCGATGCACTCGAAATCCCATACGAAGTCGTGCCCGGCGTGCCCGCCTTTGCTGGTGCGGCCGCTCGGCTCGCTACCGAGTTGACGCTGCCCGAGATTTCGCAGACCATTATCCTTACCCGCACGAGCGGCAAGGCGTCTCCCATGCCGCCGCGCGAAAGCCTCGAGATCCTCGGCCAGAGTGGCGCGACGCTCGCGATCCATCTATCCGTGCGCAACCTCGCTTATGTCGAGACCGCGCTCACACCGCATTACGGCGCTGATTGCCCCGCGATCATCATCTATCGCGCCACTTGGCCCGACGAAGAGATCATCATCTCGACGCTGGGTGAAATGCGGGCGCGGGTTCGCGAGGAAAAGATCACACGCACGGCGCTGATTTTCGTCGGCCGCGTTTTCGGTGAAACGAAATTTCGCGACAGCCGTCTCTATGCAGCCGACTTCGCCCATGTGCTACGCAATGCCGGCAAGAAGCGCGACCGTCAGGCCGTCAAATGAAGCGCCGCGATCGCCTCATCCAGCGTTCCCACTTCGAAGGCCGGTCCGTAAACCGGGCGCTTGAGGACGAGCACATCGACGCCGGATCGCTGCGCCGCATCGAGCTTCGCATGCGTCTGTTCCCCGCCGGAATTCTTGGTCACCAGATGCGTGATGCCTTCGCGTGCGAACAGGGCCGTCTCACCCTCGAGCGAGTAGGGCGGCCGGTCGATGAGCAGCTTGGCGTGCCGCGGCAGCGCAAGCTCGGGCTCCTCGATCAGGCGGATGACGAAGCGGCAATCGTTGCGTTCGAGCAGCGTATCCAGCCCTTCATGGCCGGTGGTCACCATGACTGTCGCGTCGCTCGGCAGCGCGCGCGCCGCAGCGTTCAGATCATCGACATGTCGCCAGTTTGCGCCCGCCGGCTCGACCCAGGCCGGTCGCATGAAGCGCAGCAGCGGAATGCCCGTCTGCTGCGCCGCAGCGACAGCGTTGATCGAGATCAGCCCGGCATAGGGATGCGTGGCGTCGATCAGCCGGTCGAAGCTCAGCATCTTGAGGTAGCCGACAAGGCCGGGAATGCCGCCGAACTTGCCGACTCGCAGATCGCCCGCAGGCAGGGCGGGCCGCTGTGTGCGGCCGGCAAGCGACGTGGTGACGTTATGCCCGAGAGCTACGAGACGTCCGGCGAGCTCGCGCGCTTCGCTCGTCCCGCCCAAAACCAATATCTTCATTCAAACGCTCTCGCCGATAGTCGCCTGATCACTAGCACGGGCAAGATGAACCATGGCTAACGGCTTGATCATTGGCGCGCCACGTTCCGGATCGGGCAAGACCCTCGTGACGCTCGGCCTGCTGTCGGCCCTCAGGCGGCGAGGCATCGCCGTGGCGCCGGCCAAGACCGGGCCGGATTACATCGACCGCGCCATTCTCTCGCGGGTCGCCGGACGCGAGGCGATCAATCTCGACCCTTGGGCGATGAAGGAAGGGCGGCTCGGCTTCCTCGCGTCATCGCATGCAGCCGATGCCGATCTGCTCGTGGTCGAGGGCGTCATGGGCCTGTTCGACGGCGCCGCCGATGGCAAGGGCTCGACGGGAGATCTGGCAGCGATGCTGAAGCTGCCTGTGGTTTTCGTCGTCGATGCGGACAAGCAGGGGCAATCCATCGCGGCGCTTGTCTCGGGCTTTGCCCGGTTCCGGCCGGACGTCGAGATCGCGGGAATCATCATCAACCGCGTGGCCACGACGCGCCACGAGCGCATGCTGCTGGCCGCGCTCGAGCCTCTCGGCATCCCGGTTCTTGGCGTTATCCCACGCCGCGACGGACTTGTTCTTCCGGAGCGGCATCTCGGGCTGGTCATGCCCGATGAGATTGCCGCCTTCGACGCGATTGCCGAGCTTGCCGGGGACGTCGCTGAGCAGTTCATCGATTTGAACCGTCTCGTCGCGGTTTCATCTGAAGTCTCGCGTCGGGCGGTCTCCGCGACGCGCCTGCCTCCCCTTGGACAGCGGATCGCCATAGCGAAAGACGACGCCTTTTCGTTCATCTACCCTCATCTCCTCTCCGATTGGCGCGACGCCGGGGCACAGATCAGCTTCTTCTCACCGCTCGCTGACGAGCATGCGAGAATGGATAGTGATTCTATCTATATTCCGGGTGGCTATCCGGAGTTGCATGGCCTGAAGTTGTCTCAAGCGACAAATTTTCAGGCCGGTCTGACTGCGGCGCGCGATCGCAACGCCCTTATCTACGGAGAATGCGGGGGCTACATAGCCCTCGGGCAGTCGCTGACCGACAAAGCGGGGGGCACACACCGAATGGCCGGCTTGCTACCGATCTCTACCGATATTAGCCGGCCGAGGCGCTCGCTCGGCTACCGGCGACTAACTCAGTCCGGTGATCTCCCTTGGCCTCGCGACCTCATGGGCCACGAGTTCCACTATTCCTCCGGCACCGCCGGTACACCGTTGTTTTCCTCGACCGACGCGGTAGGCACGGCGTTGCCCGCCATGGGCGCCGTGGTTGGGCGCGTCATGGGCTCTTATGCCCACGTAATCGACGTGGCATAGCTCAGTCATGACTCGAGCACTCATGTTCATGGGCACCGGCAGCGATGTCGGCAAATCGCTGATCGTGGCCGGCCTTTGCCGCGCCTTCGCCAACCGCGGGCTAAGGGTCGCGCCGTTTAAGCCGCAGAACATGTCCAACAACGCCGCCGTGACCGCTGATGGCGGCGAGATTGGGCGCGCTCAAGCGCTACAGGCACGTGCCGCGCGTCGCGAGCCGCTGACGGCGATGAACCCTGTGCTGCTCAAGCCGGAGCATGAGTCGGGTGCCCAACTTATCGTTCGCGGCAAGCGGGTCGGCTCGTTTCCGGCCCGCGAGTATTGGAAGAAACGTGGCGAATTGCTGCCGCAGGTCGTGTCGAGTTTCCACGAGCTCGATGCGGATCTCGTGATCGTCGAGGGGGCGGGTAGCGCATCGGAGGTCAATCTGCGCCATGGCGACATTGCCAATTTCGGCTTCGCCCAGGCGGCGGGCGTCCCGGTGGTGCTGATCGGAGACATCGACCGCGGCGGGGTTATCGCCTCGCTGATCGGCACCCTTGGAGTGATTGATCCGAAAGACGCCGTGCTGGTCCGCGCCACGCTGGTCAACAAGTTTCGCGGCGACCCGGCACTGTTCGACGATGGCCGCGACTTCATCGCCGCAAGGACCGGCGTTGCCTGTCTCGGCCCTGTCCCGTTCTTCGCCGATGCATGGAAGCTGCCGGCCGAGGATTCGCTCGCCTTGGACCAGAGGCTTGAAACTGGTGGCGGCCCTTTCACCATCGCCGTGCCGCGTCTCCCCCGGATTGCGAACTTCGACGACCTCGATCCGCTGCGCGCCGAACCGGGTGTCACGGTCCTTGTCGTCGAGCCCGACTCGCCCCTGCCGCAATCGGCTGATCTGATCCTTTTGCCAGGCTCGAAGTCGACACGCGCCGATCTCGTAGCGCTTCGGAGGGCGGGTTGGGAAATCGACATTCTCGCCCATCACCGGGCGGGTAAGCCGGTCCTCGGGATATGTGGCGGGTATCAGATGCTAGGCCGAACGATCAGCGACCCGAGCGGGATCGAAGGCGAGCCCGGCACCAGTGATGGCCTCGGCTTGCTCGATGTCGATACGGTGCTGACTGAGACCAAGGTGCTTCGCGTCGAACAGGCCGTCCATGTCGCGACGGGCCATATGATTTCAGGGTATCACATGCATATGGGATCGACTCAGGGCCAGGATCGCGACCGGCCGTTCAGCCGGATTGGCGCTGACACCGACGGGGCGACGTCAAAAGATGGGTTGGTATCTGGCACGTACTTGCATGGCATATTTAGGAAGGACGGTTTTAGACATTCATTTTTGAATGCAAAGTCTGCCGTCGAGTATGACACTGGCGTCGATGCCGCCTTGGATAGCCTGGCCGCGCACCTGGAACGCCACCTGAACCTCGACAATTTGCTCGCCTTGGCCTCGGCGGTCTGAGTGGCCTGGCTCCTCGCGCCATTGGCACTGTTGATCGAGCGGTTCGTCGGTTATCCCGCGCCCCTGTTCAAGGCAATCGGCCATCCTGTGACTTGGATCGGCGCGCTGATTACCTGGTTCGAAAGGCGTCTGAACACGGGAGCAAACCGGCGTCTGAAGGGCGCTGCCATGCTCCTCCTGTTGCTTCTGACCTGCCTCGCGATCTCGTTGGTCATCGTGTCGATTACCCGCCGGATACCGTTCGGCTGGGTGCTTGAGGCAGCCCTCGCATCCAGCCTCCTTGCTCAAAAGGAACTCGGCCGCGCCGTGAAAGCGGTGGCCGATGGGCTCAATCTGTCGCTCGATTCCGGGCGCCGCGCCGTCAGTCAGATTGTTGGCCGTGACCCGGAAACGCTGGATCAGTCGGGAGTGGCCAAGGCGGCGGTCGAGAGTCTGGCGGAATCGACCTCCGACGGAATTGTCGCCCCGCTCTTCTGGCTGCTGCTCGGCGGGTTGCCGGGCATTCTGCTCTACAAGGCGGCCAACACCGCCGATTCCATGGTGGGTCATAAGAATGAGCGCTATGTCGACTTCGGCTGGGCCAGCGCGAGATTCGACGATCTGGTGAGTTGGATCCCGGCCCGGCTGACGGCGCTGCTGATCGCAGCCGCGGCCTTCCTGGTGCATGGCAATGACCCCGAACACGCCTGGACCACCGCCCTGCGCGATGCCCGCAAGCATGATTCACCCAATGCAGGCTGGCCCGAGGCGGCCTTCGCCGGAGCGCTGAGTCTGTCGCTCGGCGGCGCCCGCGCCTATGACGGCGAAGTGCACGATTTGCCGAGCTTTGGCGATGGCCGCAGCGAGTTGACAGCCGCCGACATCCTCAAGGCGTTGGAACTCTACTGGATGGCGCTAAACGTGCTGCTGGGCGTCACCGTCGTGATCGCGCTGCTGCTTTGGCGATTTGCCTAGCCCTCGGCGCGCGGCAGCTCGGTCGAACTTTCGGTCAGCCGCGGGCCCTTGAGTGTCATAGGCAAGCCGGCAATCACGAAATGCACCTCGGTACAGATATCGGCCAGCCGCTGATGTGCGGCGCCAGCGAGGTCGCGAAACATCCGCGCCAGCGGGTTGTCGGGCACGATGCCGAGGCCGACTTCATTGGAAACGAAGATAATCCGCGCGCTGCCGATCTGGGGCAAAACGTCCACCAATTCGTCGACGGCGCGGGCCACGTTCTGGTTCGCCCCCAGCAGATTGGTGATCCACAGCGTCAGGCAGTCCACTAGGATCACATCATGCGCTTCGGCGGCGCTCTTCAGCGCCGATGCCAGCGCCAGTGGCTCCTCCAGCGTCGAAAACCGTCTGTGCCGCTGCTGCTGGTGGAGTTTCACCCGCTCTTCCATTTCATTGTCGAGCGTCTGCGCCGTCGCGAGGTACAGCGGAGCCTCGCCTGAACGCATCGCCAGACGCTCGGCGAAGCCGGTTTTGCCCGACCGCGCACCGCCCAGAACCAGAACATGTCCGCTCATGCTGCCTCCGTTCGACTGCCGCTTTCCGCCCGCGACTCGCCCCAAACGCCAGAGCCGCAGATTGGTCGCATGGGGGCCATGCGGCAAGCCGGGATGACCGGCTCGATTCTCTTGCGTATTCTACTTTCGTCGAACGGCCATTATCACTATGGTCCGCGCGCAAACGGCCGGACGAAGGCAGAGGATCAGTTGACCAGGTATTACCTTGGCGTGGATGGCGGTGGCACGAACTGCCGCATCCGGCTCGCCGATGAAAATCTGGCCACGCTCGCCGACGCCAAGGGTGGCCGTTCCAACCTTCAGATCGACGGCGGCGAGCCGGCCTATCGCTCGATCTCGGAGGGCGCGCGCGAAGTTTTCGCCGCCGCGGGTATCGATTTCGCCGAGGCCGCTAATACCTATGCCTGCTTCGGCATTGCTGGTGGGCGCATGGATTCGGCTCGTGCCGCCTTCGCTGCGCGTCCCTGGCCCTTTGCCGGCGTAAGCGTTTACGACGATATCGACATTGCCCATGCCGGCGCGCTGGCGGGTGAGGACGGTGGCGTCGCCATCATCGGCACCGGCTCGGCCGCACTCTCGATTGTCGGTGGCAAGCGGTTCCAGGTGGGCGGCTGGGGCTTTATCATCGGCGACCAGATGTCGGGCGCCATTATCGCCCGCGAACTGGCGCGCTATTCCGTCGAAGCGACCGATGGCCTCGTTTCTGCGTCGCCGCTCACTGTCGAGACCATTCGCGCCCTTGGCGGCAGCAACCAGGAGGCCATGATCTGGTCCTTCGCCACCGCGATGGACCTGCGGGTCATCTCTCGTGACGGCACCGAAGGCTGCGACGATGCGCTGGTCGGCCGGGCCCCCGGCGAGTTCGGCAAGCTGGTGCCGCTGCTCATGGACTATTTCGAGAAGGGCGACCCCGTCGCCAAGAAGATGATCGACATCCAGCTCGGTTACATCGACACCTATATCGCCTGGTTCAAATCTACGGGCGCGCAGCAACTCGCCATCGTCGGTGGTTTCGGTCAGCGGCTCTTTCCGCTGCTCACGGCGCGCTACGGCAACTTCGTCATTCTACCCAAGCACGAGCCGCTCCATGGCGCCGTGATCCTCGCAAAGCAGAATTTCGCTGCATGAACTATATCGAACGGAGACAAACGAGCGTGTCCAGCCGCATCATTCCCGTCCAGCCCTTTGACTATGTGGTGTTCGGCGCGACAGGCGATCTCACCAAGCGCAAGCTGATCCCGGCGCTCTATCATCGTTTCGTCGACGGCCAGTTCGACGAGCAGAGCCACATCATCGGTGTCTCGCGCTCGAAGCTCACCGATGCCGATTTCCAGAAGGCAGTGCGCGACTCGATCACGCAATTCGTCGAGAAGGATTATCAGGACGCCAAGACCGTCGACCGCTTCGTGTCGATCTGCTCGTACGTCCCCAATGACGTGACCGATGAGGCCCATTGGGGCGATCTGTCGGGCAAGCTCCGCGACGATCCCAAGATCGTGCGGGCCTTCTATCTCGCCATCGCCCCGGATCTGTTCGGCCCGACCTGCGAGTACATCAAGAAGCAGGGCTATTACCGCCGCGATGCGCGCGTCGTGATCGAAAAGCCGCTTGGCCACGACCTCGACTCGTCCAAGCAGATCAACGACGAAGTCTCGCGCATCTTCGCGGAAGATCAGGTCTACCGCATCGATCACTATCTCGGCAAAGAGACGGTGCAGAATTTGCTGGCGCTGCGCTTTGCCAACATCCTGTTCGAGCCCGTCTGGAACTCGTCGCATATCGACCACGTGCAGATAACGGTGGCCGAATCCGTCGGTGCCGGCACGCGTGGCTATTACGACGAGAGTGGCGCGCTGCGCGACATGGTGCAGAACCATATGCTGCAGCTGCTCTGTCTTGTTGCGATGGAGCCTCCGGCTTCCGACGACGCCAATGCGTTGCGCGACGAGAAGCTGAAGGTGCTGCGTTCGCTAAAGCCGATCAAGGGTACCGACGTCGCCAAATCGACCGTGCGCGGCCAATACCGCAATGGCTCGATCGAGGGCCAGGTGGTGGTGAGCTACCAGGACGAACTGCCCGACGACCGTAAGGGCTCGCGCATGGAGACCTTCGTCGCTCTCAAGGCTGAAATCGAGAACTGGCGCTGGGCGGGTGTGCCGTTCTATTTCCGCACCGGCAAGCGCCTCGCTTCGCGTGCATCGGAAATCGTGATTCAATTCCGCAGTATCCCGCATTCGATCTTCGATCATGCCGAGGGCGCGCCGCGACCGAACCGGCTGATCATCCGCATCCAGCCCGACGAGGGCGTGAAGCTGCTGATGATGATCAAGGACCCGGGTCCGGGGGGCATGCGCCTACGCGAAGTGCCGCTCAATCTGAGCTTTGCCGCGACGTTCACGGAGCGCACGCCCGAGGCTTATGAGCGCTTGCTGCTCGATGTGATCCGCGGCAGCCAGACGCTCTTCATGCGCCGCGACGAACTCGAGGCCGCCTGGAGTTGGGTCGATCCGATCCGGGAGGCCTGGAATGTCGCGACCGACCAGCCGCATCTCTATCATGCGGGCACCTGGGGTCCCTCTGCAGCTGTGGCGCTCATCGAGCGCGATGGCCGAACCTGGCACGAGGACGATAATTGAGGCCGACGCGCCACGATTTTCGCGATAAGGAACAATTGGCCGAGGCTTTGGCCGACGCCGTGGCGCAGAATCTCAAAGCCGGCGTGAAGGCGCGCAACACGGCGTCATTGGCGGTATCGGGCGGCTCGACTCCGGCGCGGTTCTTCAAAGCCCTCAGCGTTCGCGACGATGTGCCGTGGGACAAGATCACCGTGACGCTCGTCGATGAGCGTTGGGTCGATGAGAGTTCCGACCGGTCGAACGCGAGGCTCGTGAAGGCCAATCTGCTGCAGGGCCGCGCGGCGCTCGCGATTTTCGTGCCGCTCTATGCGGGCGGCGGCGAGCCTGATGTCGTTGCCACAAACGCGCTGCAATTGTCCGTCCCCATTCCGCTCGATGCCGCCATTCTTGGCATGGGCAATGACGGGCACACTGCCTCGTTCTTTCCGGGCGGCGACACATTGAACGACGCGCTGACCGCTGAGGGGCCGGTCGTCGCTATTCGTGCACCTGGGGCCGGTGAGCCGCGGGTCACGCTCACGCTGCCGCATCTGCTGGCGGCGCGGGCGCTCTATCTGCATATCGAGGGGGAAGACAAGCTTCGAACGCTGGCTCAGGCTGAAACGGATGGTCCTATCGAGGACATGCCGGTGCGCTCCGTGCTGCGTCAGTCGCAGACCCCGTTGACGATCTACTGGTGCCCCTGATCCGGCGCCTCTAAGGAGCCCTCCATGTCTGTCCTAAAATCCGTCCAGGACGTGACCGACCGCATCGCAGCCCGCAGCGCCGACACGCGCCGGACCTATCTCGATCATCTCGAACAGGCGAAGCAGCGGGGCGTCTATCGCGCCGCGCTAAGCTGCGGAAATCTGGCGCATGGCTTTGCCGCCTGTGCGCCGTCCGACAAGGCCAAGCTCGCGGGCAACAAGGCGCTCAATATCGGCATCGTCAATTCCTACAACGACATGCTGAGTGCGCATCAGCCCTATCAATTCTATCCGGACCTCATCAAGGAAGTGGCCAATTCACTCGGCGCGACCGCACAGGTCGCGGGCGGCGTTCCGGCGATGTGCGATGGCGTCACGCAGGGTCAGCCGGGCATGGACCTCTCGCTGTTCAGCCGCGATGTGATCGCTATGGCGACGGCGATCTCGCTGAGCCACAACATGTTCGATGCCGCGATGTTCCTCGGCATCTGCGACAAGATCGTACCGGGCCTCCTGATTGGCGCGTTGAGCTTCGGCCATTTGCCGGCTGTGTTCGTGCCGGCTGGACCGATGCCTTCAGGCATGCCGAACGACGAGAAGTCGCGTATTCGCCAGCTTTATTCCGAGGGCAAGGTCGGCCGCGCCGAACTGCTCGAGGCGGAAGCCAAATCCTATCACTCGGCGGGCACCTGCACGTTCTACGGCACCGCCAATTCCAACCAGATGCTGATGGAGATCATGGGGCTCCATCTGCCGGGGGCGAGCTTCGTCAATCCGGGTACGCCGCTGCGCGATGCGTTGACCAGGGAAGCAGCACGGCGCGCGCTGTCGCTGACCGCCGAAGGCAATGATTACACACCAGTCGGGCATGTCATCTCCGAGAAGTCGATCGTCAACGGGCTTGTGGGTCTGCATGCGACGGGCGGCTCGACCAACCACACGATGCATCTGATCGCGATCGCTGCTGCTGCCGGGTTGCAGGTGACGTGGCAGGATATGGCCGATCTGAGCGAAGTCGTACCGCTGCTGGCGCGCGTTTATCCCAATGGCATCGCCGATGTGAACCATTTCCACTCAGCGGGTGGAATGGGGTTCCTGATCCGCGAGTTGCTGGAGTCCGGGCATTTGCACGACGACGTCAAGACCGTCTGGGGCGATGGGCTTTCGGGCTACACGGTCGAGGCCAAACTGCTCGAGGGCAAGCTGAGCTTCGAGCCGGTGCCGAGGGAGTCGGGAAATCCCAAGGTGCTGACGACGGTCAAGGATGCGTTCTCAGCGAGTGGCGGGTTGAAGCTGCTGACGGGCAATCTCGGCAAGTCGGTCATCAAGGTCTCGGCGGTGAAGCCGGAGCACCGGATCGTCGAGGCGCCGGCCCGCGTGTTCCACACCCAGCACGGATTGCAGGCCGCGTTCAAGGCTGGTGAGCTAAATGCCGACATGATCGCGGTGGTGCGATTCGCCGGTCCCAAGGCTGTGGGCATGCCCGAACTGCACAATCTCACTCCAGCACTCGGCGTGCTGCAGGGCAGGGGCTTCAAGGTGGCCCTCGTCACCGACGGCCGCATGTCGGGCGCGTCTGGTAAGGTGCCCGCTGCGATCCACATGACGCCGGAGGCCGTCGATGGCGGCCCGATCAGCAAGCTCCGCGACGGCGACATGCTGCGCCTCGATGCCGAAGCCGGTACGTTGACCTATCTGGGCGACGAGCGCGAATTACTGTCGCGTACGCCGGCCACCGAAGATCTGCGCAGCGAGCACTATGGCATGGGCCGCGAACTCTTCGCCGGTTTCCGCTCGCTGGTGGGTGCAGCCGATCGCGGCGCCAGTGTGTTTGGATAGAACATCGATTTAGCAGAAGCGCGGACGAACGGAAGCGCCCGACGGCCTCCTGGCTTCGGGGTCTGACCTTGCCGTCGGTCGGCTTCGCGGCCGGCCTACGGGGGAGAGCGCGGTGGCGCCTCCGAGAGATTTAGGTGCGTGGGTGAGACGCACCGCGCTCTCCGCGACGGATTGGTGCGACCGGTTTTGCGGCTGTTTCAAGCCGTGGCCGGACCAGAGGGTGCGACCACCCTCCACCATCACTGTCGCCAGCCACTTCGTCGGTAGCTCGCAGGAGATGACGACAGCGAGGGGAGGATAGTACGGGGCGGGAGGACCGTGCGTATGGTGGGGTGAGATCGGTGTAAGGGATTGGCGGGGCTGCGGTCTTCTCTTCCACCCTCCCCCTCCGCGGGGAGGGTAATGAAGCTAGGACCCACAGGTCCGTAGCGAAACTAGGGAGGGGGGAGACGCACACCGGTACCGGGCTGACCGCACCCCCTCCGAGCTCCGCTAGGGCCTATCGGCCCAAGCTGCGCTTGCCTCCCCCGTGAAGGGGGAGGTGGCCGACTGAGAGCCCGGTGCTTGGGCCGCCCCTTCCGTCAGCAGTTCTTGGCGCTCTGGATCGATCGATCCCAAGGGGGCTCGGTCGACCAACCGCCTTTGGCGACACCTTCCCCCGCTTTGCGGGCGACGGGCCCGGGGGCTCATTCCTCCCACGGCACCACTGCGATCTCCGGCCACACGCTTTTGGCTCGCGCGCCCTTCGCCTCATGCGCGGGGCGGTTGGCGAGGACGGGGTTGGGGGTGATGCGGAAGGAGAAGATGTCGTCGAGGCCGAAGGGGGCGATGAGGGTGAGACGGTCGTCGGGTTCGAGACGTGCGGCGATTGAGTGGGTCTTGCTGGCGTAGCGACTGAGCATCTCGGACGACGAGATTAGCGGCACGAAAGGTATGCCGAATTTCTGTGGGAACCACAGATGGACGCGCGCCTGATTGCGCACTTGGACCGGCAGAGGCAGATGTGCAAAGCGGCGCGCGAGGCTCTGGATAACGACATCCTCGGCCTCGTAGCTGAGGTCGCGATCGTCGAAATAGAACACATCGATATCGTTGATGCCCGTGAGGTCGGGGCGAGCGGTCAGCCGATTCCAGACCAGATTGTAGATGGCGCCAGCGACCAAAAGGGAATCGTTGAGCCCTGCGGCCCGGATGCCCTCCAGCACCTCCATCAGCAACGCGCTCGAGCGAATTATGCGTTCGAGTTCAACGCGTTGCGCGGCCTCGCCGGCTCCCGAAAATCTGAGGTGGTTCCCCATGGCTCAACGCTACACGATTCGGACCGGCTGTTAACGGCACCGTGAGCGCCGGTGATCGCAAAGCGAATTCGGCGTGAGCAGAACAATGTTCGGGATCGCGGCAAGGCGAGCCGCCGTGTGCGATGGATCAATGCGGAGCGAGGCAATTGATCAGCACGATAGCGCGGCGCTACCTCCCGCTCGCCGACGGCAGACCGCCAGCGGAACACAAGGGAGTTTACCAATGCGCACATCGACGATTGCACTGACGGCCGCGATGCTTTTTGCCGCCGCACTGCCGGCCTTTGCCCAGGACGCGATGAAGGCTGATCCGATGGCGCCAGACGCCATGTCGTCAGATGCCATGGCCCCAGACGCGATGGCCGGCGATGCGATGGCACCGGACGCCATGGCACCGGACGCGATGGCGGGCGGGATGATGATGGACGACATGCAGATGGCCAATGACGCCATGATGGCAGGCGATGCCATGATGGGCGACGCGATGATGATGGACGGCGCCAAGCTGGTGAAGATCACCATCGAGAATGTCAGCAAGACCCAGCCCTTCTCGCCGTCCTTCTTTGAGAGCCGCGCCGCCGATGGGGCGCCGCTGTTCAAGCAGGGCGACAAGGCCAGCGACGCACTCGCCGCCGTTGCCGAGGGCGGCAATATCGGCATGTTCTCGGTGGGCGCCGCCAAGGATATGGGCGCAACGCTGGGCGATGCGCAGCTTGCCATCCACACGTTGCCCGGCCAGATCCGCACGATCAATGTGTGGGTCGACGCCAAGCATCCGCTGATCGATGGCGTCTGGATGCTGGGCAACACCAATGATGGGTTCTCGGGCGTTTCGGGCATCGATGCGTTCAGTCTCACCACCGCGACGACGATCGAGGTGCTGGGATATGACGCGGGCTCGGAGAACAATAATGAGAAGAAGGGTTTCCTCGGTGCTCTCGGCGGCGGCAATGAGCGCGACCTCGAGAACGGCGTGATCACCATCCACACCGGTATCCGTGGCGACGCCGATGCGCCCAAGGACTGGAACTGGGATGTGAGCAAGCCGGTGGCCAAGGTGACGATCACGCCAATCGACATGGGCAAGATGTAGTCAGTGCTGGCGGCGACAGCGCTTGTCGCCGCCTCGCCTTTGGGGGAAGGTCGTGCTGTAGGCCCTCAAGGAGATCAAGATGACCACTGCGCGATCAACCAAGACTGTCATCTTCATCACCGGCGCCTGGATGCATGTCTCCAGCTGGGACAAGTTCAGGAGTGCGTTCGAAGCGGCGGGATACGCGACCTCAGCACCGGCCTGGCCCTTCCTCGACGGCAAGCCAGCCGAGCTTCGCAACAAACCGCCCAATGGGCTGAAGAGCCTGACCTTCAAGAAGATCGTCGACCATTATGAGGCGATCATCCGGGCGCTGCCGGAAAAGCCGCTGATCGTCGGCCATTCCATGGGTGGGCTGATCACACAACTGCTGCTCGATCGCGGGCTTGGCGTTGCCGGTGTTGCGCTGGATCCCGGTCCGATTGCCGGCGTCATTCCTGGCCCGGTGTCGCTGCTTGCGGCGCTGCCACCGATCCTTGCCGGCCTCAACAATACACAGACAATCACCCGCGCCGGCTTTGCCACGACCTTCGCCAACACGCTGAATGCGGCCGAGCAAAAGACGGCTTACGACGACTATGTCGTGCCGACCCCGACCAACATCTTCTACCAGGCGGCCGGGATGATCGGCACGCGGGTCAATGTGAAGGCCCGCACGCAGCCACTGCTGGTGGTGGTGGCCGAGCACGACCGGACCGTGACGCCTTATCTGGCGAAGGCCAATTACAATATCCAGAAGAAGGCGCCGTCTCGCACGGACTTCCACGAGTTTCCCAATCGCTCGCACTTCCTCGCGGGCGAGAAGGGCTGGGAAGAGGTTGCGGCCTTTGTCCTCGCCTGGGCGGCTGAGGCCGTATGACGGTCTCGTGCGTTTCCGCCAGGGTCGAATCCCTCTAAGAGGGCGGCATGAGACAGCTTAGACCGATCTACAAGCTTATCGCCGGCGCCGCGCTGATGCTGCTCGCAGCCTGCTCGACTGTCGGACTTCCCGACCGTGGTTCGACGGCGACGCTCGACCCGTTGCGTGACGATGTGGCGAGCCTCTTGATCGCCTTTGATCTGCCGCGCGGCTTGGGGCCGGCCAAGGGATCGCTGTTCACCTTCGATGTGGCGAATGGCGGGCCGGGGGAACATCTGCGCTTGCAGCCGCTGCAGGCCGATGTCGACGAACTGCCGGGCAATCTGCCGCCGCCGGGTATCGATCGTGCCTATTATCTGTTCGCCTTCACCGAGACCGACAAACTGGCGATCCGCACGGCACAGGCGTCGGCGTTGGCGCGGGGTGCGACGGCGAAGAACGTCACGCTCGGCATGGTGCCCAAGCTCTGTACGTCCGGGGCTGTCGATCCGAGCCTGGTGACGGTGTCGGTGCTGGCCGCGCTGCCGGGGCGATCACCGCAGGCTTTCCTCAACCGGCAGGTGCTGAGCGTGCTGCTGCAGCAGCCTGGCAGCACACAGATGCCGCCTTGTGCGTAGTGCGGTTGGCTGAATGAGCTCTCTTGGGATCATTCGGACAGAGCAAAGATAAGACCGGTACGGACCTCAGCATGGGGGCTCCGCACACCCCCTCCGAGCTTCGCTAGGCCCAACGGCCAAGCTTCGCTTGCCTCCCCCGTCGAGGGGGAGGTGAAGAAGTCAGAACCCGCCGCCGGTTTTGAAGCCGCCGCCGGTGCGGGTGCCGGAGGAGCCGGTGCGGGGGCGGGAGAATGTCGTTCCACCGCCGCCGCCACCGCCGCCATTGCCGAAGGTGATGCGGCCCCAGCCGCCACCCGGGCCGCCATAGCCCTTGGTGCTCTTGCCGCCGCCGGAGAAGCTGTTGTCGGGCCAGCGCACATCGCCCCAGGGATTGTCCTTGCGGTCGGCATCGTCTGGTGGGAAGCGCTGGTCGAAATTCCAGTCGTTGCGCGGCCCGCTCCAGTGCTGGCTGCGCTGCCAATTATTCCAGTAGTTGGCCGCGCTGATGCCGCCGCGCAGGAACTCGTTGAGCATGTCGCCGACGAGCTTGTCCTCGCCGAAGGTGGAGCGGGGATTGTCGAAGCCCTGCTTCTTGAACTCGAACTGGATGTCCTCGAGTTCGCGGCGCCGCGCGGCAAGGGTCTTGAGGCGCGACTTCTGGTCGTTAGCCTCCGTATCTTCTTCCTTGGCGCGCTGACGCACATCGTCGATCTGCTGGACAATGGTGTCGTCCTGACCGGTCTTGGTGGCGCGCGCTTCAGCGAGGAGGGTCTTGAGGTCTTCGCGGCCCAGCGCCTCGGCGAGCCCGGCAATCGCCGAGGCGAAGGCCGGGTCGCTGCCCTGCGCCAGTTCGCGCTGGGTCTTGAGGCTGTCGTCGCGCTGATCCTGGAGGGCGACGATCTGCTTGTCGAGCGCATCGATCTGCGCCACGACCTTCTCCATCGCTTCGCGGGCCGATTTGCCACCGGCGTCGTCGATTGCTGCGCTTTCGAGCGTGCTCAGCTCGTCCGTAGCGGCCTTGGCATTGGCCTGCTGCCGGTCGGCGTGTTCGCGCAGCCGCAGTGGAATGTCGTTCAACATCGAGAAATTGGGGCGCGCTTCGGGGAAGCCGACCATGGCGGCGATCTTGCTGTCGATGAACGCGACGAGGTTGTTGGCGCGATAAGTCTTGGTGCCGAAGCCGTTGGTCCACAGATACATGAACAGCGGATCGTCGCGGTAGGGCTTGCCCTTGGTCTCGCGGTCGGTCTCGGCCTGACTGGTCTTGCGCAGGCTCTCGGCGGCGATGGTTGCGAGCTCCTTGGCGGCGTTGAGCTTGGCGGCGAAAGCGGGATCTGCGGCGAGCTGCGGGCGGATTTTGTCGGCGAGGGCCTTGAGCTCGCCATCGCGCTTCTGCGCATCGGCTTGCAGCGTCGCGCGATCTGCGGTTGCCTTGGCGATATCGGCGTCGAGACCCTTGAGCTTGCCCTCCGACGCGGTCAGATCCTCGCCATGCGATTTGAGCATGTCGCGCGCCTTGCGCTCCGCCTGGCTGATCTGATCGGCAAGGTCGGTCTGCACGGCCGGGTCGAGCCGAACCTCGGCAAGATGGCGCAGCAATTCGCCCTCCTGCTCGCGCATCTTGGTGATGAGTTCGGCGCTGCGTGCGAGGCGCTTGGCGATCTCGTCTTCCTCGCGGCGGATATCGCGCAGGGCTTCATCGAGCGATCTGAGGGCGTCGGGTCCAGAAAGGGTCATGCTACCACCGCGTCACCGCGCCACCCATGACCTCGACCAGATAGGCGGGTACCACGAAGCCGAAATCCTTGAGCGCCACGATGTTGTGCTGGATGATCCCATCATCCTTCTTGTCGGCCTCGACCGAGCGGTAGACGCTTTCGGGTACGCGCAAGCCCCAGATCGAAACGGTCTCGGTCTTGCCGTCCTCTTCATTGAGGACGGGCAGGCTCAGCGCCGCGCCATGCGGATCGATGGCCTCGACGACGATGTAGTAGTTGGTCGCGTCGGTGTTGATCTCGGGGAACGTCCAGAAGCCGGACTTCACGCCCTCGCGGCTGACGATCTTGAGCTGATACTCCTGCCGCAGCGTGTCGCGCAGCGCGGTGAGGTCGGCGATCGCCTGCTCGGCGGCGGGACGATTGCCCTCGGCGGCGGCGGTCTTGCCATGGTCGCGAATGGCGGCGGCATCGGTCGCCGCCTGCTGCACTTTGGTTTCCTCGAAGATGGTCTGGTGGAGCGCATCCATCTGCGCCGGCAGCTTCTCGGCGAGCTCGAGCCGGATCTGTTCGGCCTGATTGTCCTGATAGGGCTTCCAGACGAGGAAGTAGGCGCCGAAGCCAAACGCGAGAAGGAGGAACAGCGCGAAGGTCGCGGGGAGCCAGCGCTTGCGCCCGACATAGGCACGAGCCATGGCGACGCCGAGGCCGGGCTTGGGCGGCGAGTAGGCGAAGCGGCTTTCGCTCAGCGCAGCGACGCCCTCCTTGAGGATGGCGTCGGTGACCTCGATCCCCTGCTGGTGATACAGCGCGCGCAGCTTTTCGATGAGCTGGGTCTCGCGCGCTTCGCCATTGAGTTCGCGCGCCACAAGGTCCTGATTGTGGCGGAGCGTATCCACCACATCCATGGCCAGCATGACGTCGCTCAGGGGAGCGGCGTCTGCCGGTGCGGCGCTGATAGATTCGGTTGCGCTCACGGGAGTGGGTTAGTTCGCCTTGGTCTCGAGGAGGAGCGCGTTGCCATCGGCGGCAAGCTGCGCGAGGCGCTTCTTGCCATCTTCCACGGCATCGCGGATTTCGGCGGAGTTCTTGGTCGCCTGGACGCGCATCTCGTCGATGATGGTGCGCGACTTCTCCTGGAAGTTGACGACGCTGTCGACGAGCTTCTTGACGGCATCGGCGCGGATGGTCGGGCCGTAGCCGGCCTTGATCGCCTCTTCCTGCACCTTGCCGCCGATCTCGCTGAGCGTCTCGAGCGATTTCGACACGCCCTCTTTCATAGCGTTCAGCGTTTCGGTCGATTCATGGAGACCGAAAAGGCCGGTGAACGAGGCGCTGAGCGCTGTGAACACGGTCTCATTGGTCGAAAAGAACGATACGGACTGCTGATAGACGCGCTCCTTGGCGTTGGTCGTCTGCATTAGGCGGGCCATGATCACTTCGGAGGTCGAATAGGAGATCGTGAGGTTGTCCGAGAGGTCCTTGGCGATCTGGTAGCGGCGCTCTTCATTCTGCAAATCGCGCAGTTTCTCGTCGCGCGCCATTTCGAGGCGAGCGCGATCGGCCGGCGTGCCGTCCTTGAACGCGGTCAGCGCATCGGCAGAGGCCTGCAGCGCGGTTTTCTTGTCGCCGAGCTGTGTCGTGGCGAGATCGAGCAGTTCGAGCGCCATGACCTCGGCTTCCTTCAGCGCGCCACGGAAATCGCGATAGGCCTCGAGGATGATGTGCTCGCGGTCGATCTGGTTCTTGGTCTCTTTGGAGACGTCGAGATAGATGTCGCGGATCTTGTTGAAGCGGCTGGCGATGTCGCCGCGGCTGACCTTCATCCAGACATTGCCGACACGCTCCATCATGTCGAGCTTGCCGTCATCGAGCTGGTCGACCATGCCCTTGGCGTCGTCACGGATGGAATTGAAGCCATTGGTGATGTCTTCGTAGCGCTGGCCGACATTCATGGCCGCGACCTGCGAGCGGACGACTTCATTGAAGGCGCTCGCCTGCGTCAGCGTGCGGCCGATCAGTATCACCTTGGTCTCGTCGAGCCCGGTGATCTCGTTGAGGAGGCCCGTGATCGGCTGTTCGGCCGATGGCGCGGGCCAAATGCCGAGATCCTTGATGGCCGTGACGGCCTTGTCGAGGTACTGCAGCGGTTTTTCCATCATCTCGGTCGCCATTTTGTCGTCCTTACTTGGTGGGCGGCAGCGTTGCCGGCTAATTTAGGTGACGCGCCGGGCCGCACCAATTGATCCGAGGTCGCCGGGTCACTATTTTGCGGCATATGGTGCGAAAAAGACGCATGAAAAGAGCCTGAAAAGCATGGATTTTGGTGGCCGCTACCTGTTCGCCGCGAAACGGGCCGATGTCTGGGCAGCGCTCAACGACGTCAAAGTGCTGCAAGCGGTCATTCCGGGGTGCGAGCGCATCGATTGGACAGGCCCCGAGGCGCTGGACATGACCATCAAGGTCAATTTCGGCTTCGTGAAGCCGACATTCGAGGGCCAGCTCGACTTGAGCAATGTGCGGCCGGCGGAAAGCTACACGCTGTCGGGCCGCGGCAAAGGCGGCATGCTTGGGCTGGCGCAGGCGTCGGCCAACATCACGCTCGCCGATGCAGCTGAGGGGACGATTTTGACCTTCGATGCCGTCGGCAAGGCCGATGGCGGGATCATGAAACTGGGCAAGGCGCTGATCGGCAATTCCGCGCAAAAGGTCATCGACGGCTTCTTCGAAGCGATCGGCCGGGAAATGCAGACGATTGTGACAGCGTTGCCGCGCGTTTAGCGCCGTTCAGATTTTGACCAAACGTTCAAAAAACGCCGTTTTCCCTCTTGCCGAGGGGTCAAATGCACGATTGTATCCGTGGCCAACGCGTTAGACTAAGTCAAGCGGCAGCCGCCGCTCTCTGGCGCGAACAGGGAGACTTTCATGACCAACTTCAAACGGCACATTGCCGCTTTGGCAACCGGTATTGCCGTGACAGCGCTGCTCGCGGGCGCGGCTCTTGCCGATCCGGCGCTGATCTATGACGGCGGCGGCAAGTTCGACAAATCCTTCAACGAAGCGGCCTTCAACGGTGCCGAGAAGTACAAGTCTGAGGGCGGCGCCTATTCCGACCTCGAAATCAACGGCGATGCGCAGCGCGAGCAGGCGATCCGCCAGTTTGCCAGCAAGGGCTTCTCGCCGATCGTCGTACCGGGCTTCTCTTGGGCCACGGCGCTGACCACGGTCGCCGCCGAATTCCCCGAGACCCACTTCGTCATCATCGACTCCGTCGTCGACCTGCCGAACGTGCGCTCGGTCGTGTTCAAGGAGCAGGAAGGCTCGTACCTCGTCGGCATTCTCGCCGCGATGGCGTCCAAATCCGGCAAGATCGGCGTGATCCCGGCGTTCAACTTCGACCTGCTCGAAGCGTTTGCCTGCGGCTATCGCCAGGGTGCCAAATCGGTGAAGCCGGATGTAGAAGTCCTAGAGACCTATGTCGGCGCCGGCTTTGAAGCCTTCAACGACCCGGTGAAAGCCACCGAAGTCGCCAAGTCGCAGCTCGACCAGGGCGTTGACGTGATCTTCCAGGTGTCCGGTGGTTCGGGCGCTGGCGTGCTGCAGGCCGCCGCGGATGCGGGCAAGCTCGGGATCGGCGTCGACTCCAACCAGAACTTCCTGCATCCCGGCAATGTGCTGACCTCGATGCTGAAGCGCGTCGACGTCGCCACCTACAATGCCATGAACGATGAGAAGACCGGCAAGTTCACGCCGGGCGTCATCGTTCTCGGTCTCGCCGAGGATGGCGTTGGCGCCGCCTTCGACGACAACAATGCCAAGCTGATCACCCCCGAGATGAAGGCGGCCGTCGACAAGGCCACCGCCGATATCGTGTCGGGTGCGGTCAAGGTGCACGACTTCCGCGAAGACAAGGCCTGCCCGGTCTGATCTCCAAGGGGATCGGCACTCGTGGCTAGTCAAAGCCCGGAAACTTCGCAGCGGCCCTCCGGGGCCGCTGCTTCTGATTTGGCGATTGAGCTGATCGGCATCAACAAGCATTTCGGCCCGGTCCACGCCAACAAGGACATCCACCTCCAGATCAAGCGCGGCACGGTGCACGGCATCGTCGGCGAAAACGGCGCCGGCAAGTCGACGCTGATGTCGATATTGTATGGGTTCTACCACGCCGACAGCGGTGAAATCCGCGTCGATGGCGCGGCCCACAAGATCACCGATTCCCGCCACGCTTTGCGCCTCGGCATCGGCATGGTGCACCAGCATTTCATGCTGGTCGATAATTTCTCCGTCATCGAAAACATCGTGCTGGGCGCCGAGGATTCGTCGCTGCTGGCGCCGACGCTTGCCAAGGCGCGGACGCAGCTCAAACGCCTCGCCACCGACTACGGCCTCGAGGTTGATCCCGACGCGATCGTCGAAAATCTCTCGGTTGGGCAGCAGCAGCGCGTCGAAATTCTGAAGGCTTTGTATCGCGGCGCCGAGACGTTGATCCTCGACGAGCCGACCGGTGTGCTGACGCCCAACGAAGCCGATCAGCTGTTCGCGGTGATCCGCACGCTGCGCGACGAGGGCAAGACCGTTATCCTGATCACGCACAAGCTGCGCGAGATCATGGCGATCACCGATGAGGTGTCGGTGATGCGGCAGGGCGCGATGGTCAAGACGCTCGAGACCAAGAGCACCTCGCCTGGCGAACTCGCCGAGCTGATGGTCGGCCGCCGTGTGCTGCTGCGCGTCGAGAAGGGCCCGGCCAATCCGGGCAAGATTTTGCTGCAGGTCGAGAACCTCGTCGTCACCGACGATTTCGGCGTGCCGCGCGTCAAGGATGTGAGCTTCTCGATCCGAGCCGGCGAGATCGTCGGTATTGCGGCCGTTGCCGGCAACGGCCAGTCGGAGCTGCTGGAATCCGTGTCCGGCATGCGCGACCAGAAGTCCGGGACTGTCCGCCTCAAGGGGGTGCCGCTGTCGCTCGAGGGCGATGATGGCGCTGGGCGGGCGCGCGAAGCCGGGCTGGCGCATGTGCCCGAAGACCGGCTGCGCATGGGCCTCGTGACCAATTTCCTCGAATGGGAAAACTCGATCCTCGGCTATCAGAACAGCTATGGCAAAGGCCTCGGCCTCGACATTGCCGGGGCGCAGAAAGAAGCCGCCGAGCGGATCAAGAAGTTCGACATCCGGCCGACCAACCCGTTCCTCAAGACGGCTAATTTCTCGGGCGGCAACCAGCAGAAGATCGTTTTAGCGCGGGAGATGGAGCGCAATCCAGAAGTGCTGATCGTCGGCCAGCCGACGCGCGGTGTCGACATCGGCGCCATCGAATTCATCCACAACCAGATCATCAAGATGCGCGACGCAGGCAAGGCGATCCTGCTGGTCTCCGTCGAGCTCGACGAGATCCGCTCGCTATCGGATCGCATCCTCGTGCTGTTTGACGGCCAGATCGTCGGCGAGGCCGATCCCGCTACCGCGGATGAAACCGAACTCGGCCTCCTGATGACCGGCTCGCATCCGAGCGGCGACATTTCGCAGCCTGCGTCTGCTGCGCCGCCGCATGAGACGCCGGTGCAGCAGACGCTGGTCGAGATGAGCCCCAAGAACAATACCGGCAGGGACACCAACTGATGCGTCAGCCGCTGCCCCGCTGGGTCGACGTCGCCCTCCTGCCGCTGCTGAATGTCGTGCTGGCGTTCCTGATCGGTGGGCTGATCGTGATGTCGGTGGGACAGAACCCACTGCAGGCCGTTGGAATCATGCTCTATGGCGCGTTCGGCTACGGCTCGGGCTTCGGCTACACGCTCTATTACACCACGGACTTCATCTTCGCCGGTCTCGCCGTGTCGCTGGCCTTTCATGCTGGATTGTTCAACATCGGGCCAGAAGGCCAGGCCTATGTCGGCGGCCTCGGCGTGATCCTCGCGGCGCTGGCGGTCAACGGCCTCCACTGGGCCTTCGCGGTGCCACTGATGATCCTCGCGGGCGCTGCGTTCGGCGCGTTCTGGGCGTTCATCCCCGGCTATTTGCAGGCGAAGCGCGGCAGCCACGTGGTGATCACCACGATCCTTTTCAATTTCATCGCGACCTCGATGATGGGCTATCTCATCGCGCGGGTGCTGAAGCCAGCCGGTATCAACAGTGACGAGAGTTCGCCGATCCAGATGATCACGCGGGTGCCGCAGCTGAAGGATTTCTTCGGACTGTTCAACCACTCGCCGGTCAACATCACGTTCTTCCTCGCGATCATCGCTTTGGGACTGGTCTACTGGCTGATCTGGCACACCAAATTCGGCTTCGCCCTGCGTGCCCTCGGGCACAACCCCGCGGCCGCCAATTATGCCGGCATCTCGAACGAGAAGATGATCATGATCATCATGGCCATGGCCGGCGCCATGGCGGCGATGGTTGCGGTCAACAATGTCGGCGGCGTGCAGGGAAGGCTGATCCTCAACTTCGTCAATGGCGCGGGCTTCGTCGGGATCGCGGTGGCGTTCATGGGCAAGGCGCACCCGATCGGCGTGGCGCTGTCGGCGCTGCTGTTCGGTGCGCTCTACCAGGGCGGGCAGGAACTGGCGTTCTCGATGCCGGGCATTACGCGTGAGATGATCGTGACCATCCAGGCGCTGGTGATTTTGTTCACTGGCGCGATGGGCGACATGCTGCGCATCCCGCTCGAAAAAGTCTGGGCACGCTTCGCACCGCCCGCGGGAGCCAAGTGATGCAGTTCCTGACCGACGTTACGCTGATCCTTGACTCGACCATCCGCCTTGCGGTGCCGCTGATCCTCGCCTGTCTCGCCGGGCTCTATTCGGAGCGCGCCGGCATCGTTGACATCGGGCTCGAGGGCAAATTGCTGGCGGCTGCGTTCGCCGCCGCGGCAGCGTCCGCGGTTTTCGGCAATGCGTGGTGGGGGCTGCTGGCCGGCATCGGCGCGGCGCTGATGTTCTCGGCCATCCACGGCATCGCCTCGATCAATCTCAAGGGCAACCAGACGATCTCGGGCGTGGCGCTCAACTTCCTCGCGGCGGGCCTCACGACGTTCCTCGGCCAGAGCTGGTTCCATCGCGGCGGCTACACGCCGCAACTGCAGCCAGAGCAGCGCTTTACGCCGATCACGCTGCCCTTCGCTGATCAGGTGAAGGATGTGCCGGTACTGGGGGAGATCTATTGGGAACTGATCTCGGGCCACAACCTCATCACCTATTTCGCGTTCCTCGCTGTGCCGGTGACGGCATGGGTGCTGTTTAGAACGCGGTTCGGCTTGCGGCTGCGTGCAGTCGGCGAGAACCCCAAGGCCATCGATACTGCGGGTATTTCGGTGACGGCGCTGCGCTATCAGGCGCTGATCATCACGGCGGTTCTGGTCGGCATCGGTGGCACGTATCTCTCCATCGCGCAGTCGGCGGGCTTCAATAACAACATGTCGGCGGGCCGCGGCTATATCGCGCTGGCGGCGCTGATCTTTGCGAAGTGGCGGCCGGGTCCGGCGCTGCTGGTTTGCCTGATGTTCGGCTTCCTCGATGCGGTACAATTGCGCGTCCAGGGCTTCAAATTCCCCTATATCGGCGAGGTGCCGGTGCAGGCCATCCAGGTGCTGCCCTACATCCTCACGATCATCCTGCTTGCCGGCTTTATCGGCCGGGCGATTGCGCCCAAGGCTTCGGGCATTCCCTACACCAAGGAGCGGTAGGGTGGTTACAGACCAAGAATTGTTCGCCGCCGCGGAGGCGGTACGTGCCAGGGCCTATGCGCCCTATTCGCGCTTTTCCGTCGGCACGGCGATCCTTGCCGACGACGGCAAGATCTATGTCGGCTGCAATGTCGAGAATGCCGCATACCCTGTCGGCAATTGCGCCGAGCCGTCGGCGATTGCCGCGATGCTGGCGGGCGGCGGCAAGCGGATCAAGCGGGTCTATACGACGGGGCCGGGCAGTGCGCCCGTGACGCCCTGTGGCGGTTGCCGCCAGCGCATCCGCGAATTCGCCGATCAGGACGTGGTGGTGATTTCGCACGGGGTCGATGGCACGCCATTGCACCAGACCATCGCGCAATTGCTGCCTTTTTCGTTCGGGCCGGAGTATTTGCCGAAATGAGCAAGGCCATCAAAACCATCCGCAAGATCGCGGGGACCACGCCGATCAGTGCGGCGTTGGTGCTGGGGTCGGGGTTGAGCGCTATCGGCGATATGCTGGCCGACAAGGTCGCGATTCCGTTTTCGGAGCTCAAAGGCTTTCCCGGTGGCGGCGTGAGCGGGCATGGGCGCGATTTGCTGATCGGCACGCTGGGCGGCAAGCGCATCGCGGTGCTGACGGGACGCGAGCATTATTACGAGCATGGCAATGCCGCGGCGATGCGGCCGGCGCTCGAGACGCTGGCCGAGCTCGGCGCGAAAACACTGCTGCTGACGAACTCGGCGGGTTCGCTGGATCAGAACACGCGGCCGGGCGATCTGATGCTGATTGCCGACCACATAAATTATGCCGGGATGAACCCGCTGATCGGGGAACCGAGCGATCGGCGCTTCGTTAATATGGTCAACGCCTACGACCCCGCCCTCAGGTCGAAGGCACATGCGATAGGTGCCCGCCTCGACCTTGCGTTGAAGGAGGGCATCTATCTTTGGTATTCTGGTCCCTCATTCGAGACGGTGGCCGAAATCCAGATGGCAATCCGGCTCGGCGCCAATGCGGTGGGCATGTCGACGGCGCCCGAGGTGATCCTCGCGCGGATGCTGGGACTCCGGGTCTGGGCCTGCTCGTCGATCACCAATATGGGCGCGGGCCTGTCTGACGAGAACATTTCGCACGAGCACACAAAAACCATGGCCGTGCAGGGCGCCGAAAAGCTGAAGCAGCTGATCCCGGCGCTATTGGAGGAACTATGACACTGAGGGTTGTCGACAACTCCGCAAAGCCGAGTAAGCCCACTGCGCCGCCGGCGCGCAATCCGGGCTTTCCGCTCGATCTCGATTGGGTTGGCCGTGTGCGCATGAACCGCTCCGCGCTGGAGCGGCGCGCGGCGACGATCGGTACGCGACGCACGGTGAAGAAGGATTGGCAGATCGGCTGGCTGCTGCGCGTCATCACGCTGATGGATTTGACGACGCTGAATTCCGACGACACGCCGGGCCGCGTCGAGCGGCTCTGCGCCAAGGCGCGTCATCCGGTACGGGCGGATATCCTCGCCGGGCTCGGTGTAAGCGAGCTGAAAATTCAACCGGCTGCGGTGTGCGTCTATCACTCGTTCGTCGCGACGGCGGTCGACGCACTCAAGGGCACGGGCATTCCGGTGGCCGCGGTGTCGACGGCGTTCCCGCACGGACTTGCGCCGGTAGATACCAAGTTGCGCGAGATCGAGGAATCAGTCGCGGCGGGCGCGAAAGAGATCGACATCGTCATCGAGCGCCAGATGGTGCTCAATGGCGATTGGCAGGCGCTCTACGATCAGATCAAGTCGTTCCGCAAAGCCTGCGGCGATGCCCATATCAAGACCATTCTCGGGACCGGCGAACTGGCGACGCTCAACAATGTCGCGAAAGCCTCGCTGGTCTGCATGCTGGCGGGCGCCGATTTCATCAAGACCTCGACCGGCAAAGAGAAAATCAACGCCAATCTGCCGACATCGCTGGCGATGATCCGCATGATCCGCTGGTTCGCCGAGGAGACCGGAATCGAGATCGGCTATAAGCCGGCGGGCGGCATCGCAGCGGCTAAAACGGCGCTCGACTATATGGCGCTGATGAAGGAGGAGCTGGGCACGCACTGGCTCGAGCCGCATCTGTTCCGCTTCGGCGCGAGCACACTGCTGACCGATATCGAGCGGCAGCTGGAGCATGGGCTGACCGGGCACTATGCGGCGGATTATCGAATGCCGATGGTGTGAGTTTCGCGCTGTGGGCTCATATCCACGGCGTCATTCCCGCGAAGGCGGGAATCCAGACAGGACTTTGCGGACGTCCGAAAACTCCGCCTGGATTCCCGCCTTCGCGGGAATG
>JBDSHC010000024.1:0-6536 GCA_039918675.1 Devosia sp.
ATGCCTCGATCGAGCGAACGGAAGAGCAGGCGACCCAGCTCGACGAGATCGTCGATGTGTTCCGTCTCGAGGATCGCAACGCCGCCCGCTACCAGTCGCTCGAACGCAAGCGCGCCTGATGGACTGATCACATCTCCTGAACCATCCTCGGGGTAAACTCGTATCTACCCCTGAGGATCGGGAGATCGCGATGGCCGCTCATCTGGCTGGTAACAACAAAGTCGTCTGGGTCACCGGGGCAGGGACCGGCATCGGCCGCGCTCTGGCCAAGCGGCTCGCCCAAGACGGCTGGAACGTCGCGGCAAGCGCCCGCACCGCTCGCGACCTCGATTCCCTCGCCGCCGAAGTGCCCGGGCGGATCACCGCCTTCCTCCTCGACGTGACTGACGAAAAGGCCTGCGCCGACACCGGCGCGCTCATCGAAAAATCCCTCGGCCCGATCGAGCTGGCGATCCTCAATGCCGGCTCGTACTTCCCGACGACGGCCAAGGACTTCTCAGTCGGCAATTTCAGGAAGACCGTCGATGTCAATCTGATGGGCGTCGTCAACTGCATGGGGCCGATCGTGCCCGCCATGGTCGGGCGTCGCGCCGGACACATCGCGGTCATGGCCTCGCTGACCGCCTTCGTCGGCCTGCCCACCGCCGCGTCCTACGGCGCCACCAAGGCCGCCCTCAACTCGATGGCCGAAGCCTTCAAGCCCGATTTCGATCAGTATGGCGTGACCCTGACAATCATCAATCCCGGTTTCGTCAAAACCCCCGCGACCGACAAGAACAGCTTTCCGATGCCCTTCCTGATCGGTCCCGACGAAGCCGTCGATCACATCTTGCGGGGGCTCGCCGCCAAGCGCTTTGCCATCAACTTCCCCTGGCAGATGGTCTGGTCGATCCGCGCGCTGGCGTCACTGCCGCAGGCGTTGAAATTCGCCATCACCCAGCGCATGATTCCCAAGAACTAGCGGTCGACCACCGTGGTTGCGATCCGCACCCGCGCCGCCTTGTGCCGGATGATCGGCACGCCCTTGGCCCAAAGCTTCATCGCTTCCCAATGGATGGCGGCGGTCACCTTCAGCGTCATAAGGGGATAAGCGAACAGCGCCTTCAGCAATTCGCGATCGGTGAGCGGCTTGCGAGCGCCGGCAAAGCTCGCCGTCAGCAGCATGCCCTGCTTGTCGGTCTCGTCGATCCGAACCACCACCTTCGCACCCGGCGGCTCGATATGGAACTGATAGACGCAATCCATCGGAACGAAGGGCGAGACATAGAGCTCCTTGGCGCAGCTCTGCTCGACCACACTGGCCCCCGGCGCCACGCGGATCACATAGGTCCGCCGCTCGCCGAACGTATTGTGCACCTCATAGAGGATCGCCTTCAGCTCATCGCCATCGGCGCAGAAGTAGACCGTCAGCGGATTGAACACATAGCCTAGGATTCGGGGGTAGCAGAGCATCGTGATCTTCGGCGCCGCGAGCGCGACATCCGCCGCCGCCAGCTGTGCCGTCACCCAGCCGCGCAAATTGCCATCGCCCGCGCCATGGTCCGCATCATGGAATGAAAACACCGCCCCGCGATTGTGCCCGAACAGGCGCAGCCGGCTGGCCAACGCGTCGATCTCGTCGAGATCGAGGAGGATCGAGAACACTCGGTACACGAGCTTGTGCTTCCGCGGCCTGACGCGGGCATGAAACACTTTGCCCGCATAAAGCGCGGAGTTCATTCAGCGGCCGCCAGGACGGGCGCCAGCGAGATCCGGTTGGACTCGCCCGCCACCCGCCACGGCCGCCGCACCCCGCCAACCCCTTCGGCCGCGGCCAGGCCAGATTGCAGCGCATCTTCATGGAAACCCGCGCCGAAATAGCTGCCGGCAAACCAGGTGTGCCGATTGCCCTGCAGCCGCCACAGATCCTGCTGAGCATCCACCGCTTTGCGGTCGAACAGCGGGTGCGTGTAGTTGAAGCTCTGGATGAATTTGTCGGCCGCGATCTCGCGCGTCGGGTTCAGCGTTACGAACAGCGGATGCGTCGGGTCGAGGTTCTGGAGCTTGTTCATCCAGTAGGTGACGCACAGCGGCCGCTCGCCGCTATCGCTGCTTTCCCCGATATAGTTCCAGCTCGACCACACCCGCTGCCGCCTCGGCATCAGGCTCGTGTCCGAATGCAGAACCGCGAGATTGTCGGTGTAGTCGAACGCGCCGAGCAGCGCGCTCTCCGACTCGTCCTTGTCGGCAAGCAGAGCCAGCGCCTGATCGGCATGGGTCGCAATCACCACATCGGTGAACCAGGACCGCTCGCCCTTGGCGTCAATCACCGTGACCCCGCCATGCTCGCGGCGGATTTCCTTCGCGCCAGCCCCAAGCCGCACATCCTGCACCGCCCCCATCATGCGCTTCACATATTCGATGCTGCCGCCGCTGACCGTGCGCCATTTCGGGCGGTCGACCAGATCGAGCAGGCCGTGATGGATGAAGAACCGCACGAAGGCGATCAGTGGATAGTCGCGCATCTGCTTGGCCGTCGTCGACCAGATTGCGGCGCCCATCGGCAGCAGATGATCCTCGATAAACGCATCGGTGTAACCGTTCTGGTCGAGATACTCGCCCAGCGTGACGCCTTCATACTCGGGCCGGGCCACCAGCTTCGGCGCTTCGAGATAGAACCGGTAGATGTCGCGCACCATCAGCCAGAAGCGGAGGCTCACGCTGTTGCTGCGCTGGCCCAGCATGCCCTTGAGCCCGGCGCTCGAATATTCGAGCCGTCCATTGTCGAGCGAGGCCGCAAACGACATGACCGAGCGTTCGGTGGCGACGCCGAGATGGTCGAGCAAGGCGGTAAGGTTGGGGTAGTTGCGCTCGTTGAACACGATGAACCCGGTGTCGACGGGGGTCAGCGTGGTGCCGGTCGGCGCCAGAACCGTGTGGGAATGCCCGCCGAGCCGACTTTCCGCCTCGAACAGCGTCACCCGATGCGTGCGCGACAGGAGCCAGGCGGCCGATAGACCCGAAACGCCCGAGCCGATGACGGCGATGTGGCGGGTGGTCTGCGGCTCTCCACTGCGGTGGTCGGTGTGCACGGTCGGTCCTTTGGCTAGCGTTCGTAAGGAGATACGTCCTCCCAGGCAAAACGGATGCACCCGGACGGCAAAAACCGCCGCGCGATGATCCAATGTGCACGAACCGCCGTATTCCGCCCCATGAGCTTGGAGATTTCCACAGCCGCGGGGGCGTGGCAGAAGAGGTTTCCGCCGCGGGCGCTCTTGGGGCGTCCCAAGGCTCCAAGGCTCCGGAAACTATTAGGCCCGATGGACGGTAACTCCACCAAGCCCGCCGAACCGAACATGTCGGACCTTCTGGTGAAGGTCGGGCGGTCTCGTGACGTCGAGCAGTTCGAGTTGCTGTTCCGCCATTTTGCGCCGCGGGTGAAAGCCTACATGGCCAAAACCGGCAGCCCGGGATCGGCAGAGGAATTGATGCAGGAGACCATGGTCGCGGTCTGGAACAAAGCGGTGATGTACGATCCGAGCCGGGGCGCTGCCTCGACCTGGATTTTCTCCATCGCCCGCAATCTGCGTATCGATGCCTATCGCCGTGAAAAGCACCCGGAGTTCGACGAGAACGATCCGGCGTTCCAGCCTGCCAGGGAGCTCGCAGCCGACCGCCAGCTCGAAGGCGAGCAATCGGCGGTGTTGATCCGCGAGGCGCTGGCGACGCTGCCCGCAGATCAGGCAGAAGTGTTGCGGCTCGCTTATTACGAAGACAATTCGCAGAGCGAAATCGCCACCGCGTTGGCGGTACCGCTCGGCACGGTGAAATCGAGAATGCGCCTCGCCTTCCAGAAGCTGCGCGGCGTCCTTGGAGAGACTGGAGACTTGCTGTGACACCCCGTCACCATCTGAGCGACGATTTGCTGGTGAGCTATGCTGCCGGCAATCTGGCTGAAGGCTGGAGCCTCGCCGTTGCAACGCACCTGGCGCTCTGCCCCGATTGCCGCACGCGCTTTGCCTTGGCCGAGGCGGCGGGTGGGGAGATGCTCGAAGCGGCAGGCGTGGAGCCGGTGAGTTCGGGCGCATGGGCCGCCATTCGCGCTCGCCTCGCCACGCCGCCGATTGCATCGTCTGCCAAAGCCCCCGCAACCGCGATCCTCCCTCAGCCACTCCGCGATTATGTCGGCGGCGATGTCGACGCCATCCGCTGGAAGGCGCTCGGTAAGGGCGCTGCACAGCTGCGCCTCAAGACCGGCGACAGGGAGACGCAGGTCCGCCTCCTCAGGATTCCCGCCGGCAAGCCCGTGCCCGAGCATTCGCATGGCGGGCGCGAGCTGACAGTTGTGCTCTCCGGAGCCTTTCACGACGGCGAAACATTGTTCGCGCGTGGCGACATCGAAGAAGCCGACAGCGACGTTCAGCACATTCCGACTGCGACACCCGAGGCCGACTGCATCTGTCTCGCCGTGACTGACCGGCCGCTGCGTTTCCGCAGCTGGGTCGTCCGCGCCCTGCAACCGATTTTGGGAATTTGAGCCGATGCTGAAATATCTGGTCGCCTACGGCGTCACCGCCATCGTCTTCCTCGGCCTCGATGCCCTGTGGCTGAGCCGGGTGGCGCTCGGCATGTATCGCAAGGAGTTAGGTGGCCTGCTGCTCGAAAAGCCCAACCTCGCCATCGCGGGCCTGTTCTATTTGCTGTTCGTCGTCGGCATTGTGGTGCTGGCGATCGTCCCCGCGCTCAATGGCGGCACCTGGGTCAATGCGCTGCTGATGGGCGCCGTGCTCGGCCTCGTCGCCTATGGCACCTATGACATTACCAACCTCTCGACCCTCAAGAACTGGTCGCTGACGGTGACTATTGCCGATCTGATCTGGGGCACCGCGCTGACGGCGGTCTCAGCCACAATCGGCTACCTGGTGGTGTCTGCACTTAACCTCTAGTTTGCCGCCAACCAGCCATTTTCGCGGCCCGCTTTAGCGGCTAAGGTCGCGCGCGGTAACGGGTTTGGGCTGGTACAGGCGCTTTTGGGCAAGATTTTCATTTCGCATTCGTCGGCGAACAACGCCGAGGCGTTGGCGATCCACGATTGGCTGAGCGAGCAGGGCTGGGGCGACGTCTTCCTCGACCTCGATCCCAAGCGCGGCCTCGTCGCTGGCGATCGCTGGCAGGCTGCGCTGAAGGCTGCCGCCGAGCAATGCGAACTAATCCTCATCCTCATCAGCCCAGACTGGGCGAAATCGCGCTGGTGCCTCGCCGAGTTCCTGCTGGCAAAGCAGATGAACAAGCAGATCCTCGGCGTCGTCGTGCGCGACACGCCGCTGGCCGACCTGCCGGTCGAACTGACCGCCGAATGGCAACTCGTCGATCTCAGCGTCGCCGACGCCGGCTGGTCGGTCACCATTTCGCCGCCGCGCTACGAACCCGAAACGACGGTGAAGTTCTCAGGCACCGGCCTCGCGCGTCTCCGCGCCGGTCTTGAGAAGGCAGGTCTCGACGCCACCACCTTCCTCTGGCCGCCTGCGACTGATCTCGGCCGTGCGCCCTATCGCGGCCTCCTGCCGCTCGATCAGGACGATGCGGGCATCTTCTTCGGCCGCGACGGCGCCATCGTTCTGACGCTGGACGCCCTGCGCGGGCTACGCGCTACTGCGGCGCCGCGCTTCGCGACGATCCTCGGCGCGTCGGGTGCCGGCAAATCCTCGTTCCTCCGCGCCGGCATCCTGCCGCGCCTCGCCCGCGACAGCCGCCATTTCTACATCCTGCCGATCCTCCGCCCCGAGCGCGCCGCGCTAACCGGCGAGCACGGGTTTTCGGCGATGCTCGAAGCCGCGCTCAAGGCCCGTAACGTGACGCGCAACCGGGCCGACATTCGCGATGCCGTGCTAAAGGGCGTCGATTTCGTCGCGCCGATCCTCCGCGATCTCGCCATTCCCGCCGATGCCGGCGATGTTGGCAGCACCGAGCCACCGACGCTGGTGATCGCCATCGATCAGGCCGAGGAGTTGCTGACCGCCGACCATTCCGAGGCCGCGCTGTTCCTGACTCTGCTCGCCGAACTCGGCCGCCGCGACGATGTACCATTGCTGGTCATCTTCACCGTGCGCTCCGACAGCTTCGATCAACTGCAGTCGCGTCCCGAGCTTGCCGCAACGCAACCGCACCATCTCATCGATCTGCCACCCATCCCAGCCGGTAGCTTCGGCGACATCATTCGCGGCCCGGCTCGCCGGGTGACTGCGGCAGGCCGCAAGCTCACCATCGACGAAACGCTGGTCGATGCGCTACTGAGCGATATCGAAATCGGTGGCACCAAGGACGCGCTGCCGCTGCTGGCCTTCACACTGGAACGGCTTTACACCGACTACGGTGCAGATGGCGATCTGCAGCTTGCCGAGTATGAACGGCTGGGCCGTATTCGTGGCGCCATCGAAGCCGCGCTCAAGGCCCGTAACGTCACGCGCAACCGGGCCGACATTCGCGATGCCGTGCTAAAGGGCGCCGATTTCGTCGCGCCGATCCTCCGCGATCTCGCCATTCCCGCCGATGCCGGC
>JBDSHC010000025.1:0-10731 GCA_039918675.1 Devosia sp.
GCACCACCTGATCGAAATCGATGATGGACCCCGTCATCAGCCCGGACTCGTTGCTAGCTAGATAGGCGACGGCCCGGGCCACCTCGTCGGGCTTCATCAGGCGCCCGAAGGGCCGGCCGGCCTCCGCCGTCTCGAGCCAGCCATCGGCGAGGCCGTGAAAGCGTTTCATCACAGCATGTTCGCCCGGCGTATCGACCCAGCCGATATTGAGACCGTTGACCTTGATGCGGTCGGGCGACACCGAATGCGCGAAGTTCTTGGTGAGGGTCGCAAGCGCGCCCTTGCTAGCGCTGTAGGGCGTCAGATAGCTCGTGCCGCCATGCGCGTTGACCGAAATGATGTTGACCATCGCGCCCTCGATCTTTTCGCGATCCATGATCTTGAGCGCCGCCTGCATCAGAAAGAACGGCGCCCGCACATTGACGGCAAACATACGGTCCCAGAGTTCGGGCGTCGTATCGCGCACCCCGCCGCGATCGGTGAGCCCGGCCACATTGACGAGAGTATCGACGCGCCCGAAGCGCCTATCGGCAGCAGGAACGATGGTCTCGACCTGAGCCATCTCGGCAAGGTCGGCAGCAACGAATTCCGCTGGTGTCCCCGCAGCTGAAATCGAGGCGGCAACCGCCCTGCCCTTGTCCGCATTCCGGTCGGTGAGCAGCAGACCAGCCGCCCCCCGCTCGGCAAACAGGCGGGCCGTGGCCTCGCCGATACCCTGCGCGGCGCCCGTAACGATGGCGATCTTGCCGGCAAGCCGGCCGTTTTCGAATGAATCTGGCACGAAATTCTCCCTGTCCGCGACTTAACGCCCCCCGCGCGTGGGCTCAAGCCCCTTTCACCGCCGCGACTTTTCGCTATGCTTAGGGCATGGCTCTGAACAAAAGCGACAGCGACTTTTTCCGCCCGATGTGGCGCCGTGTTCTGGTGACGGCAATCGTCGCTGCATGGTTCGGCTACGAGTCGCTGTTCACCCATGAGCAAATGTGGATCGGCATCACCGGCGTTGCCGTTGTCTATTGCGTCTGGAACTTCTTTCTACGCTACCCCAAGGATCCGCCGGTCGCGGCACCCGACCAGACCCCTCCTGCCGAGCCGCCAAAGGCTTAAGCTTGACCGCAGCCGGTGCTTGACCTCGGCAGCGCCGACCGCGATAGAGCGCAACAAAATCAGCGTTCCCTTTGGAGCCGACTATGCCTGCCCATTTTGTCCTGACGCTGAGCTGCGCCGATCGCCCCGGCATCGTCGCCGCAGTGACCACCGAGCTCGCCGCCCTCAACGCCAATATCGCCGAATCCAACCAGTTCTGGGATCAGGAAACCGGCACCTTCTTCATGCGGCTCGCCTTCACCGCGCCCGAAGGCGTTGACCGCACCGCCATCGAGCGCGCGTTGAAGCCGGCGATCGACCGCTTCGCCATGCGCACGGCGCTGGTCGACGAGGGCCGCAAAAAGAAGATTGTCGTGATGGTCTCGAAGTTCGACCATGCCCTGCTGCATCTGCTCTACCAGATCCGCGTCGGCTGGCTCGATGCCGAAGTGGCGGCCATCGTCTCCAACCACGAAGCGTCACGCGCCACCGCCGAATACGAGAAGATCCCCTACCACTATCTGCCCATGGGCACTGACAAGGCGGCGCAGGAAGCCGAGGTGCTGAAGCTGGTGAAAGACTCCGGCGCCGAACTCGTCGTGCTGGCGCGCTACATGCAGATCCTCTCGAGCGGTTTTGCGACCCGGCTATTCGGCCAGATCATCAACATCCACCACTCGTTCCTGCCCAGCTTCAAGGGCGCCAAGCCCTACCACCAGGCGCATGAGCGCGGCGTCAAGATCATCGGCGCCACGGCGCATTACGTCACGCCAGATCTCGACGAGGGCCCGATCATCGAGCAGGAGACCGGCCGCGTTACCCACGCGATGAGCCCCGACGATCTGATCGCCGCAGGCCGCGACATCGAGAGCCGCGTCATGGCGCGGGCCGTTAAGCTCCACCTCGAATCGCGCGTGATGCTCAACGGCAAGAAGACGGTGGTCTTTGGCTAACGCCGGCGCCGCGCCCTCGATCTTTGCCGACAGGCGTGCACTCATCGCCTTCGCGACGCTGTGCTGCTTCCTCTGGGGCAGCGCCGTCCCCGCAGTCAAAGCCGGCTATGGCCTCATCGGCATCCTGCCCGCCGACACACCATCGCTGCTGTTGTTCGCCGGCCTGCGCTTCAGCCTCGCGGGATTGATGCTGCTGGCCTATGGGCTGATCCGCGGACGGCCGATCTTACTCGCCCCGCGCCGCTTCGGCGAAGTTGCGCTGCTCGGGTTGGGTCAGACGACGCTGCAATATATCTGCTATTATGTCGGCCTCGCGCACACCACGGCGGTGAAGACTTCGATCCTCTCCGCCTCGCTGGTGTTCTTCTCGGTGCTGCTCGCCCATTTCATCTACGCAAACGACAAGCTCACGCCGCGCAAGATGCTGGGCTGCTTCATCGGCTTTGCCGGCGTGGTGGCGGTTAACATGGCGGGCGGGGTGTTCGACTTCCACTTTTCGCTGCTGGGCGAAGGCCTACTGCTGGCCTCGACCTTCGCCGGCTCGCTCGCCGCAATCTATGGACGCCGCCTCTCGCAGGATATGGATGCCGCCGTGATGACCGGCTGGCAATTGCTGCTCGGTGGGCTTGTGTTGACCGCGATGGGCTGGATCGGTGGCGGGCATTTTGCAAGCTTCGGCATCGGCGCCGGCCTGCTGGTGGTCTATCTCACCGGCGTGTCGGCGGTGGCCTTCGGGCTCTGGAGCCTGCTGCTGAAACACAATCCCGTAGGCAGCGTCGCGATCTTCAATTTCGAGATCCCGATCTTCGGCGCTGTCCTCGCTGCGCTTGTCCTCGGCGAAAGCGTGCTCGAATGGAAAAACCTCGTCGCGCTGGTGCTGGTCAGCATCGGCATCTGGCTCGTGACCACGGTCGCGCGCCCTGTCAGCGTTCCGCCCACTCAATAGGCGGCCAGACCTCCGTATCGTGATCGGGGTGCTGGCGATTGGTCCGGCGGATCAGCTCGAACCGTGAAGGCGTATCGCCCGGAACGAAGCTGTCATTGCCACTCTCCGACGCGGGCAGGTCCATGATCTTATGAAGCCACGGCATCCGGCTCTCGATGCCGACCTGGATTTCGGGCTCGATCGCCCAAGGTTCGTCGAGCGAGCCGTGTGTCGGACAGATCCGCGGCTTGGACAGGAACTCGTAGGTCAGCGGCGTGCCGCAATCGCGGCAGAAGCCGCGACGAGCGTCGTCCGAGCTCTGAAAATAAGCGATGGTGCCGCGGGTGACCTCGAAATCCTTCGCATTGACGCCCGTGAACGCGCCGAAATAGCTGCCGGACTGCTTCTGGCACATGCGGCAGTGACAGATGGCCGGCTTGCTCGGCTCGCTATGGAGCGCGTAGCGCACGGCCCCGCACTGGCAACCGCCGGTAATTCGAATGTCTTTCATGATGCCTCCCCCAGACGAGGAGACTATACCCGCTAGGGCGTCGGGAACAGCCGCCAGCGCTTCGGCTTGAACGCGATTCTGGTTTTCTCGCCGGCCGGGTGATCGAACGGCAGATCGATCTCGACGCGATTGGCGAGGCCGCCGATCTCGAGCTCGACACGGCGCGTGCCACCCACGCGGCGTGAGGCGGCGACAACACCCGCTAACGCCGGGCCCTCGCTAACCAGTTCGACATCATGCGGGCGGAAATAGAGCTGGGCGTTGCCCTTGGGTGTCTCGCCCGCAGTGAGGCCGATGGCGCGGCCGCCGACCCACAATTCCCCATTGTCGATCTCGACCGGCAGCGCCGACGATTCGCCGATGAAGCCAAAGACGAACGGGTTCGAGGGCTTGTCATAGACATCGTCGGGCGTACCAACCTGCTCTATCTTGCCCTGGCTCATGACGACGAGACGGTCGGCGAGTTCGAGCGCCTCCTCCTGATCATGCGTCACGAACACGGTGGTGTGGCCCGTCTTGTCGTGAATCTCACGCAGCCATTTGCGGAGCTCCTTGCGCACCTGCGCATCAAGCGCGCCGAACGGCTCATCGAGCAGCAGCACACGCGGCTCGATGGCCAGCGCGCGCGCCAGCGCCACACGCTGCCGCTGGCCGCCCGAAAGCTGCTGCGGATAGCGCGCATGCAGACCCGAGAGCTGCACGAGGTCGAGCAGCTCCATCGCCCGCTTCTTGATCTCGGCACTCGGCGGCCGCGTCGAGCGCGGACGCACCTTGAGTCCGAAGGAGATGTTGTCGAGCACCGTCATGTTGCGGAACAGCGCATAGGCCTGAAACACGAAGCCGACATTGCGTTCCTGCACGGTCTTTCGCGACGCATCCTCGTCTCCGAAAAAGATCCGGCCCGCCGTGGGCGTCTCGAGCCCGGCGATGAGACGCAGCAGCGTCGTCTTGCCCGAGCCCGACGGACCGAGCAGCGCAATGAGTTCGCCCGACCGGATGTCGAGCGACACATCGTTCAGCGCCGGATAGCGCGAGAACTGCTTGAGGATGTTTTCGACGCGGATATCCAAGAACTATTCCTTACTTTGTCGCGCTCGCGAACCGCAAAACCGGAAGATCACTTTTGCTGCTCACGCTCCGGCAACCCTCAGTGACGGCGTGTGCCCGCGAGTTCATCGCCGAAGCGGACCTCGAGGATGGTTTTAGCGAGGAGCGTCACCAGCGCAAGCATGGCGAGCAGCGAGGCGACAGCGAAGGCCGCCGAGAAATTGTATTCATTGTAGAGGATTTCGATGTCGAGCGGCATCGTCGTGGTCTTGCCACGGATGTGGCCCGAAACCACAGACACCGCGCCGAACTCGCCCATGGCGCGCGCATTGCAGAGCAGCACACCATAGAGCAGGCCCCATTTGATATTGGGCAACGTCACGAACCAGAATGTCTGCCAGCCGCTGGCGCCCAGCGACAGCGCCGCCTCTTCGTCGCCATTGCCCTGATCCTGCATCAAAGGGATCAACTCACGGGCGATGAAGGGGAAGGTGACGAAGATCGTCGCGAGCACGATACCGGGCACCGCGAAGATGATCTCGATATGGTTGGCCTTGAGGAACGGCCACAGGACGCTCTGCGCGCCGAACAGCAGCACATAGACCATGCCCGAAACGACCGGCGACACCGAGAACGGCAGATCGATCAGCGTCGTCAAGAACGCCTTTCCAGGAAACTCGTACTTGGCGACGCACCACGCAGCCGCAATGCCGAACACCAGATTGAGCGGCACGGCGATCACCGCCACCAGCAGCGTCAGCCGGATCGCGGCTTGCGACTGCGGATCGGTGAACGCAGCGAAATAGGCGCCGGCGCCTTTGCGGAAAGCCTCGACGAAGACCAGCACCATCGGCAGGACCAGCACACCGAGCATAAAGGCCACCGCGAGGCCGATCAGCAGCCAGCGGACCCAAGGCCGCTCGGTGGTCGGACGCGTATGCGCATAGGGCGCGATCGGGCGCCGGCTGTCGTAAACGAGATCGTCCTGCTCATACATCGCCGAACCTCCGCCTGGCCCAGGTCTGGATGAGGTTGATGACGAGCAGCATGACGAACGCGATCACCAGCATGATCGCGGCAATCACCGCCGCGCCAGCCTGATCGAATTCTTCGAGCTTGATGACGATGAGGACCGGCGCAATCTCGGAAATGTTCGGCAGATTACCGGCAATGAAAATCACCGAGCCGTATTCGCCCACGGCGCGCGCGAACGCCAACGCGAAGCCCGTGAGAATCGCCGGCGTCAGGCGCGGCAGAATCACGCGCGTGATGGTCTGCCAGCGATTGGCACCCAGGGTCGCTGCGGCTTCCTCGAGTTCGGCCTCGAACTCCTCAAGCACTGGCTGCACCGTGCGCACCACAAAGGGCAGGCCGATAAAGATCAGCGCGATGACGATACCGCTCGGCGTGTAAGCGATCTTCCAGCCAAGGTGCAGCGGCCCGTTCACCCCGACGAACCAGCCGATCCAGCCCTTGGGCGCATAGAGCGTCGAGAGCGCGATACCCGCAACCGCCGTGGGCAGCGCGAAGGGCAGATCGACCACCGCATCGAGCAGGCGGCGCCCCGGAAATTTGTAACGCACCAGCACCCACGCGACGATCAAGCCGAAGACGACATTGACCATGGCCGCGATGAAGGATGCGCCGAAGCTGATCTTCAATGCATTGAGCGTGCGCGCCGAGCTCGCGATCTTCCATATCTGTTCGGGTGAGATCGACGCGGCCTTGAGGAACAGGCCGATGATCGGAATCAACACGATCAGGCTCAGATAGATCAGCGTGTAGCCGAACGTGAGTCCGAAGCCGGGAACGACATTGGGCTTAACAAAGCGCCACCCCGCTTTCGCGGGGTGGTTGAGGGATACCGTCATGGCCGATGGATCAGCCTTGAGGGGTGTAGATCTGGTCAAAGATGCCGCCGTCTCCGAAGTGTTTTGGCTGGGCTGTCTTCCAGCCGCCGAAGAGCGGGTCATCAATAGAGATCAGATCGATCTTTGGGAAGCTGTCGAGCAGCGCCTTGTCGGTGACGAGGTCCGGCTTGCTCGGACGATAGTGATTCTTTGCCGCAATCGTCTGGCCTTCGGCCGAGTAGAGATAAGCCAGATATTCCTTGGCAAGATCGGCCGTGCCATGCGCTTCGACATTCTTGTCGACAATGGCGACCGGCGGTTCTGCGAGGATCGAGCTCGGCGGATAGACGATGTCGAAATTATCGGCACCGAATTCGGAGAGCACGAGATAGGCCTCGTTTTCCCAAGCCAGCAGCACGTCGCCCAGTTCCTTCTGTGCGAAGGTCACGGTCGAACCACGGGCGCCGGTGTCGAGCACTGGAACGTGGCTATAGAGCTGCTTGATGAAATCAATATCCTTGGCTTCATCGCCGCCTAGATTCTTGTTCGCCCAAGCCCAGGCTGCGAGGTAATTCCATCTCGCACCGCCAGAGGTTTTGGGATTGGGCGTGATCACTTCAACGCCGTCCTTGATCAGATCGTCCCAGTCGTTGATGCCCTTGGGGTTACCCTTGCGGACGAGGAACACGATGGTTGAGGTGTAAGGGGTCGAGTTATTTTCGAATTCACCGCGCCAGTTCTCATCGATCAGGCCGGATTTCTTGACGATGGCGTTGATGTCGCCTTCGAGCGCCAGCGTCACGACGTCGGCGCCGAGCCCGTCGATGACCGCCTGGGCCTGCTTGCCCGAGCCGCCATGGCTCTGTTCGATCGTGACATTGCCCCCGGTCGTCTCGTTCCAGTGCTTGGCGAAAGCGACATTGTACTCTTCGTACAATTCGCGCGTCGGGTCGTAGCTCACATTGAGCAGGGTCTGGTCGGCCGCGCGGGCGGTTACTACTCCCGCGAAGCCGATCGAGGCGACCAGCGCGCTCACAGCCAGGATTGTTGCAGTCGTCTTCATAAGAACCTCCAGTTCAATGGACGTAACTCTACCGTCTTAGTCGGCATTCTCAAGGTTGCCGGAGAGGCTCAAAATCGGCGTTTGGAGAAAATATTCCCGCTAGGCAACGCTAGGCGGCAAGTTTCGTTCAATCGATTCCGGAATTGGCCAGAAACGCGGAATGAAATTGCGGCAGTCGGATAATAGCCTAGGCCATCAGCCCGCGAGTTTGCGGCCTCTAAAGCACAGCTTCCGGGATCCGCCCCTTGGTCACCGCATCCGCGAACGTCGTGTGATCGAGCACTTCGCGCTGGGCTTTGACCACATGGGCGAAGACATGCCGAATCTCGCAGCTGCCCTCGTCCTGGCAATCCGCACAGCGGCGATAGGCGATCTTCGAGAGACATGGCAGCGGCGCGATCGGCCCATCGATCAGCCGCAGCACCTCGCCGAACGTGATCTGGTCCGCCGGCTTCAGCAGCACATAGCCCCCCAGCCGCCCGCGCCGGCTGGCGACGATGCCATGGCGCTTCAGTTCAAGCAGTATCTGCTCGAGAAACTTCTTGGGGATAGCCTGAACCCTCGAGATTTCCGAGATCATCAAGGACGTCTCCGGCGGCGCCTTGACCAGAGCCAGCAGCGCCCGAAGCGCGTATTTTGCCTTTTGCGAGATCATCGAATGCCGATCGGTTTAGGCGAGATATAGCGCGTTCTGGCCGATTTGCGAGCAAATCGTACCAGACTGCACCACTACTCGCCGGCCGGCTCGACTTCCGGCACGAAAGGCGCGCCCGGCGTGCTGGACGGCCCAGCAGCACGAGGCCCACGTTTGGCCGGCTCGGGCTCGGCCTCGGGTTCAGTCTCCGGAACGATCTTCAGCTCCGGCTCGTCTGCAGCGGGCTCCGCCTCAAGCTCGACCCCCTGCGCCAACTCATCCGGATCGATATCAGAAAACAGGCTCGGCGCCGATGGCGGCGGCAGTTCGATCACCGGCGCCGCCTCGATGGTCAGTATACCGTCGTCATCCTCGACCATTTCCGGGTCGACATAGCTCACCGGCGCCTCGACCAGAGGCTCGAACCGCTGCATCTCGCCAGCAACCACCAGAGCAGGCTTCGCCGGCTCGTCTTCGATCGGCGTCTCCCCGAACGACGGCACCTCGGCCAGCGGTTCGGCCGGACCGGTCGGCACATGCTCCGGATGTGCCGCTTCGATCGCGGCCTCGAGTTCCTCGACAGGGATAGCGGCGGCCGGCGCGGGCTTGGGCACCGGACGCTGCGGCGGCGTCGCGCCCAGATCGAGCTTCAGCGCCGCAGCGACCGCATCTAGCCCGGCCTGCGAGCGCCCGACTTCGACTTCATGCGCCGCATCGCCATTGGTCCAGCCAAGCATGCCAAGCCCGATCTCGCGCTCGCCCATGATGACTTCATTGGCGCCGAGGTCACGGAGATAGGTGACCTCTTCGTCCGAATGGGCCCGCGCAATGATCAGCAGCTTCGGGTTGATCTTGTGACACTGCTCCACCGCCTGCCCCGCCTCGAAGGCATTGGGGATGGCGACGAGCAGCGTCGTCGCCTGGGCGACATTGGCGAGCGCCAGCGATTCCGACGTCGCGGCATTGCCCACGATGACTTCGAGCCCGGCATCATGGGCGGCCGCGACGCGCTTTTCCGAATCCTCGATGACCACAAAGGGCGTGCCCTGCCGCTTGAGGCCATCCGCAACGACGCTGCCCACGCGGCCATAGCCGACAAGCACCGCGTGACCTATGAGCGTCGTCGGGATGCGCTCGTCGATCGCCTCGGGCGGCGCCGCCGGCACAGCGGCAGCAGCCATTTCGGGCTCGACGCGGTTGGGGACGACGATCGCAGGGTTGCGCGCCGCGACGCGCGCCTCGAGCCTCGGCCGCACCGCTTCAGCAAAGTAGAAGATCACCGGATTGAGGATGATCGAGATCAACGCGCCGGCCAGGATCAGATCGCGGCCCTCGCTCGGCAGGATGCCGAGACCGACGCCCAGCGCCGCGAGGATGAAGGAAAATTCGCCGATCTGCGCGAGGCTGGCCGAAATGGTGAGCGCCGTGCCTACGGGTTGCCGGAACAGCATGCCGATCATGAAGGCCAGCGCCGACTTGCCGATGATGATGATGAAGACAGTCGCGATCACCGGCAGCGGATTGGTGAGCAGCACTGTCGGATCGAACAGCATGCCCACCGACACGAAAAACAGCACGCTGAATGCGTCGCGGAACGGCAGGCTCTCCTGCGCCGCGCGGTTGGAGAGTTCGGATTCGCTGAGGATCATGCCAGCGAAGAACGCACCGAGCGCAAGGCTGACGCCGAAGAGATAGGACGCCCCCGCGGCAACGCCCAGCGCAATCGCAAGCACGGCGAGCCGGAACAGTTCGCGACTGCCGCTATGTGCGGTGAAGTGAAGGATCGATGGGATCACCCGGCGCCCTACCACCAGCATGAAGCCCACAAACGCCGCGAGCTTCAGGACGGTGACGCCGAGAATACCCCAGATGTTGAGATGAATGCCGGTGAAGCGCTCGAACAGATCAATGAACGGATCGTGGAGCTCGACCGAGGTACCGCCCATCAAGCCGGCAAGTGCCGGGATCAACACCAGTGCGAGAACCATGGCAATGTCTTCGACGATCAGCCAGCCCACCGCGATCCGGCCACGCTCGCTTTCAACGATATGTCGGTCCTGCAGCGCCTTAAGCAGCACAACCGTCGACGCGACCGAGAGTGCAAGACCGAAGATCAACCCCGCCCAGATCGACCAGCCGAGCAGGAGCGCGAGCCCAATGCCCATGACCGTCGCGCCAGCGATTTGTACGATAGCGCCGGGGATCGCGATGGCGCGGACCGACAGCAGATCTTTGAGCGAGAAATGGAGGCCGACGCCGAACATCAGGAGGATCACGCCGATCTCGCTGAGCTCTGTGGCGAGCTCCGCATTGGCGACGAAACCAGGGGTGAACGGACCCACTGCGATGCCGGCGACCAGATAGCCCACTAGCGGCGGCATCTTGAACCGGTTCGCGATGGTTCCGAAGATGAACGCCAGCACCAGACCCGCCACGATCGTTGTGATCAGGGGTGTATCGTGCGGCATTAATGACCTCCGGCGGCGTGTAGAACTCTGGTTCTGGTTGCGGGAACGCGCGCGGCCAACATGGTGCCGATTGCATTGATCCGCAACCCGAAGGTGCCCGGAAAATCACGGCGAAATGATGAGACTTTGTCCGGGCGGCAGCAGCGGCGCGGACTAACGAACAGCGGCGTAACCGCCTGCTGGCGCGGATCGGC
>JBDSHC010000026.1:0-2626 GCA_039918675.1 Devosia sp.
GGGTCGCAAGATCGAGGCCGAGTGCTTTCATCTGGGAGCGAATGCGCGGCCATTCCTGTTTGAGAAATGTCTCGCGCTCGTGCCCGAGCAGTTTGTCGCGCCCACCGGTGGCGACAAACATCCCCATACCGCGGCGGCTTTCGACGACGCCCAGATCGACCAGAGCATCATAGGCGCGGGTGACGGTGAGCGGGTTCACGCTGAGATCGGCGGCGATCGACCGGACCGATGGCAGGGCTTCGCCTTCCTTGGCGGTTTCACTCAGAATCATGGCGGCAATCCTCTGGCGGATCTGGACGAAGATCGGCTGTGTTTCGTTAAAGCTGGTCATGTGTACGTCCGAATTAGTGTGGTAGTTATGTAGCACACTGAAACGCCAAGTCAAGCGCTGCCGTGAAAATAGGGGTTACGCCCTGCCGAACTCGTCTTCGATCCTGATGATGTCGTCTTCTCCCAGATACGATCCGGTCTGAACTTCGATCAGTTCGAGCAGGATCTTGCCGGGGTTGGCGAGGCGGTGCACGCAGCCGAGGGGGAGATAGATGCTCTGGTTCTCGCTGAGCTGGGTGATGGTGCCGTCGATGGTGACCTCGGCGGTACCGGAGACGACGATCCAGTGCTCGGCCCGGTGATGGTGCTTCTGAAGGCTGAGCTTCTTGCCCGGCTTGACGAACAGCCGCTTCACCTGAAAGCGCGCGCCGCTCAGGATCGAGGAATAGCCGCCCCAGGGCCGATAGGCGGTCTTATGGATCTCGGTGAGGCCGAGCGTCTCCGGATTGGCCTTCAGCGCCTTGACCATGGCGCCGACCTTCTGGGCATCGGAGAGCTTGCCGACGAACACCGCATCCTCGGTGGCGATCACCGCGACATCGTCGAGACCATCGACGGCGACATGGGCCTTGTCGGTCAGAACGAATGAGTTGGTGGTGTTGGAAAGCGTCGCCGCGCCACGGATCGCATTGTGACCTGCATCCTTGTCGGAGACCTTCCACACCGCGTCCCAGCTGCCGAGGTCGCTCCAGAAGAACGTCACCGGCACCATGGCGACCTTCTTGGTCTTCTCGAAGATCGCGTAATCGACCGAGATGTTCGGCGCCTGCGCAAAGCTGTCATGATCGAGCCGGATGAAGTCGAGATCGGACTTGGCGTTGTCGACTGCGCCCTGCGCGGCCGCATAGCTCTCGGGCGACAGGGCCTTGACCTCATCGAGGAAGGTGCCCACCCCCAGCATGAACATGCCGGAGTTCCAGTAGAAGCCCCCGGCATCGAGCATCTGCTGCGCCTTGGCCGCATCGGGCTTTTCGACGAACCGTGCCACTTCGCGGGTCCCATCGCTGCGTTCCGCGCCAGCTTCGAGATAGCCATAGCCGGTCTCTGGGGCACTCGGCGTGATGCCGAAGGTCACCAGCCGTCCGCTGGCAGCCGCCTTGGCCGCGATATCGACCGACGACCAGTAATTGTCATTGGCATCGATCGAGGCATCCGATGCCAGAATATGGATCACCGCATCGGCGCCCGATTGCTTCAGCGCAAAGAACGCCCCCGCGGCAATAGCTGCCGTGGTGTTGCGCGCCACCGGCTCGAGCAGCACCCCGGCGAGTTCAATCCCGATCTCCTGCGCCTGTTCGGCGACGATGAACCGGTACTCAGCATTGGTGATGATCACAGGCTTGCCATACCGGCTCGTGTCCGAAACCCGCTTCAGCGTCTCCTGGAACAGGCTCAAATCACCGGTCAGCGCCAGAAACTGCTTCGGCCGAGCCGAACGCGACAGCGGCCACAGCCGCGTGCCCTGCCCACCGGCAAGGATTATCGGGATCATCACTGCAGCCAAGTCGAACTCTCCTCGTCGTCGCGCCGGACACTATTCGGCTCCGGCGACTGGCTGCAAGCTGTTTGCGTCCTTTGGAAAATGCGCGCTTAAGCCCTCCCTCGAAAACACCCCGGCGGCGCTTGCCTTCCGCCACCAAGCAGCCATAGTCCCTTCGTCTAATTACTGAAATCAAACGTGTTTTTTGGGGACTCTGATGATCGGCACTCGATTTGGGCTCACGCGCCGGATGAGCTTGATGCTGGCAATGGCGCCGGTCTGTTTTCTGGGTGCGTTGGTCGCATCGCCTGCCGAGGCGCGCGAGAATTACGCGCTGATCGCCGCCGTGAGCGACTACCCCAATCTCGAGGAAAAATATTGGCTGAAGGGCCCCAAGAACGACGCCGTTCTTGTCCGCGACTATCTGCTGACCAGCGCGCCGGTGCCGTTTGCGCCCGAAAACGTCACAACGCTCGGCTCCGGGGAGGGCCTGCAGCTGGCGACGCATGACGCGATCCTCGGCGAACTCGGCAAGATCGCTAAGAAGGCGAAGGCCGGCGATTTCATCTTCCTCCAGTTCTCGGGCCATGGCTCGCAGCAACCGGCCAGGACCGATCTGACCGAAGCCGATGGGCGTGACGAAATCTTCCTCGCCGCCGATACGATGATGGCGCCCAAGGGCGACCCGTACATGCCCAACGTCATCACCGATGACGAGATGGCGAAGGCTCTGCTGGATATCCGCAAGACCGGCGCCTTCGTCTGGCTGATCTTCGACTCCTGCCATTCGGGCACGATTACGCGCGGCGCGCCGGG
>JBDSHC010000027.1:0-2622 GCA_039918675.1 Devosia sp.
TGCACGTCGATTTCGGGTGGCGCCGCGGATGCTTTCGACAAGGCCAACGATGCCGGCTGGGTGCCGTATGACGGCACCGACAACGGGCCGTTCAAGCGCGTCTACACGGGCGCACGCGACCTGCCCGATATCATCGGCGTCGAATTGTGGGGCTCGTTCGAGACCTATCGTACGCAGTCGCTGGGCTATTGCCGCGTCGATTTCGGCGATTACGAAAACGCGTTCGACCTCAGCAAGATCGACGGCCTCGAAGGGCTCAGCGGCAAGGTCGACGAAGGCGGGTCCTATGGCGTGTGGGAAAGCGCCGACAAGAAACTGCTGGTCATCGCGGCCCGCGTCGAAGGCTCACTCTCGATCGAATTCAACGTTCTCGTCGGCGACACGCCGACGCCCTAACCCGGAAAGCTCCATGTCCATTCTCGTCAACAAAGACACCCGCGTGCTCGTTCAGGGCCTGACCGGCAAGACCGGGACGTTCCATACGGAGCAGGCGCTGGCCTATTACGGTACCAAGATGGTGGGCGGGGTGAATCCCAAAAAGGCGGGCGAGATCTGGACGAGCGGGCTCGACGGCTCGGCGTCGTTGCCGGTGTTCGCTTCGGTGGCCGAGGGCAAGGCCAAGACCAATGCCAATGCGTCGGTGATCTATGTGCCGCCGGCGGGCGCTGCCGATGCCATCATCGAGGCGATCGATGCCGAAATCCCGTTGATCGTGACGATCACCGAGGGCGTGCCGGTGCTCGACATGGTGCGGGTCAAGGCCAGGCTCCAGAACTCGAAGTCGCGGCTGATCGGGCCGAACTGCCCGGGCGTTTTGACGCCGGAAGAGTGCAAGATCGGCATCATGCCGGGCTCGATCTTTTCGAAGGGCTCGGTCGGCATCGTGTCGCGCTCGGGCACGCTGACCTATGAGGCGGTCTTCCAGACCACCAATGCCGGGCTCGGCCAGACCACGGCGGTCGGCATCGGCGGCGATCCGGTCAAGGGCACCGAATTCATCGATATCCTCGAGATGTTCCTCGCGGACCCGGCGACCAAGTCGATCATCATGATCGGCGAGATCGGTGGCTCGGCCGAGGAAGAAGCGGCGCAGTTCCTGATCGATGAGGCGAAGAAAGGCCGCAAGAAGCCGATGGCAGGCTTTATCGCGGGCCTTACCGCTCCCGCGGGGCGCACCATGGGCCATGCTGGCGCGGTGATTTCGGGCGGCAAGGGCGGCGCGGAAGACAAAATTGCGGCGATGGAAGCGGCAGGCATCAAAATGTCGCGTTCGCCTGCAAGGATCGGCGTGACCCTGGCGGATGTCCTAAAGGGCTGAGATTGAACGGCAATCCGGCACCAGCGGATGAAACCGCTGGGCTGAGCGTTGGAAAGACAGAAGGGGCCTTGCGGCACAATGATCGCCGCCCGGCCGGAGCGAGACGACCTACGATAAGTTGAAGGTAAACAGGGGTTTCAGACCTTGGTCTGGGTGCCCATTTCTTAGCAGGATGCTAATCTAACACCGTCATAGTCCGCCGCAGCGCGGAACGGGCGCCCTCTCCGGGCGGCCGGCACACAGGGAACACGGGGAAAAGCCCCGCCTTACAGACAAAATGACCCGACAGGACAAGAACGAGCAGTTCTTACTTTCCTCTTTCCTCTATGGCGGCAACGCCGCCTACATCGAGGACCTTTACAACCGCTACAAGACCAATCCTGGTAGCATCGACCCGACATGGGCGAGCTATTTCGGCCGGCTGGAAGACAGTTCGGCCGTGGTCGCCAAGAATGCCGAGGGGCCAAGCTGGGCGCGGGCCGACTGGCCGCAGACCGCCAATGGCGACCTCGTTTCGGCGCTCGACGGCAATTGGGGCGAGATCGTCGTCAAGACGGGCGCCGCGCTGACCAAGAAAGCCGTGGCCGAGGGCGCCCCGGCGCCAAGCCCGGTGGATGTGCTGGCGTCGAGCCGCGACTCCATCCGCGCCATTATGATGATCCGCGCCTATCGAACGCGCGGTCACCTCCATGCCGATCTCGATCCGCTGCGCCTCAAAGAAGACGATCCGGCGCCTGAGCTCGATCCTCAGACCTATGGCTTCACCGAGGCCGATTACGGCCGCAAGATTTTCATCGATAACGTGCTCGGGCTCGAATATGCGACCGTGCCCGAGATGCTGGCCATTCTGCAGCGGACCTATTGCTCGACGGTCGGCGTCGAGTTCATGCACATCAACGATCCCGAGGCCAAGCAATGGGTCCAGGAGCGGATGGAAGGGCCGGACAAGGAGATCAAGTTCACGGCCAATGGCAAGAAGGCCATTCTCAACAAGCTGATCGAGGCGGAAGGCTTCGAGAAGTTCCTCGACGTGAAGTACACGGGCACCAAGCGCTTCGGCCTCGATGGCTCGGAATCGCTGATCCCGGCGCTCGAGCAAATCATCAAGCGCGGCGGCGCGCTCGGTGTGAAGGACATCGTTCTAGGCATGGCGCATCGCGGCCGCCTCAACGTCCTCACCCAGGTGATGATGAAGCCGCATCGCGCGCTGTTCCATGAATTCAAGGGCGGCGCCTACTACTCCGAGGACGTCGAAGGCTCGGGTGACGTCAAGTATCACCTCGGTGCCTCGTCGGACCGCGAGT
>JBDSHC010000028.1:0-32836 GCA_039918675.1 Devosia sp.
GAGCCTTCCGCGTAGTCTTGTCTGCTCATCGTTCCGCTCAAGGTTGATAGCTGGGGTCGGTACTAGGTAGGACCGTTGGGCTTGCTAGCCGTTGCTGATGTCCCCCTTCAGCCCCTTGCGCAGGAAGATAAATGCCAGCGCTTCCATCAGCAGATTGCCCGGCGCGGTGTGGTCAAACGCCGGGATGTCGACGCCGAGCAGGCCGGCGATGGCGGCCAGCAGCATGGCGGCGGTGACGATGTAGGTCTTGTAGCCCGAGAGCAAATTCATATCGTTTGTCCTTTCAGTGAGGGGAACTGGGTCTGCGCCGGCCATCGCCAGCGCAGCATTGCGGATTTCAGCGACGCGACGGCTCCAGCCGCGGCCGAAGACGGCGAACGTCGAGAGACGCTGCAGGAAGCCGAGGCGGCCATCGCAGAGCGCAATGGTCAGCCCGGCAACGCCAGCGATCGCCACATGCGCCTTGAGCGCATCGAGCGTCAGCGGCCCCATGTCGCCATCGGCCTTCACCCTGAGCCTCGCCTGCAGCGCCTTGATCGCGCGCTCCGGGCCGGAGTTTACCGCGAAATCGAACAGCGCGAGATCGAGACCACCGGGCAGCGCCGCGCCCTGCACCCGCCGCCAGTAGGAGGACTGATAAATTTGTCCAGCCTCGCCGACACCAAGCGCCTTCACATCGGCCTTTGGCAGATCCCACCACGGTGAGACCTTGCGCCAGCGCGCCAGCGTCTTGCGGGTAATCCCCAGATTGGTCGCGCCACCCGGATCGGCCGGATGATCGACATAGCCGCCCTCCTGCTTGAGGACGAAATTGAGGCAGCGCGCGAAGCGCTCCTCCGGCGTTGGATCAGGCATTGAACACTCCTTCGGCCCAATGGCCGGGTCCGTAGAGCGCGCTTTTCTGCGCGACCTTGAAGATGAAGCTCGAGGGCGGTGCGCCAAAATCTGCAGTCTGCTGCGCCGCGGTGTAGACAGTCGAGGCCGACGACAGCTCGATCGTCCGCTTCAGTGTAACGCCGCTATAGATCGTCAGCCGGTAGGCCTCGGGCGACCAGTCGAGCGGCGCATCGTCCACCGCCCATGAATCCGCATCGGCCCGGCTGCGCCGCAGCCAGCTCAGCGTAACGTCGCCACTTGCCGCTCGGCTGGATCGCAGATGAACCGGCCGCAGCGGCAGGATCGGCGCAAGACTGATCACCGCGCTAGATAGTGTCCCGACGCCATCCGCGGCTCCGGCGAAGGCCCGCAACACCGCGCTCGTATCGAGCCAGGCGGGGGACACCGGCAGCGTCGAGACCCGCGCGTCGAGCAGCATCACCCGATTGCCGATCGCCACCGGGCCGATTGCATGATCCGTCCCCTGCTGCCCACGGAGCAATCGCGTCAGCCGATAGGTCCGGGGCGCGGTCAGCGTCGCGTTGGCGAAGCCGACGATCTCCCACTCGCCCGCATTGTTCTCGACGGCGAGCCGGTTCGCGCCCGCCAGAACGTCGTCGTCGTCACGTGACGACAGATGCCCGGCATAGAGCACCAGCTCCACCGCGTTCACATTGTCCCAGAAGTAAATCGACCCCGCCGCGAGCGGCACCGTCAGCGTCCCCAAGGTCGCGGCCGCACCCAGCGTCGCAAGGCTCACGCCCGCCCCATCCTCGGTCAGATCCACATGACCCGGCCAAGGTTTTGCGAAGGCACCCAGCACCAGCCGCGTGCGCGAAATATCTTCTGGCAGCGGTGGCAAATGGGCTGCATCAACGACAGGCACGGCGCGAGACGCCGGCACAGTGTTGCCGACAACAGGCCGTGTCCCCGACACCGCAATCGTCAGCTCCGGCAGCAATGCGCGCGCTGAAATGCGCCGCGCCAGGCCATCGCGGATCTCGGCAATCTCGAACAGATCGTCGCCGACTGCGATGCTGTCGCCCACCTCCAGCGACGCAAGCGATGGCGGCGCGGTCAGCTCCACCACATCCCGCTTCGCCGTGTGCTCCAGCAGCAGGAACTCGGCCCCCATCCGCGCCCCGCCAAGATCGAGCACCATGCCCGCCGAGACATGCTCCAGCGGTCCGCCCTTAGCGGACAGCGCAGTCACCGAGCCGCTCAGATAGTTCCGCTCGCGATCGAGATAGGACAACGCCACCTGGCCGATAGCTTCGCCCGGATCGGGACGCCGCCGCGACAGCAGCGGGCCATCACCGGCGACGACCTCGCCGATGGCCAGCGCGTCCTCGCCACTGGCCCGACCGATGCTGAGACCCTCCGGCGTATCGCGCACCGCAAGTCCGCTGAGCGCGAGGATGGGCTCCAGCGCCGCACGCGCCGTCATCGGCGCATCGATAACATAGCCATGGACGAAGGGTGGCTGCGCCTCGACCTCGTCCAGCGTCACGCCGAAATCCTCGGCCACCGCCCGCAACAGCTCGTCGCTCGCAAGCCCGCCAAGCCGCCCGGTCAGCCAATGCCCGGTCGCGTGATTGGCGCCATCGCTCCACACATCAAGGTTCGCCGGAAACGCCGGGTAGGGCCGCGCGTCCCAGGTCCACAGGTAAATCCGCTGCACCATGCCGCTGCCGGCCCAGTGTTGGAGTTGCGCGCGCAAGACCTGCCGCTGCTCCAGCACATCCGGAACGCCGTTCGAGAAATGGGGCGCAAAGCTCTCCGAGCTCTTGGGGTCGAGGAACACATTGGGTTGGTTGGCGCCGCGATGGATCGCGGCACAGCCCAGTTCCGTGAACCAGACCGGCTTGCTGCCCGGCACCCATCCCGTCGCCGATCCTGAGCGCACGCCAGCGGGCCGGTCGTGATGGGCGTTGCCCCACCAATTCGCCAGATCCTTGAACCGCCACACCCATGGCTCACCATAGGCACCGTCGGTGATCGGGCTGCGCGTCCCCGCCAGCCGGGCGGCGTCGGAGGCATAGTACCAGTCGAACCCCTCGCCGCCGGCGATGCCCTCATTGAGATCGGCGACGGCATAGGGGCCGGGGCCTGTCCGCCAGTCGGCGACCGGCATGTAATTGTCGATCCCGACCGCATCGATGTTGGCCGATGCCCAGAGCGGATCAAGGTGAAAGAATTTCGCCCCGCCGCCCGGTTGATAACCGGAATATTCGCTCCAGTCCGCCGCATAGCTGAGCTTGGTGCCGCCGCCGACGATGGCCCGCACATCAGCCGCCAGCGTCACGAGCTGGCTGACGAACGGAAAGCTGTTGGCCGTGCCGCGCACACTCGTCAGCCCGCGCAGTTCCGAGCCGATAAGCAGCGCCTCGACGCCGCTCGCATCATGCGCCAGCTGCGCATAGTGCAGGATGAAGCTGCGGTACTCGGTTGCAAAGCTCGCGACTTCCGTTGTCGCGGCGCCGGTACCATCCGATCCCGACGCGCAAGAGATGCGGCCACGCCACGGATAGGGCGGCTGACCAAGCCCATTGCCGACCGGAATGTCCATCAGCACGATTGGGTACAGCGTGACTGAGATGCCCCGCGCGACAAGATCGGCAATCGCCGCCAGCACCGCCGCATCGGATGGCGTCCCGCCATAGGCCGGGCCCCCGTCATGCGTCGTTACCACGCCGACAGCGCCGCGTCCCTGCCCGGCCACCGACCATGTCGCGTCCAGCACCGTTCGTGATGCAGCCTCGACCTTGGGCCGGATCGTGCAATGTCCGCAGCGCAGATCGTCGCCGAACCACGCGATCACCAAGGCCACATGTTCGAGGTTCGGACAGAGCGCGGTGAGTTCGTCGATCGACAGCGTCCAATCGGAGATATCCCGGCTCAGGTGCGTATTCTCGGCCTCGGTGACCCCCGCGCTCACCAGCCGGACACGCGGGCTCGGGTCGTAGCCGAACTCCGTCGCGCCGGGAATTACCGTCACCGCTCTGGTCGCCGGCTCCAGCTCACCGACCACGCGGCAAAGCTCGACCGAGATATTTGGAATCCGATTCCCGAACGGCGCCAACGGCAGCCGCTCGAACACCAGATAACAGAGGCCACGATAGCCCGGCGCATCGGCGCCTTGCTTGGCCTCGATCAGGCTGTCGGCCGCCTGCGCCTCAGTCCCACGATAGAAGCGCAGCGTAATGCCGCTGGTCTCCAGCAATTGCCCATCGGCCCAGATCCGGCCCAGCCGATGCACGTCGCCCTCACAGAGCCCAATGGCGAAGCTCGCCGCGATGCCACGCTCGTCGTCGCTGCTCGTGCCCTTGGCGCCGGCATGCTCCTCGGTGATCTCTTCGAGTTCGGTCGCCCAGATGATGTTGCCGCTCAACCGGCTCCATCCATAGAGCCTGGGGATCGACACACCTTCGCTCGACCCCTGCAGCCGGATGTCGCCACCGGTCGCTGCCGCTGGCTTCTCAGCAAACAGCGCACTGTCGATGGCGCTCCCCGCCAACGCACCAAGCGCCCGTCCAATGGTCGCGCCGATCGGCCCGCCAAACGCGCCGCCGACTACTTGGCCTGCGAGAGAGAGTGCAAGTGTTGCCATCAGAGCCCCGGAAAATCGAATAGCCCGGCGACGCGCCGCTGCCAGCCATGAGTGAGATTGGCCTCGACGACGCCGAGACCTTCCTGCGCGTGAATGAAGCGGCCGTCCTCGACGACGATGCCGCAATGCTTAGGCAGCGCCGCTCGGCCCAACCGGAACAGCACCACCTGCCCCGCAATGGGTTCGCCCGCCGCCGGCACCAAGAGTTGCCGCGCCACATCAATCAGTTCATCGGCGTGCCGCGTGTCGCGCCAATCGGCGCGGTAGTTCGGCAGCGCCATGGGCTCGGTCCCATACAGCGTCCGCCAGACGCCGCGGATCAGCCCCAGGCAGTCGCACCCTGCGCCCAGTGTCGCCGCCTGATGACGATAGGGCGTCCCCGGCCACGTCCGCACCGCGCGGACCACATCGTCCCGCGTCATCGGTACATCGGGCTCCCCTCGAGAGGGTCATCGCTCCTGGGATAGGTCAGCACGAAGTCGTTGCCGGGGATGTGTGGAAAGCCACGGAAATTGGCGACATTGCCGAAGCGGTCGCGACACGTCCCGATCTGTCGATCGCATCCCAGCCCAAAATGCGGATGCGAGGGACTGACCTTGCATCGCGCATCGCCAAGCAGCGCATCGCAGAGCGGCGAATACAACCGCCCCTGCACGCGGTTCAGCGCCTGCTGTCCGCTACGCAGCTCGCCGCGAAACTGGCCATCTTCGCGCACGATCTCGCCGATCGTCGCGCGCCGCTGCAGCAGGCGTTGGCCGACATCGCGCCAATTGACCCGCCACGTCTCGACCGTCGCTCCGTCATAGAGGCCAGCCGCGATATCCGCCTCCTCGATCGCATCCGAGTGCAGCACACCGATGATCTCGGTCGTGTCTACCTGCGAGCCGAGCTTCGCCCCAACCTCGCCGCCATCGAGCCCATGCATGGGCTCGTAGTCGATCCCGCCAAAGCTCAGCGTCTGGTCATGGTCCGTGAAGCCCAGCACCATTGCATCGCGACGCGTCAGCTTCCAGCAATTCGCCAGCGTCGTCGCGCCACTCTCGACATGCGCCTTGAACCCAACATCCAGCGTCCTCATTCGCACACCTCGACCAGCGGGATCGACGGCACGTCTGCCGCATCGAAGCTGCTGAGCTCGATGTCGAGCCGGTCGATGTCGAAGCGCACCGGCACGTCGAACTCGAAGCTCGCCGTCAGCACCGCCCCACCCCCGGGCGCGACGTCAAAGGTCACGATACCGGTCGCATCATCCACGCCAATCGCAATCGTCGGCGTCCCATTGACGGCCACCACCACGCTCTCCGCCACAGGCTTGCTGATCGGCCGCAGATAGGGATCGAAGCTCGCGCCATACGTCTTCAGGAGCGGGAACGCCGTCGTGGCTCCATCGCCCGTGCCGAGCGGCTGCCAGCCATTGCTGGAATGGTCGAGCGCATCGCGCCACAAGAACGAATGAAACCGCCCACGCCGCTCCTCGAAGAATGCCAGCACGGCCTGCATGTCGGCACGCGACTTCACGCCGTAGCGGCATTGTACCGCCGCCGCGAATGCGCCCAGCGCGAATTACGCTCTTCGCGGCCACTCGACAGCGTCACGATGTCGGTCGCCCGCTCTGGCCCTCCGCGCGCCCCGAGCGAGACATCGAGCGGAAAGCGGATGTGGTGAAAAGCCATCAGCTCGCCCTCGTCCCGCGCTTCACCGCCCGCAACAGCATCGCCGACAATTCGGCCTCGCTCGCCGCAAAGCTCCGCGCATCATTCGCCGTGACATTGAACGTCACATTGACCGCACCACCGCCGCCCGCGACGCCCAGCCGTCCATCGCTGCCGCGTGTCAGCGGCATGATCGCCTCAGGCCCCGCCTCGCCGGCCACGCCAAGTCCGCGCCCTGTCGGAAAATACGTCGGTGCGGCGATGACGCCGCCCTTGGCGAACGGCGTGACTCCGCCGAGCACCGGGTTCACGGCGTTGAACAGGCTCTCAACCGCACCGGTCACAAGCTGTCCGACAGGCTTCAATGCCGCCTTCAATGCGATGTCGGCAAACGCCCGCGACACCTCGCCGAGCACGCTCTTCAGCGACTTGCCGTCGAGTACGGCGCCACGAAGTGCGCTGCTCAGCGAGCGGCCCACACCATCAGCAAGGTCGCCGACGCGTTTGAGCTCGATCGATACATCGGTCAGCTCACGCGTGAAGTTCTCCGGAAAACGATCATCGGCCATCGGGGAAGCGCTCCATCAAATTGCCCAGCCTGGTGCGATCCGGCGCACTGCCGCGCCCGCCGCTCATCGCCTCGAATGCCGCCGCCAGTTCGCGCGGCGTCAGGCCCCAGAACTCCTTCGACGACAGCCGCAGCACGCCGAAGCCGAGCCGCATCGCGTGGGCCCAAGGGAAAGGATTCATGCCTCACCGCCGAACGTCGCGCGCAGCAATCGCGCTGCGATCTCGGCAGCACCCGTCAGCCCGCCCTCGATCGCCATCCGCGCCAGATCGTCGTCGGTGATCGCATTGCCGCCGCCACGCAGGCCGGCGCCGAGGATCGCCGTCAGGTCCCGCGCTGAAACTCGACCACTGGCGAACCGCTCGGCGAGCCCCACCAGATCGCCTGCCATCAGCCGCGCCTCGAGTTCGGCCAATGCTCCGAGTGTGAGGCAGAGGACACGTTCCTCGCCGTCGAGCGTTGCGGCGACTTCTCCACGCTGTGTGTTCGCCATCAGAGCACCGTGAAGCTGAGTTCGCCCGCGCTCTCGAGCGCGATGTCGAAATTCACTTCCCCCGCATGGTCGGCCGAGAACTCCAGCGCCGTGATCTGGAACGCGCCTGCGATGGTGCCGAAATCGGGCAGGATCAACTGCCAGTCGCGGATCGTGCCGGCGAAGAACAGCTCGCGGATCTTTGCGTCCGAGCTCTGGTCTTTGAAGATGCCCGAGCCGCTGACCGAGGCGCGCTTGATGCCGCCGCCGCTCAGCAGCTCGCGCCACCGTCCGGCGCTTTCGGCATCGGTGATGTCGATCGCGGCGGCGTTGAACGCCAGCGCCCGCGTGCGCAATCCTGCGACCGTCAGGAAGCTGCCGCTTCCGGTCTGGTCGAGTTTCAGGAGCATATCCTTGCCGCTCTGGGCTGCCATGTTGTCCTCAGTTAGGTTCGGTGAAAAAGGTTAGCGCGACCGCTGCGCGGGCCTGGCCCGTCGCCGCGTCGATCGCCGTGTCGGTGCGGTCATGCCGCCGCAGGGTGAGCTTCAGCGCCGCACAGTCGAACGCATACGCGACGACGAGCACCTGCTCGGCAATCGTCAGCGCCGCCTTGCGGCTCGCGCCTGCGGCCCACACATGCAGCAGCAATCGATGCTCATGCCCCGGCGCAGTGTCGCCATCGCGCGGCAGCACATCGTGCCGTGCGATCATCACATAAGGCGGCTTCCGCTCCTGCGGGGGCGCGTCGAATACCGCGACATCGGCCGCCCGCAGCGCCGTCACGAACGCCCCCTGCAGCGCAACAATCGGATGGGTCATCCCGTCACCACCCTCTCGCTGCACTGGCAGGCGAGGTAAGCGCGCTGCCCGTTGGTGTCCGCGACCGATTCCACCTCGAGGTCGCCGCCGCGAAAGCTGATGCGATCGCCGGCTTTGAGGTCGCTACGAAACCGCAGCACCACCGAGTGACTGATGCTCTGGCCGCGCGCATCGCTGGCGAGCGCCGACCGCGCCCCCAGCTGCCGCACCCGCGCCCACACCGTGGCGATCGTGTTGAAGGTGGCGATTTCGCCGCCCTCGCCTTCATGTGTGGTCACTCGCCGCTTGAGCTGTACGCGATCGGTCATCGTGCCGATCGGCGGAATACGCATCTCGTTCACAGCCGCACCCGCCGATAGCTGCTGACCAGCCGCTCGAAGCCGAGCGGCGCCTCGGTGACGCTGTCGCGATGCTCGTACCAATAGGCGACGAGTGTCAGCACCGCCTGCTTCAGATCCTGCGGCACATCCTCGGCGCCGCCATAACCTGCGGTGTAGTCGAGCGTCAGCTGATCCACCTGCTCGGCGAGCAGCACGCTGTCGCCCTGCAGCACTGCACCATCCGGCGCATCGACCAGCGCGATCGCCGGCACCACCGGCAGCGGCACGAGCAGCGGCGAGCTATCGAGCACAAGCCGCCAGGTCTGGGCAATCAGCGCGCGGCCCGTCAGGCTTTCGACATGTAGCCGCGCCGCCGCGATCAGCGCCGACACCAGCGCATCTTCATCCGCGCCGTCGATCCTGCAAAAGAGCTTCGTCTCGGCAAGCGAGACCGGCTCCTCGCCAGGCCCGGCGATGAGATAGGAGGTCATCTTTGTTGTTTCCCTGAATTGGCAGTCGGTCCCTTCTCCCGCGCGCGGGGGAAGGGGGCAGCGAAGCTGACGGAAGGGGGCGGCCGCTTGCCTTGGTGGCCGTGGCCCCCACCCTCGGTCCCTCCCCGCAAGGGGGAGGGATGCACAGGAGCCGCAAGCTCCCCTCCCCCTTGTGGGGAGGGGCTGGGGGTGGGGGCCGCCCGCACCGGTTGCCGACGCGGAAGGACCGTCAGCCGGCCGGGATCACGAACTTTAGCTCGCCGCGAACTTCAGCAGCTTGATCGCGTCATAGTTCTGCACGCCGCCGCCGACGCGCTTGGTGGTGTAGAACAGCACATAGGGCTTGGCGCTGTACGGATCTCGCAGCACGTTGACGCCTTGGCGATCCACAATCAAATAGCCGCGCTTGAAGTCACCAAACGCAATCGAGAACGAGTTCGCCGCGATGTTGGGCATGTCCTCGGCCTCGACCAGATCGAAGCCCATCAGCGTTGCCTTGCCGTCCGCACTTGCCGCCGGCTGCCAGATGTAATTGCCAGCATCGTCCTTGAGCTTGCGGATGGCGCCCTGCGTCTTGCGGTTCATCACCCAGCTGGCGTTCTGGCGATAGCCGGCCTTCAGCGCGTAGACGAGATCGACCAGCACATCGCTGGCATCGCTCGCGGCAAACGCACCGGCGGCACCCGTCGCCACATAACCGAGCTTGCCCCATTCCCAGCTCGCTTCGGCAATCGGTGTCTCGGCGAGGAAACCCTTGGGCTTGTTGGTACCGTTGCCGCTAACGAAGGCCGTGCCTTCCTGCTGCGCGAAGGCGGCGTTCACCTCCTCGGCGATCCACTGGCCGACATCGACCGCCGCATCGTCGAGGAACGCGGCCGTCGCCGCCGGCATCGCGTAGAGCTCCGCCGTCGGAAAGCTCAGCGCATCGATCACCGGGTGATCGGTCTCGGGCCGTGCCGCCGTTTCGGCCACCCAGCCCACCGCGGGACCGGTCTTGGTCACCGGCTTCTTATAGACCGCGGTCGACACCTGCCGGATGCTGGCGATCGCGCGGATCGGCGACAGCGCACCCATCAGCCGGGTGATCGCCTCGTCGGTCTCGCTCGGCACGAGGTAGCCGCCATCGGGGTTGGAGCCGATGCGCAGCGCCTTTTCTTCGCCGCGCTTCACATAGGCCGAGAACGCGTCCTTGTACTCGTCGCCGATCTCGATGCGGCCGCCACCTTCGAGCCGCGGCCGGGCCCGTTCGAGATTGGCGCGGTCGATCGCCGATTTGGCGTTGTCGAGCGCCTGGTTCAGCCGGCCGAGTTTGTCCTCGGTCAGCGCGTCGGTGCCGCCGCGCTTTTCGAGTTCGTTCAACCGCCCATCATTGGTGCGTTTGAACTCCTCGAAGGCGCTCATGAATTCGCCGAACATGCCTTCGACATTGCCGGCCTTGTTTTCGAGGCCGCTCTGGATTTCCGTCATATGATCCTCAGTTCTCGCATGAGCCCGAAAAGTTGGAGACTTTTCGGACGAAGCTCATGCGCAAGGTTGAAAAGGCGTGAACCACTCACGCCCTGAATACGGACATGGCCGCCTGGAGCGACCGTTCGAGCCGGCTGTTCGCCAGCGACTTACCCGGAGCAATCCGGGCTAGATCCATCATCGGAAATGTGACGATGGAGATTTCCCACAGATCGACTTCCCACAGCCGCCTGTGTCCCTCGCGACTGGCGCGATTGGATTTGATCGTTCGGAAGCCGATCGACAGCCCATCGACCGCGCCCCTGGCGATCAGCCGCCGCAGCGCATCGGCACGCGGCACCTCGCCCACCAGCCGCCCCTCGACCCACAGGCCATAGCCATCCTCGCGGATCACATCCCAGATGCCGACAGGCTCCTTCGGGTCGTGCTGGAACAGCATTTTTATCCGCTGCCGACCGCGCAATCCCAGGCTCTTCCGGAATGCGCCCGGCATGACGATGTCGCCGCCGTCGTCGACTTCGCCGAAGACGCTCGCATAACCTGCAAAGCGCCCATCGGCATCGATAGGGATCGCACTCATTTCTTGCCTCCCGGCCGTGCCGGCCGGCGCTGTGCTTTGGGCACAGCAAGGCGCCCCGCGAGGTTCCAGGCGAACTGCCTGAAGACCTCGACGGCCTCACTCTTTGATTGCCGCATGTCAGTCCTTACGTTTGAAGAACGGTCGGTCGAACGAGCCTTCTCGGGATCGTTCGGACGGAGTGCGAGAGAACAGCTGGTTGAGCGCTGCGATTTCCTTGACGAAATCCTCGAAGCGCTTGTTGGCGACGCTGAGCTCACGCAGCGTCCACACGAGCAGCGCGCTTGCCCCGCTCGCCCACAAAAACAGCGCCAAATGCGCCAGGTCACCGCGCTCGGCGATGGTCTTGGTCAGATCGTCCATGATGTGTGTCCCTCAGTCTGAGGTCCTCTCCCGCCTGAGGGGGAAGGGACCACGCGCAGCGTGGTGGAGGGGCCGGCCACACGATCTGTGCGAGCCTGACCGTCGCATCCAGTCCCTTCACCGGGGCGGATCAGTCTCTACCGCAGGTCCAACCCACGGAGACTCCAAGTGAAGTCCAGCATGATTGTGGTAGCCGCTGTCGCCGCCGTACTCGCCTTCGCGCGCGTCACGCCGAGCCTCGCCGCCAAAAACGCGGGCGCGTTCAACCAGGGCTCGGAAGCCAACAACCAGCATCCCGCGAGCTACTGCAAGCTCGCCAAGAACATGTTCAAGCAGTACTCGGACGCCATGGATAAAGCGCCCCAGGGCCCCAAGGAAGCACAGCGAGGCGCGCTACAATGCAAACGAGATCCTGGGCAACGCCTGGGCCGCGGGCTGTTCCGGGGCGGCGTGACGCAGAAGGTACGTGGAGCCTTTTTTCGCTAGTCGTGCGGAGACTCGTCGTCCGGCAAAGGCCGGGACTCGTAAAACTTCTGTAGCTTGGGCATTACGTCCTTCTCGTCGTTGGTCAGACGTATGTCGTCGAGTGAATGAAAGAGGCGCATCTTTCGATCCAGACCAAGCACGACGTTGTATTCATGTGTCGGAAGCGGCGCCGCCGATACGATCTTGCAGGCGTCCTCATCCCCGGCAGATTTGGAAGTCCCGTCCCTCCCAAACTCGACCTTCGTTTGTGAAGTTACCAGCCGCGCGAAGATGCTGTTCTCATCGGCCCCGTAGGCCAGCATGATCCTCGGGCCTCCTTCGCCTGTGATTGCAAAAAATACATCGCCAGGTTCAATCGCGTTGAGGAGATATGATCGGGTTATTGGCATCGTGATTCCTCAGGATTGAAGATCCTTGACCCATATCTTCAGCTGTTCCAACTGCTCTGGGTGCGGAAGACTTTCCACACCCAAATACTTCACTGCGCAATCCCAGCACAGGTTTAGCTGTGTGCCTTGTAGCCTCAAAATGCCGCCGGTACCAAAAGTACCACCGTTCTGACAGCCGCCCGAAAATCCATCACATCTAGGGTCAATACGCCGACCTCCTGCGAGGAGTATCTTGGCGGGCGGCTCGCCCGTATTCGCTGTCGGCGCTGGTTCCGACACAACGCTGAGTCTCGATGCATCGGGCAGCGTTAGATCATGTATCCACCGACCGCCGATATGGCTGCCTTGCGGCGCTCTCGGTTGATCAGGTCGATACCTGACCTCGGCCGGCCCAATGGCACGTTCGAGTTGCTTCCAAGCCAAGTGTATCTGAAGGTTAGCGCCGGCCTCGCTCGCCTTATCCAATGCCCACCTGATGCGGTCGGTCGAGCTCACGCCCCTACCCCCAGCATCGCCCGCTTCTCCTCATCACTCAGAAACCCGGCACCCCCAATGCGCGTCCACCGGCTCGCCTGATCCTCGGCCAGCGCTTCGACATTCTCGAAGTCCGGCTCGATGACCACTGCCCCGCCAAATGCGGGCGCCAGCCAGAAGCTCAGGTCGTCGGTGACCCGTTTCACCAGTGGAACGATGGTCTGTCGCCACAGTGCGCGATTGGCCTCGGCCAAATTCGAGTACGTGTTGTCGCCCGGAGTGCCGAGCAGCATCGGCGGCACACCGAAGCACAGCGCGATCTCGCGCGCCGCGGCGTGTTTGGCCTCAATGAAGTCCATATCCTTAGGGCTGATGCCGATGCTCTTCCAATCGAGCCCCCCTTCGAGCACCATCGGCCGCCCGGCATTCGTCGCCCCCTGAAAGGCCTGCTCCAGTTCGCCCTTCAGCCGCTCGAACTGCGCCGGCGTCAAATTCCCCGTTCCCGCCGAGTAAACGAGTGCGCCGCTCGGCCGCGCCGAATTGTCGAGCAGCGCCTTGTTCCATTTCGCCGCCGCATTGTGCAGATCGAGACTCTGCTGCGCCGCCTCAAGCGGTGCGAGTCCGTAGTGGTCGTCGAGCGGATGGAACAGTGCCAGATGCAGCACGCTCGCCACCGGCGCCGTATCCTGCCGCAGCACGCTGGTGCGCCCGCCGGACGTATAGGCATAGGATTCGGCATAGCCGTCGCGCCCCACCACCGCCTGCATGCGGTCGGGCCGTAACCCGAAGATCCCCGTCACCTCGCCATCGACGATAGCGGCCTGCAGATAGGCGTTGCCCGCCGTCTGCAGATAGGCATAAGCCGCCTCGAGCAGTTCGCTGCCCGATTGATGTGGATTGGGCCGCCGGATCAGCGTCAGCAGCGGATGATCGCCCAGCCGCTTGTCGCCTTCCACCGCCACCATCGGCACGCGGTTCGCGGCCTCCGCGATCATCCGCACGCAGCGGTGCACCACCGGGTTGCGCATGAAGCCTTCCTGCGCCAGCGCCGGAAAGCTGCGCCGCGTCCAGTCGGGCGCCGCAAGATCGCGCACCGCCATCAGCATCTGCGCGGTTTTGGTTTCGGGCATAGCAGGTCGTCCGCCGAGCAGGCGGGTCAGAAAGTTCGGCATCGTGTTTCCTTTGTTCGCGGCGCGGACCTGATGGACACGGGCGCCAAATCATAAGATCGTCGCGGCCAAATGATTTGCCGCTGGAGCGTCGCGATGACCGCCCTCAACATCACCGCCATCGCCTGGACGATCCTCGCGATCGTGATCTTCCCGACGCAGTTCTTCGTCATCGCGCCGTACGGACGTCACGCCCACAGCAAATGGGGCCCGTCGATCTCCAACCAGCTCGGCTGGTGCCTCATGGAGCTCGTGTCGCTTGTCGTCTTCGCCGGCCTGTTCCTCCTCGGACCCGCGCCGAAAACCGCGCCGATGTGGATGTTCTTCGCGCTCTGGACCGCGCATTACATCAACCGCTCGCTGATCTTTCCGTGGCGCACCCACACGCGCGGCAAGACCATGCCGCTCGCCATCGTGGGCAGCGCGGCGCTCTTCAACATCGTCAATGGCAGTCTCAACGGCCTCTATCTCGGCTGGTCCGGCGAGACCTACCCGACGGCATGGCTCACCGACCCGCGCTTCATCGTCGGCGCTCTGGTCTTCGCCGCCGGCGCCGGCATCAACCTCTGGTCGGACCAGCGGCTTATCGGCCTCCGTTCCGGCGGCCAGACCGGCTACACCATTCCGCGCGGCGGCCTGTTCGAACTCGTCTCCTGCCCCAACCTCATGGGCGAGATCATCCAATGGTCGGGATTCGCCATCATGTGCTGGAACTGGCCGGCGCTGAGCTTTGCGGTATGGACGGCAGCCAATCTCATCCCGCGCGCGTTCAGCCATCACAAATGGTACCGCAAGACGTTCGCCGACTACCCGCAGCGACGCCGCGCGGTCATCCCCGCTCTGCTCTGAACGTGCCGACAAGGACATCCATGCCCCGCCTGCTCCTCGCCCTCCTGATCGCCATGCTTCCAACGGCCGTCTCCGCCGCCGAGTGGCAGTATGAAGACGAGGGCACGCCCATCGCCTATTTCGACAATGGCGCCGCCCAGTTCCAGTTTGCCTGCCGCGGCGGCGATCTCGCCATGGGCTTCTGGGTCCGCTCGCCGCATCGCCAGGTCGCCGGCGCCAAATCCATGAACCTCGCCATCACACCCGATCCTGCCAGCGGCGGCAGCGCGAGCTTCGCGCAGGACATGCCGCTGATCCACAGCGACGGCACCTCGATGATCGTCCGCGGCCCGGTGGCCCAGAGCTGGGCGCGCATCGCGCAGAAGGCCAAGACCACCATCCGCGTCGCTTACGCCCACAAGAGCGGCAAACTCGAATTCTTCGACAGCAATGATTTCGGCGCCGCCGGCTCCTCCGCCGCCATCAAGCGCGTGCTCGACCGCTGCGGCTGAGCTACTGCCGCAAGATCTTCTCCATCGCCTTACCCTTGGCGAGTTCGTCGATTAGCTTGTCGAGATAGCGGACCTCACGCATACGGGGATCCTCGATATTCTCCACGCGTACACCGCAGATCATGCCCGTAATCTGGGTCCGCGCCGGATTGAGCTCGGGCGCCTTCGCGAAGAAGTCCTCGAAATTTGTACCGTCAGCCAGCTCTTTCTCGAGCGTCTTCCGGCTATGGCCCGTCAACCACAGGAAGATCTCATCGACCTCCGCCTTGGTGCGTCCCTTCCGCTCGGCTTTCGCCACATAGAGCGGATAGACGCTCGCGACGCTGATACCGAAGATGCGGTTGTTTCTGCTGTCCATATCCCCCTCCGCCGCGCGGCGTGCCGACCTAGTACCCGACACAATCATCCCTGCGTCGCGCCGCCAACTTTATTTATGTTGTCCTGTCGAAAACTGATCGCGCCGGTCGACCAATCTCAACATCAGACAGTTGGAGACACAAATGATCCCCATTATCACCGCCTTTGAACGCTCGCCCGATGGTGGCAAGGGCCTTTCCCGCGACACCCGTGTGCGCTGGGCGCTCGAAGAAGTCGGCCAGCCCTACGATGTCCGCCTCGTCTCCTTCGCCGCGATGAAGGAGCCCGCCCATCGCGCGCTTCATCCCTTCGGCCAGATCCCGACCTATGAGGATGGCGACCTCGCTCTATTCGAATCCGGCTCGATCATCCTCCACATCGCCGAGCAGCATCCCGGCCTGTTGCCGGCAGACGCCAATGCCCGCGCCCGCGCCATCACCTGGATGTTCGCGGCGATCAGCACCATCGAGCCGCCGATCCTCGATCTCGTCACTGTCCGTATCCACGAAGCCAATGAGCCCTGGGCGAAAGACCGTCTGCCTCTCGTCGCGGCCCGCATCCACCAGCGCCTGCGCGATCTCGCCAATCATCTCGGCGATGCCGACTGGCTCGATGGCGCCTTCAGTGCCGGCGACCTCATGATGGTCCACGTCCTGCAGCGCCTCAAACCCTCGGGTCTCCTCAACGAGCACCCCAGCCTCGTCGCCTATGTCGCCCGCGCCGAAGCCAGACCGGCGTTCCAGCGCGCCTACGCCGCGCAGCTGGCGGTGAGCGCCACAGCGCCGGCCCCCTAAACCGCCCGTACCTGAGCCAGCCGTCCCCTCGAATATTCATCCGGCCAGCATATCGCCGCCTCCCACGCCGCCGAGGCCTGCGACGCGACATCATACGCCGCGTCATCAAGACCGGTAGCGTTGCGTGGCAGCGAACCGAAATCATAATCGGGCACGTCGACATGCGCCTCGTCCCAGTCGATCAGCGCCACCTTGTCCGCCGTCACCCGCACATTGCCCGGATTGTCCGGGTTGCCATGCACGGCGCATGTCTCTCGTCCCGCGAGCCTTGCCCAAGCGGCACGGCAGCGAGCCACGGCTTCGGCCGGCAGTGCATCGAGGTCGATCCGCGTCCCCTTGTTCGTGTGCAGCAGATCGCTTGAGGATCGCCAGCCCGGCCGCTGCGGCCAGTCCTTGGTCAGCCGGTGCAGTTCGCGCAACGTTGCGGCGACGCGAAGCCAATCGCCCTTCGTCTTCGGCGGTCCACCCTCCATATATTCCATCACGACAAGACCATCGACGAAGAGGCGCCCATCCCTAGTGGGGATCGGCACCGGCACGGTCATTCCATTGCGGTGGAGGTGCAGCAGCAGCTCCGCCTCCCAGGTCAGATCCGCATCGCTCCGCATGCCGAAGCGGCCAAGCCGTCCAACGGCGCGCCGGCCGTTGATTCGCACGCTCCACACATCATTGGCGCTGCCGCCTGCGAGCTCTTCGAGCCGCGTCGCATCGTCGCCCCATTGCTTAAGCGCGTCCCACCCCATCGACCCCATCCCGTTATTATCCGCGCCGTGCCGCCTCGATCGCAGCCACGTCGATCTTGCGCATATCCATCATCACGTCAAAGGCGCGCTTCGCCTCGGCGCCGCCGGCGGCCATCGCCTCGGTCAAGGCGCGTGGCGTAATCTGCCACGACACGCCCCAGCGATCCTTGCACCAGCCACACTGGCTCTCCTCGCCGCCATTGCCTACAATGGCGTTCCAGTAGCGATCGGTCTCGGCCTGGTCGTCAGTCCTGATCTGAAACGAGAACGCCTCGCTCTGCTTGAACGTCGGCCCGCCATTGAGCCCGACGCAGGGGATGCCGCACACCGTGAACTCCACCGTCAGCACCTGCCCCTCCTTGCCCGACGGAAAATCCCCCGGCGCCTTGCGCACCGCGGTCACTTCGCTGTCGGGAAAGGTCTCGGCGTAGAACCGCGCCGCCGCCTCGGCGTCCTTGTCGTACCAGATGCAGATCGTGTTTTTGGGGATGTTCATCGGCATTCTCCTTGGGCAGGCGTTCCCTACCTTATTGGCAAACGGCCGCGACACCATTGAGTTCACCCTGTGCCACAAAGATAACTGCGTTGTGCCATGATCGAAAAACTGAAAGATGAGCGGATGGAAGCCAACATAACCCGCACCGCACCCACGCTCGAAACGCCGCGTCTGCACTTGCGCGGCCTCAGAGCATCCGACCTCGATGAATTCCAGCAAATGTACAGCGACCCGCTGGTCTATAAGTTCCTGACCGGCAAGCCGCTGTCGCGCGAGGACGCCTGGGCCCGCATGCTCCGCCTTGCAGGTCTGTGGGAGCTTTCCGGGTTTGGCTATTGGGCCCTCGAGGATAAGAGTTCAGGGGCGTTGGCGGGCATCGCCGGTTACGCCGAATTCTACCGCACAATCGAGCCTGCCATCGCGGGTAAGCCAGAATTTGGCTGGGCCTTGGCAAGCCCCTTCCACGGCAAGAAGCTTTCAACGGAGGCCGTCGCGGCAATTCAGGCCTGGGGCGACAAAGCACTGCTAACCGACGAAACCTCGTGCATCATCGCGACGAGAAATGCTCCATCTATCCACCTCGCCCAAAAGATCGGCTTTCAGAAGGTGGCCGAAGGTCCCTACAATGATGAGCCTCATTTGGTGCTACTGCGGCGTCAGCCGGCGAGCATCGCCACTTAGCCCCAGTCTCGCCGCCGCCGGCGGCCATCGCTTCGGTCAATGCACGCGGCGTTCTGCCACGGCACGCCCCAGCGATCCCGGGCACCAGCCACAATGGCTCTCCTCGTCGCCATTGCCTACAATGGCGTTCCAGTAGCGATCGGTCTCGGCCTGGTCGTCAGTCCTGATCTGAAACGAGAACGCCTCGCTCTGTTTGAACCCCGGCCCGCCATTGAGCCCAACGCAGGGGATGCCGCACACCGTGAACTCCACCGTCAGCACCTGCCCCTCCTTACCCGACGGACAATCCCCCGGCGCCTGGCGCACCGCGGTGACTTCGCTGTCGGGAAAGGTCGAGGCATAGAACCGCGCCGCCGCCTCGGCGTCCTTGTCGTACCAGATGCAGATCGTGTTCTTGGGGATGTTCATTGGCCATTCCTCTTAATGCAACATGGTAAAATGTGCCGCTGGCGCAGATGTTCCAGAGCCGAACACTCCCGCCGACCTGCGTCCCCGCCTATCTGGCCGCCCCGACGCGCCGGTGATCTCTAACTGCGCAGGATTTCTTTCATCGCCTTGCCCTTGCCGAGTTCGTCGACCAGTTTGTCAAGATAGCGGATTTCCCGCATCCTCGGCTCTTCGATGTCTTGCACTCGAACACCGCAGACTACCCCGGTGATCAGCGCGCGAGATGGGTTCAGGTTCGGTGCCTTTGCGAAGAAGTCCTCAAAGTTGGTGTTCTTCTCCAGCTCCTTATCGAAGCTTTTCTGGCTATGCCCAGTCAGCCAGCGGATGATCTCATCGACCTCTGCCTTCGTGCGCCCTTTCCGCTCCGCCTTGGTCACATAAAGCGGATAGACGCTCGCCACGCTGACTGAAAAGACGCGATTGTTCCTCTCGTCTTTCATGCGTCCCTCGCTACGTCCCGCAGCTAAGCCGCGGCGTTCTCTTCAGTGGGCTGGCTCCAGTCCCTAAGTTTATCGTATGCGACGCGAAATTTGGGTTCAGCGCGTTTGGCCAATAACTCCATGACGTCGATCACTCTCCCCACGTAATCGTCGTCGGCGTTGTACTCGGCTATGGTCTTCGTCAGTCTTTCGTAAGGTGATGTCCCGGCCGCATTGGTTTCCCAAGATCGCGCTAACCGCTCGGCACCCAAGACAACGCTAGCTTCGTCGGTAAGCGCCTTCTTTCCCGCTACTTGCATAATCCCTGTCGTGCGACTCTCCTTCCAGAACATGAGCCGCTCGACGGATCGGGCGGCCGCCGGACGAGCGTAGTCCTCGTAGACAATCACAGCGTAGATAATCAGTGTCAGTTGGTCATCAGTGCTCTTGCCGCTTATGATGGGACCGAACCGCGCAAGCGCGCGCTGGTAGTGGACTTTGACGAAGTCATTGCGTCGACGCGCGCCAGGGCCGCCCGATATCGGCACTTTGTTCGCGACTGCGTAAAGGAAGGCAATGATGGCGAGCCAAAGCTCATTGCCCATCTGATCCACGTCAGGCAGCAATGAGCGGTTAGGGATCACCAGATAGTGGTACGCTAAGACAGCAAGCACGATGCCTGCCGCTGCGTGGAGAACAAACCTCGGCCAGCTAACAAGTCGCTGACGGTTTAGAAACAAGATAACCCCTGCGCGCACCGCGTAGTAATACACCGCGACCAAATAGATACCGAACCGCCATTCGGGCCGCCCGAGTGCCACGACGAACGCAGACACTGCGATAATAAGCACCGAGGGCGCCAGCGCACGCAGGAAGAAATTCAGAGCGAGGTTCTCGTTAACATCCTCAAATAGCGTGGTGCTGCCGTAACCAAATTCTACGGCATGACTACCGATCCAGTTCACGCCGAAGAAAAGTAAAACCGCCAGTGCAAAGTGCGATACTGTCATCGCTAGCAACAGAATAGTCATTCCACTGTCCCCCACCGCCGCCAACAAGTGAGAGTCCAGCCACTGTGTCAAGGGTTCGGCGCTATGCATTGCATGGCGACGACCCCAAACTTGTCAAATCCCCCTCACCTTCGGCCCATCCCGCAACATCAGCTCCGTGATCGCCCACACCGCGGCATCCAGCCGATCTGGCGTGTGTCCATCACTCCGCCCATCCGCACCGAACGCGCACATCTCATCCTCCAGCGCCTGTAACCCCGCCGCGTGCGTCACCCTGCCCTGCGCGTAGAGCGCGGCGACGGGTTCGGCGCGTATCCATTTGCCGCGTGTCGCGTGCACCATGCGCACCGGCGCTTCGGCGTTCACCTGGGCGAGCACGGATTTCACCATCTCCCCGCCCTGATTGACCTCGGCGACGATGCAGTCGGCATCGAACGCCTTAAACGCCTCCATTGCCCGTGTCGCCCATTGCAACGGCGCGGCCGGTTTGAGCGTCAGATCGCGCAGCACTACGGCACCGATCTCCGTGCGCGCCGCCACGATGATGCCGCAGCCATCGGCGCCGGCCCCGCTTGTCGCGGGCGGGTCGATAGCCACGACGATCCGTTGCTGCCCGGCGCCGTCGTCGCGGCGGAACATGTCGCGCGTCCACAGCGCGCCCGGCAAATCCTCGATCAGCTCGCCCTCGAGCTCCTGCCGACCGAGCACGCTGCCCCTGTAGCGCGCCACCACAGCGCTCAGAAAAGTCTGCGCCAGATGCTTCTTGTTCTGTGCCGTCGTCATCCGCGTCACGATCGTCTGCGGGTCGGCCAGCAGCCGCTTCAGCAGCTTCGTCGGCCGGGGCGTCGTCGTCGCCATCTGCCGTGGCTGGTCGCCCAGCCGCAGTCCGAACTGCAGCATGTCCCAGGCGGCTTCCGCATTGGGCCATTTGCCGATCTCGTCGCACCAGGCCGCCGCGAATTGCGGGCCGCGAAACCGCTCCGGATCGGCTGCGCCGAGGATCACGCCCTCGACACCATTGCGCCAGTGGAGCACCGCTCCACGCAGGCGAGGCCGCTCATTGGGCGGCGTCACCGCCATGATGCCGCTTGGTCCGTTGATCATCACGGCAATCGCCTCGGTGATCGTCTCGCCTACAAGTGCGATCGGCCCTATCTCGTCCTGCGCGAGGCCGCGCACCCATTCGGCGCCAGCCCGCGTCTTGCCCGAGCCGCGCCCGCCCATCAGCAGCCAGGTGATCCAGTCGCCGGCGGGCGGCGTCTGTTGCCTGCGCCGCCACATCGGCCAGTCGAACATCATCTGTACGACCTCATCCTCGCTCAATTCATCGGCGAGGGCCGGATCAATCACGGTTGAGCTCGGCGAGCCGCTCGGCAATCTTGCTGCGCAGTGTCTGCACGCGCCGTGATGGCGGCGCCGCGGCCTTTGTCGTGCGGTCCTTGAGAACGAGAACGCGGTCGAGCGTGGTCACCAGTTTGGCGAGCATCGCAACTTCATTCGTGCCATTGGTCAAAGCTGTCTCCAAATCTGCAATCTGTCGGTCGAGTAAAATGAGCATCTTGGCGACCAGATCGTTCGGATCGATCCGGCGCGGCTGGCGCATCCGCCACCTCCCGATGCGCACCCATTCGTGCAGCGTCGAGCCGGCGATGTCATGCTTGCTTGCGATTTCGCGCAACGTCAGTTCGTCGCCTTCATAGTCGACGCGCACCGCGGCGCGCTTCGCAGCATCGTGTCGCACGGCGAAGTCGCCATTCAGCTTGTGCGGTGGCGGAACCGTCCCGGCCATGCTGTGCTCCTTTGTGCGTGAATGTGATGGGGTCTTGCCTTCTCCCCTTGAGGGAGAAGGTGGATCGGCCGTTAGGCCGAGACGGATGAGGGGTTCTCTCAATCGGCGCGAATGCGGGACCAACCCCTCATCCGCCCTTCGGGTACCTTCTCCCTCAAGGGGAGAAGGAAGGAGCCGCGATATTCGTTGGCGGCGGCCTCAAGGCCCATTTCTGCGACCGTACCTGAACATACCCCGACCAGCGTGACGCGGGGATAAGTTCCTCGAAAAAAGTCGCAAAGCCCCGGAATACAAGGACTTGCGGCGCAGCGTTTTGACCACCTACTCTGCCGCCGGCGGGGGCCTTTGGAGGGTGTCATGAGATTCGAATCTGCGGTGCTGGTCGCCTCGGCGATCGCCCTGCTCTTTGCCGCGCCGGTCCTCGCGCAGGACTCCACCGTGCCCGAGCATCTGCAGGGCATGGTGGGCGATTGGCGGCTCGAGCAGGAAGACCAGACGCTGCCGATCTGCGCACTGAAGTTCAGCGACGAAGAGGCAATCGGCGGCTGGGCTATCGAGGTGCCGGAGGTTTGCCCGGCGCCCTACCCGCCCTCCGATTCGCTTGTCGCCTGGAACGTCGATGACAGCGACGGCTCGGTCATCATCCTCGATGCCGAGCGGAACGTCGTGCTGCGGCTCTTCGAAGACGAGGACGGGCTCTACGACACCGATCCCGCCGTCCAGCCGCGCTTTTACCTGCTCTATCCCTATGACGATGACGGCTCGGGCGGCGAAGCCGGCGACGACGTTCCGGACTAGAGTTTTTCGGGCGGCTCGTAGGAAGGCCAGTCGGCGACATGGTCCTCCCAGGTCCCCGGCTTCACTTCATTTTCGGCGACGGTGCGGCCTTTGACCGAGATTCCGGCCGAGATCACCGTCTCCGGGTCGCCCGAAATCAGCGGATGCCACCAGGCGAGGCCGCGGCCTTCGGCAATCCGGCGGTAGGCGCAGCTTTTGGGGATCCAGTCGATTTCGGTGACGTTTTTGGGCGTCAGCTTGATGCAGTCCTTCACCTTGGCCTGCCGGTTGGGATAATCCGAGCAGCGGCAGGTATCCCCGTTCAGCAGCTGACAGCGGACGTCCGAATTGTAGATTTCGGCCGTATCCTCGTCCTCGAGCTTCATCAGGCAGCACCGCCCGCAGCCGTCGCAAAGCGCCTCCCATTCGGTGGAGGTCATCTCTTCCAGCGATTTGTCGTCCCAAAAGGCCATATCTTCGCCGCGTAAGTCAGGTTATTTTGGCGAACAACCCCATTCGGAGTGTCCGTTGCAGGACCCCTTCTATCACAAAGAAAAGCGCCGCAAAAAAGCTCGCATGCTCGACGCCGACGCCTGGCTCGATTCAGCGATTTTCGAGTTCTGGAACAGTCTGGGGCGCGGCTATCACCGGGTGGAGGACTTCTTCTCGGCCTTCCGGGTGCGCGGGATTCGCCGGCTTTTCGTTGAGCTTTTCAGCGACGGAGCGAGCTTTCTCGCCATCGGCGCCGTCGTCATCCTCGCTTTCGCGCTGCCGGCCTTCCAGGCCACGGCATCTGGCAAATTCAACAAGATGGAAGATATCTCGGTCGTCTTCCTCGACCGCTACGGTGCCGAAATCGGTCGCCGCGGCATCCGCTCCGACGATTCTTATCCCCTCTCCAAGCTCCCGGATTACTTTGTAAAAGCGGCCCTCGCCACCGAGGATCAATACTTCTACCGCCACCTCGGCATCGACATCTCCGGCACTCTCCGCGCCATTATCAACAACGCCGCCGGCGAAAACGGCACGCAGGGCGGCTCCTCGATCACGCAGCAATTGGCCAAGAACCTGTTTCTATCGAACGAGCGCACACTCGAACGTAAGATCAAAGAGGCGTTCATCGCCGTCTGGCTAGAGTGGCATTACAGCAAGGACGAAATCCTCAAGCTCTATTTCGACCGCGCCTACATGGGCGGCGGCAATTTCGGCGTCGCTGCGGCATCCGAATACTACTTCGGGAAGAAAGTCACTGACATCACCTTGGCCGAGGCCGCGATGCTGGCCGGTCTCTTCAAGGCACCCACCAACTATGCGCCGACAGTCGACCTCGCCGCGGCGCGTGGTCGTGCGAACGTCGTTCTAAGCCGATTGGTCGACGCCGGATACCTTACCGAAGGTCAAGTCGCTGCGGCCCGCCGCAATCCTGCAACGCCGATCGATCATGCGGCCACGCTCAACTCGCCCAACTATTTCCTCGACTACGCCTTCGACCAGCTGAAACCACTCATCACAGAGTCACGCGCCACCAGCTTCACGGTCCGCACGACGATCGATCCCGTCCTGCAGTCCTATGCCGAGGACGCGATTACGTCGGTGCTTCGCGAACAAGGCGAGCAATACGACGTCTCGCAGGGCGCGATGGTGGTCACAGAGCCGAACGGTGCGATCCGTGCGATGGTCGGCGGCACGGACTACGGCCAAAGCCAGTTCAACCGCGCAATTGTTGCCAATCGGCAACCCGGTTCGTCCTTCAAGCCCTTCGTGTACGCAACCGCGATTGAGATGCTGGACCTCAAGCCAGACTCGGTGGTCAGTGGCGCGACGCAGTGCATTGGTGACTGGTGTCCGCGAAACTACTCGGGCAATTCGGTCGGCAAGATCAGCCTGATCTCGGCCTTTGCGCAGTCGATCAACACCGTGCCGGTGAACCTCTCGATCAAGACCGGCCGTCAGCCGATCGCCGATATGGCGCACCGCATGGGCATCACCAACGATTTCGACGTGACGCGGTCGCTGGCGTTGGGCTCGGCATCCGTAAGCGTCCTCGACATGGCCTCTTCGTATTCGGTGTTTGCGAGCGGCGGGTACAAGACGCCCGCCTACGGTATCGCCCGCGTCACCACCGCTCGTGGTGACGTCGTTTACGAGGCTCCTGTAGATGCGCCGCGCGAACGCATCCTCAAGGAAGAGACCGTCAAATATATGGACCAGATGATGCGGGCGGTGGTCACCTCCGGTACCGGCAAGCGCGCCAACATCGAGGGCGTCCCTGCCGTTGGTAAGACGGGTACGACGAGCGATTATCGCGATGCGTGGTTCTGTGGCTTCACTGGGAACTACGTCGCGGCGGTATGGCTCGGCAATGACGACTATCACAAGACGAAGACGCTCACGGGTGGTCTCCTGCCGACGGTCGCCTGGCAAAAGTTCATGGCCTATGCGCATACCAGTATCGAGGTAAAGCCGGTGCTGGGGGTCGATTTCGATCCCAAGCCGTTTGTCATCGCGGAGGCTGGTGAGGGAGCGAATGCCCTGGCGCTGGCCGAGCGGCCGCCGAGCCTCAAGCCGGAAGCGGCGATCAAGCTTCTCGATCTGGCCGACGCACTCAAGGCGGCGTTGCGGGCGAGTGGAGGTGGCGCGGACGTTGCTGCGCTTGCGGTTTCTGCATCACCAGCTGAAAGCCTGTAGCCGTTGCGGTTCCTGCTGAACTTACTCCTGATGCTCAGCATCGCTCTGGGTGTCGGCTTTGGCCTGTCATACTACGCGTTATCTAACGGTCGTCTATTCGGCGCCTTTCAGTCCGGCCCCTGGAGCGGGTGGACGCAATCGGGGACTGCATCCCCCGATCCCTACACACGGGCGTTCGTCGCTCGAAATGCAGCGTTGCAGTTGGGGAAGGCGGAGGGCCTTCAGCTTGTCGCAAGCAACGACAGCGACGGTCGACCGCTCGATCGGGCCTGTCGCTATCGCGTCGACGGCCGCACCCCCACCGCGACATTCTGGACACTGATCCCGATCGACGCACACTGGAACAGCATTGCGCGACCCGACGGTCCGCCCGGCTTTCACAGCGCCCGTGTCGCCCGGTCGGACGACGGTTCCTTGCAGCTCTATTTCAGCAAGACTTTGAGCCCGCTGAACTGGGTCGAGATTGCCGGCGATGGCGCATTCTCGCTTGTTCTGACCCTCTACGACACGGCCTTCTTCTCCGGTGTCGGAACGAATGAAACCATCCTGCCCTCGATCATCCGCGAGAGCTGCCGATGATCCGGACATTTCTCTACGCGATTGCTGGACTATTGCTCGGTCTCGCCATTCACCTGGTTGTGGTGCTGACGCTGCCAATGCTCGCCGACAGGACCGTGTTCGCCGAGATATCGGCACTCGATGCAGTCAACACGACCAGGCTGCTGTCGAAGCCTGCCCCCGGCGCTGCCAACACGCTCAAACTTGACCCCGACCTCTCCTATGCCGTTTGCCGGCTCAATCTTGCCAACGGCCCCGGCGAACTCAGTGGCACACTGCCGGCGGCCTATTGGTCGGTTGCGGTCTACGACCAGACTGGAGCGGTGCTCTATAGCACGACGAACCGCGATGGCATCGGGCAGACGCTGGATTTGGGCATCTTCGATCCGGCACAGACTCGCCTGCTTGCCGAGCAGAAGATCGACATTGCTTCCGGACTGCTCATCGTCGAGGCGCACAGCGACGACGTGTTCGTCGTCGTACGGCTGGCGCCGCCACACCCATCGATGCGGGACCGCTACGAAGCGCAGCTTCAGCGCCTGAGCTGCGGCAACATCCAGACCTAACTATTTGCGATAAGGCCCTTCGCCGGGTGTCGTATGCAGATAGCGCGAGCGAACCCCCGTAGCGGTCCCGCGGCCATCGGCGTGTGGGTCGGAGCAGAAATCGCCCCGCTCGGCGGCATCGACATAGATCGCCAGCTCACTCAATGCCGCATTGGCATCGACCGCCTCCTCGTGCGGCGTCTCGACCAGCAAGTGATCCAGCGCGTAGCCATATGACGCATATCTGTGGCCGACGGAGCGGACGAACCAACCAATAGCTGCTTGGTTTTCCGGCTTCCTCGCGACAGCGGCGGCCTTCACGTCCGGCTCCAGTCCGGTCATCTCGCTCAGGGCGATGTCTCGCTGCCGATCGATCTCGATCACCGCGCAAACCGACTTGAATGCTGCGGGCATCATGAGCTTATCGGCGATCGCGTCGTCGGCTATCCGCGCATAGCGAACACGCGATGAAGCGAAGTGCTCGGACTTCAGCCAGCCATAGTAGATTTCGACCTTCAGCGGCTTGTCGCTCATCGGCAAAATGTTGGTGCGCTGGAATTCGACCGCGATATCGCCAAACCAATCATAGGCATGAGGCGCGACCAGATAGCGCCAGATGCGATCGCGCATCTCGACTTCCTGGTCGGTCATGTTGAACGACGATCCACCACGCAGCAGACTTCCTGCACGCGGCATCAGCTCATCATGGATGACATCATGCTCGGCCCGACCGAAGTCTCCCGTTGGCCGTGCGCAACCGGTAAGCGATGTCACCGCGAGAAATAAGGCGACGCCCGCCCACACCAGCCTAGCCACGTTTGCGCTTACTGCCGGAGGATGCGGTGGGCTTGGTGGGAGCGGCGCCGGTCTCGCGCTCATAGCGCACACCAGTAAACATCAGGATCTCGGCATTGGTCGAACGATCGGGTTTGGCCGCGATGCGGCCCTTCCCCTGAGTCTCGAATTGCACGAGCTTTCCCATTTCACTTCTCCGTCGCAAATCAGGGCGACGCCTTTCCCCAACGAATGCATTAAGAGATCGTCAAGGTTAACAGTCTGCTAACGAATTGCGGGAGATAGTCGCGAGCATCCAATCCAGCCCGGTTTTCGGGCGATTCCAGGCGGAAAATGCTCGGCTTCCAACCGTACGAAACCTTCCAGCTGCTGATCGAGACCGGTGGAATTGACCGGACGAACACCCTTTTGATCGCGGCGTGCGACGCTTATGCGCGGCGCGGCCGGGCAACCCATCTCGAAACGGAACAGTTTTTCGCTCTCGCCGCGCGACTCTTCCCTACTGCCGCACCGTCGGCCCGTGCGAAGGCCGCGGCCGCCCTCGGGCGGTCCGAAAGCCTCTCTGCCGAACTGGAAGAATTGATCATCGGCAATGTCGGCGATGACCTTGCCGATTTCCTAGTGGGCGCCCCCCGCTTGTCCGAAGGCACGATGCTCAAGGTCATCAACACGAACGATGTTCCAAGCGCAGCGGCCATCGCGCGCCGGGCCGATCTCACCAATGTCGTCCTCGCCAAGCTGTTCCAGATGAATAGCCGCAAGGTCTATCGCGCGCTCGCCACCAATACGGCGATTGCGCCGCGCGGTCCCTATCTCGCCGCGCTCGCGCGTTCGGCGCAGATGGACCATCAGGTTGCCTGGTCGCTCGCGGCCCGCGAAGATTTTGACGCAGCCCTGCTCGCGCCGGCGTTCTTCGATCTCAACGAGAGCGACCGCATCAAAGTCATCAAGGCGTTCTCCATGCGCGCAACGCCCGAAGCACCGATCAAGCGCACGCTCGAGCAGTTGTCGGTCGCGACCGACGAGCTGACGCGCGCTCTGATGAAACTGTTCGCCGAAAACCGTCGCCCCGAGGTCACCCGCCTGCTGCATCAGATCACTGGCCTCGACGAGGTTCGCTGCGGGCAGATCGCACATGACACGAGCGGCGCGGCACTGTTCGTGGTGCTGCGCGCCTTCGGCTGCAGTGCCTATGATGGGCTCAAAGTGCTGATCCACGCGACATCGCAAGATGGCGAGCGGTCGGGTTCGCTGTCGACTTTCTCGAAAATGTTCGAGGCGGTGAGCGTCGATGCGACGGCCTATTTGATGAGCGCGTGGCGCGGCGAGGTGAACCTTCTCGACCTCGGCAAGCCGGAGTACCGTCCGTTCACGGAGACACGGCGTTCGGCCGCTGCCGCCGCCGCACAGGCTCCGAGCGCGCAGGTCGACAGGACCATCGAGGCGCTGGCCCGCATCGGGATCGCGCGCGTCGCCGGCTAAAGCCGGGCGATCGTCACGCCGGGATCGGCGCCGCGCATTTCGAGCGACAGCACCCACAGATCCGGATCGAACTCGCCTTCCATTGCGATGCGTTCACGCACCTTGGTGGGTTCGACGTGATCGAAGCGACGCGTGAAGAGCCGGTCCTCATCGCCATCCTGGCGCGCCGATGACGGCGCCGGTGTCAGCAGCGACACCGTGCCGTTCAAATGATCGATCTCGATGAAGATTTGGCCGGCGATGGGGTCTCCCTTGCGGGAAACCACACAGATCGAGCCGATGTCGTTGTGGCGCCGCACAAAGGCGGCGGCCCAGAGATCCGAGCGCAGCATAGTGCTGCCTAGATCACCGCTCCGTTCTGCACAAGCAGGTTGACCAGTTCGGGCGTGATGCGACCGGTGACGCTGTAGTTATAGTAGACCTCGAAATTTCGGATCGCCTTGGCGGTTGCCTCCCCAGCAACACCATCGATCTCACCATGGAGGAAGCCGAGGCTCGAGAGGCCGCGCTGCACGGCACCGACCACTGTCGGATCGCTATCCACCTTGGTCACGTTGATCGGCGTGGTCAAAACCTCAGGCATTTGCTGTGCGGGCGCCGGCGCGCCCGCACGGACCGCAATGGTCTGCACAGAGCGCTTGACCGGCGCGTTGGCCGCCGGCGTCGTCATGCTCAAAGCCGAGGTGCCCGGGGTCTCGTCAAGCGAGGCAACAACCTCCACCGCAGCCTCGGGCTCGGCAGCAGTCGCTTCGGCTGTTCCCAATAGTGGCGATGGCGCAGGCAGAGGCTCCGCGGTCTCGACAATCGCAAGCGGCGCGACTGGTTCGATCGCGGTCGCAACCGGCGCCGGCTGCTGTACCTCGAGTACCGGGGCCATCTCAACCTTCGCGGGTTCAGCGATGATCGGCGTGGATTTGATGAGCTCGACGAGCTCGGGCGTCAGCTTGCCGGTTGGCTCGCGGCCCAAACTCTGCTCGAAGACCTTGAGCGAACGCGCCGTGCGCGGCCCATAGAACCCGTCGACCTTGCCCGTGAAAAGCTTGAAAGCGGTGAGCTTGCGCTGCACCTCGAACACGTCCTCGTTGCCGATCATTTCGGCGGCAACGGAGGCTGGCGCTTCAACGCTGCCGGTCGTGTCGGCCGGCACAGTGGTCTGCAGCAGTTTCGCCGGACGTTCGGCAGGCATCACAGGCTCGACTGCTTTGTGCGCCTTCGCCGATTTCGCATCGAATGTGCCGAACAGCGGTGCGGGGTGATGCCCGGATTGCTTGTAGAGGGCATTGGAGCCGGCCATCGCCGACAGGCTGACCAGGGCCGCGATTGCCGTGTTGCGCAGTGGAGCGCGCATATAGGCGGCAATGATCCAAAGGGCGGTACGCCCGGCTGCGGCCGCTACCGCTTGACCTGCCTGGAGGGGCAGGCCGGAGAACGCTTCAACACTCATAACGCCCGTCTTTTTTCGTCGTGCCATTCGGCCATTTGTGCGACCTCCGCCGGCTCACGCTTCAGCAGGGTCACCTCCGCAGTTTCCACTCTTTTGGTTTCCGGACCGTTTAGAGGCAGCAAAACAGTGATGGTCGTGCCCTCACCCGGGCTCGACAGGACACGCAGCGTGCCGTCATGCAGTTCGACGAGACCTTTTACGATCGAAAGCCCTAGTCCTGTGCCTTCGTAGCGGCGGGCCAGACCTTCCTGCGCCTGGAAGAACGGCTCACCGATGCGCGTCACCGCCTCAGGGCTCATGCCGATGCCGCGGTCGGCGACCGAGATGTTGAGAAGTGCCCCCTGCCGCTTCATCGAAACGGTGACCACGCCCTCGTCATGGCTGAACTTGATAGCGTTGGAGAGCAGATTGATCATCACCTGACGGATGGCGCGCTCATCGGCGACGACCGACGGCAGGAGCCTCGGCATGTCGGTGACGAGCTTGACCTTGCGGTCGCGCGCCATGCCATCGACCATCTTGAAGCAAGGCTCGACGAGGTTGGAGGGCTCGAACGACTCCGTCGTGAGCTCGAACTTCCCGGCTTCGATGCGGCTCATATCAAGTAGCATTTTCACAACGTCGAGCAGATGATGTCCGCTCTGGTGAATGATGTCGGCGTATTCGCGATGCGCAGGCGACAGTTCGCCAACCACCCCGCTCGTCATCATTTCCGAAAAGCCGACGATCGCGTTGAGCGGCGTGCGAAGCTCGTGGCCGATCGTGGCGAGGAAGCGGGACTTGGCGTTGGACGCGTCTTCGGCCAAACGGCGGGCTTCGCGCATCTCGGCATCCTGGCGGTGACGCTCGGTGACGTCGCGCAGCAAGGCGACGACCTCATTTCGCGGTTCCTTGACCTCTGTATCGACGACGGGCGTAAGGGCGACTTCGACCCAGACGAACTGGGGAACGCGCGATGGTTCCGCTGGATCGTCGCGGCGCATGCGCACTTCCACGGTGCGCGACTTGCCGTCGTGGTTGGCGTCGGAGAACGCCGTCATGTAGGCGGGCCGGTCGAGCACATGGATGCGATCGATCACACCCGAACCCGAGAGCTCGTAACGGTGACACCCAAAAAGCTTCTCAGCCGATTTCGACGTGAAGACCACGCTGCCATCGTTGCCAAACCGCATGACCGCGTCCTGCACATTCTCGACGAGATGGCGGTACGCATTCATCTGGCTGCGTTCGTAGACGGCGAAGGCCGAGTTCAGGCGGCTCGCCGAGAAGGCGACGACCAGCGCCGTCACGACGAAGCTCATCGCCGAGATCAGCGCATATTCGGGACGGTTCGGCTCAGGCCAGTTGACCAAACCAAGTGTGCCGAGGCAACCGATCGAAACCACGACCAATAGAAGGACCCAGGCCCGCTTTTTGGCCGGAGTGCGTGTCAGCAGTGAAGCCTGAACCGGCGCCAGCAGCGAGATGGCGAGGCCGAAGTCGACGATCTGCGGATCGACCATGGTCAGCACAAGGCCAACGATCAGCGTGCCATAGACCTGGCCGAAGGCGGCGCGCTCGAACTGGCCACGACGATGCAGCGCCAGGGTGAGGAACCCACAGGCGGCGCCAATCATCGTGATGACGAAGGGCATCAGCGCACCCTGCACAAGCATATAGAGCGAGGCAGGCATCGCCATCATGCTGGTCGCAAGGGTGATGCGAGAATTGGCAGCAAGCGTCGAGCGCCGAAGGGTTTCGGGGCGACCGCGTGAACCCTCGTGAGGGTTGGCGCCATTCTCCCTGCCGAACAGAGAGTCGAAGAGGCTACGCATTACTAAGTCCGCTTCCCGGGAACGCCCGATCTAGTGCCGGTCACCCTTCCATCGAAGACCTAAGACACCCTTAAGTGGAAAGGCCCTCGACCCCGTTGATCCCGGTTTCCACGGTTCCAATCCGCCGCTTTCTCCGCACAGCGTAAACAATGGATTGACCAATCGCCCGTGGCCCTGCCGCATGCGCCGGTCGCAGATCCGTACAATTTTATCGAATTCTCGCAGCGACCCTTAAACGGGACGCGCTAGCTTTGTTCACGAACGGCAAGTCCTCCGCCGTTTCAGGGGTCAACAATGTTCCTATTTCGCTCGGCGTTCTGGCTAGTTGTAGGTTTCCTCGTCGTCGCACCGCATGGCACCGATTTCGGCGCCACAGCGGCCTCCCTTACGAATCAAGCTTTATCTGCCGGCGTTCAGGCCGGCGAGCAGCTGATCGTCAGCCAGATGACCTCCACTAGCCGTTTGCCCAATCTGCTCCTGTCCGCTTCTCAATCGGTCGATCTTCCCATGAATGCCTCGGCCGAGTCGTCCGTGTTCCCAAGGCCGCGGCCGGCAAAACTGGGTTAAGACCAAGGGGCGCTAACACTGCCCGACGCTACTCCACTAAGCGTCCCTGGCTTTCCGGCCGCAGATGCGCTGCCCCGCATCTGCGGCCATTCCTTCGCGCGAATTCACTGTCGGTTCATCCCCGCCCCCGCAGTTTCCGCACGAAACCAAGGGAGGCCCGTATGGACGGACTGAATTTCTCGCCGCGAAACATGCAGCAGCAGCTGAATAATGCTCTCAAGGACGCGACGACGGTGACGCTCACAACCATCGGCGGTGACATGGTCCCCGTCCGCGCGCCCATCGAACTCGGCACGGAGTGTGTCTCGTTCAAAGTAGATGGCGGCGTCTGTGTCGTCCCCTATCACTCGATCCAGC
>JBDSHC010000029.1:0-11909 GCA_039918675.1 Devosia sp.
ATTTACGCAGCAATTCGCGCTCGAATTGTTCGAGATTCGTGAGCTGTTCGAGTTGCGGTCTGCGCACGCTTTTGCGGCGTTGGATGTGCCGCATCCCGCCTGGGCAGAACTCCGCGCGCTGCGCCAACTGCATGAGGATTTGCTGCGCGATATCGATGCGCGCTTCCATGACTTCTCGGATCTCGACAGCCGCTTCCATCGCCTCGTCAATTCCGCAGCTCCGAACCGCTTCATCGACGATTTTTTCGACATCATCACGCTGATTTTTCATTACCATTATCAGTGGAATAAGCATGACGAACGGCAGCGCAACGAGGTCGCGATCCGCGAGCACCTTGCCTATATGGACGCACTGTTGACGCGTGACCGCCGCAAGGTCGAGGCCGCGCTCAGGAGCCATATGGCGTCGGCGAAAGGCACAATGCTGAAGGCCTTTTCATAGGGATATTGGACCCGGGCTTGGCGTCCGTTATCGGTTTATTATCTAGAAACGCCTAATTTTGCCTCAGGAATACTACGAGGGCGAACATGGCCAAGTCATCGCTGGCGCGGAAACTACCCGCGGCGATCATCGCGCTCGCTGTGCTGGTTGCGGCAGGTGTGGGCGTCTCCGGCTATCTCATCGCAACCCAGACCGCCGAGTCGATTACCTTCGACCGGCTGTCGGCCATTGCTCTCGACCGCAGCAAGCTGCTTGGGCAATTTCTCGCCTCGCATGAACTCGCGGTGCAGACGGCGGCGCGGTCGGAAACCGCGCAGAACGCCATTCGCGATCTCCGCTTTGGCTGGGTGAAGCTGGTCGACGGTCAGGCAGACAAGCTGATCGACGCCTACATCACCAAGAATCCGAACGAGCCGGACAAGCTCAACGACCTCCTCGATGGCGGCACCGGCAGCAACTACGACACCGCCCATGCCCGCTTCCACGCCAATCTGCGCGCGCTGCAGGAGACTGGCGGCTATGAGGACCTCTATCTGTTCGATGCCGAAGGGCACGTCATCTATTCCGTCCGCAAGAATGGCGACTTCGCACAATCGTTTGGCGCCGGCAGCGAACTTGGCAAGTCGCAACTGGCGCAAGTATTCGCACGCGCCATGGAAAAAGATGCGGTCCAGCTCAGCGATGTCGAACTTTATTCTATAAGCGGAACCGCCGCAGCCTTCATCGCGGCGCCCGTTGCCGACAAGCGCGGCCAGAAGCTGGGTGCGCTGGCGGTCCGTCTTTCCGCCGCGTCGCTGGGCAATCTTGTCAACGACCCCGACGGTCTTGGCGAAACCGGCGAAGTGGTCATCGCGGGCGCGGACGGGATCCTCCGCAGCGACTCCCGCTTCACCGAGGGCGACGACACGCTGAAGACCACGCTGGACGCCGCGCCGGTGCAAAGCGCACTTGGCGGCACACCGTCATCGGGACGGGTCACCGCCTATCGCAGCGAAGAAATGCTGGCCGAGGCCGTGCCGCTCGCCAACGCCCAGGTCAATTGGGCCATCGTGACGATGGTGGCGACGCGCGAAGCCATGGCGCCCGTGTTCTCGATGGGAAAGGCGATGCTCGCCTCTGCCGGTATGCTCCTTCTCGTTGCTGGTGGGATCGCCTTCCTGGTCAGCCGCACCGTTGCCGGTCCGATCAGCCGGCTGACGCAGACCATGCGCCGGCTGGCCGACAACGACCTCGCGGCCGAAGTGCCGCACGCGACGCGCACTGACGAAATCGGCGACATGGCGCGCGCCGTCGAAGTGTTCAAGCAGAACGCCCACCGCATGGAGGATCTGACGGCCGAAGAGCGGTTGTCGGTCGAACGCCGCCGCGAGCAGCATAAGAAGATGATGGCGGAGCTCCGTTCGGCCTTCGGCGCCGTCGTCGAGGCGGCGAGCAATGGCGACTTCTCGCGCCGCGTCGATGTGAAATTCTCCGACGAGGAGCTCAACAGCCTCGCCGCCGACGTCAACACGCTGGTCGAGACCGTCGATCGCGGCATCAGCGAGACGGGCGAGGTGCTGTCGACGCTGGCCCAGGCCGACCTCACGCATCGTGTTCGCGGCGAGTATGCGGGCGCCTTCCTGCGTCTCAAGGACGACACCAATGCCGTGGCGGAAAAGATCACCGAGATCGTCCGCCAGCTCAAGCAGACCTCGCAATCGCTGAAGACCGCGACGGGCGAGATTCTCTCCGGGTCCAACGATCTGGCGGCTCGCACCAACCGGCAGGCGACGACCATCACGGAAACGTCGCAGGCGATGGCGCGGCTGGCCGCGACCGTGTCCGAGAACGCCGGACGCGCCGAGGAAGCCCGGAAGGTCGCGGATGACGCGGCGAAGAGCGCCGAGATCGGCGGCGAAGTCATGACAAAAGCCAATGCGGCGATGGAGCGGATCACGGCTTCTTCGGGCAAGATTTCGGACATTATCGGGCTGATCGACGATATCGCGTTCCAGACCAATCTCCTCGCGCTCAACGCCTCGGTCGAGGCCGCGCGTGCAGGTGAAGCGGGTGCAGGTTTCGCCGTCGTCGCCGTCGAAGTACGGCGCCTCGCTCAATCCGCAGCGAAAGCCTCCTCGCAGGTCAAACAACTCATCGACGAGAGCAGCAACGAAGTCAGCACCGGCTCAAAGTTGGTGACCGAGGCAACGTTGCGTCTCGAGGCGATGCTGTCGGCCGCGCAGACCTCGAACCGGCTGATGGACGGGATCGCCAAGCAGAGCCGCGTCCAGGCGACGGCCATCGAGGACATCACCGGCGCTGTCCGCACCCTCGACGACACCACGCGGCAGAATGCGGCGCTGGTCGAAGAGACGAGTGTTGCCATTGAGCAGACCGAGCGTCAGGCCAGCGATCTCGACAGCGTGGTCGACATCTTCATGATCGAAGACACGCAGCAAGTGGTTGCCGATCGCCGCCCGATGCGCCGCGCCGGCTAAAGGTCGGGCTATTTCAGCTCAGCCAATGCCAAGGCCACGACGATAATCGCGCCCTTGGCGATCAGCTGGATGTCGATCGAGACGTTCAGGATGTTCATGCCATTGTTGACGATCCCGAGGAACAGCACGCCGAGGATCGTGCGCGCGACCGAGCCCTTGCCGCCCATGATGCTGGTACCGCCGACGACGACGGCAGCGATGACGTCGAGCTCGGTGCCGAACGGCCCGTAATTGGCCGACGCTGTGTGCACCTGCGACGACTGGATGATGCCGGCGAGCGCTGCGCCGAATCCAGATATCCCATAGACCAATGTCTTCGTCATGCGCGTCCGGTGACCGCTGAGATAGGCGGCCCGCTCATTGTCCCCGATGGCCGTGACCAGCAGGCCCAGTGGCGTCTGGCGCTGGATGAAGATCATCGCAAGCGCCACAAGCACGAACAGATAGATCGAGAAGGGTAGGCCGGCGAGCGTGCCCGCCCCGATGAAGCTGTAGGCCGGCTCGTCGCGGATGATGTGCTGGTCGGTGCCGCCGAGGATCAGCGCCGAGCCGCGCACGATGCTGAGTGTCGCGAGCGTCACTATGATCGGTGGCAATTGCAGGAACGCGATGATCGCGCCGTTGACGAACCCGATCAGCACACCGACCGAAAGACCGGCTAGCAGGACGATGGGCAGCGGCAAGCCAAGCTGCAGGCAGAAGAATGAGACCAGCCCGCCTATCGCAAGGACCGGCCCGACCGACAGATCGACGCCACCGGTCATGATCACGAAGGTCGTGCAAATTGCCATGATGCCGACAAGCGCAACCTGCCGGACAATGCCGATCAGATTGTCAGGCTTGAGGAATGCCGGCTGCGCGATGGCGAAGGCAATGACGATCACGAGGATCGCGATCGGCAGCGCATTGGGTCCGATGCGACGGGCGAGTGAGGCTATCGAAGTGCGGGCCGCGCTCATGCATCACCGCCGATTTCGCGCACGATCTCATCCATGCCGGTCTTGTCCGCGTCATGGACCGCCTTGAGGCGGCCCGCGGCCATGACGCCAATCCGGTCGGCGACGGTCATCACTTCCTCGAGGTCGGACGAGACCACGAGCACCGCCGCGCCGCGGTCGCGCTCAGCTCGCAGGATCGCGTAAATCTCGGCCTTGGCGCCGACGTCGACACCTACCGTCGGCTCATCGAGAATGATGATGCGCGGTCCGAGGTTGAGCCATTTGCCGACCAGCACCTTTTGCTGATTGCCACCCGACAGCAGCCGCACCGGACGTTTGCCGTCGGGCGGCTGGATCGAGAGATTTGCGATCGATCGCTTACCGGCCTCAACCATCTTGCGCAGGCTGATCAGCCCGGCGCGGTGGAAGCGGTTGAGCGTGGCCATTGCGAGGTTTTCGGTCATGCTCATATCGAGCATCAGCCCTTCGCGATGCCGGTCCTCGGGCACAAAGCCGATGCCATGCGCGATGGCCTGTGTCGGGCCGCGGAAGGCGACGGATTTGCCTTCGACCTCGAGCGTCCCGCTGTCGAAACGATCCGAGCCAAAGAACGTGCGGATCAGCTCCGTGCGCTTCGAGCCGATCAGCCCGGTGATGCAGAAAATCTCGCCCGCATGCAGATCGAAACTGATGTCGCGGAATACACCGCGCTTGGTCAAATTCTTGGCGCTGAGCCGAACCTCCCCAGTGCCCCGCGGCTGCCGCTTCTGATGCGTCGCCTGCGCCGATTCGCGCGCCAGCTTCTCGCCTACCATCAGCGCCACGACGCGGGGCCGGTCGATGTCCGCAACGGCACTCTCGGCGATCACCTTGCCGTCCCGCATGATCGTCATCGTGTCGCAAACGGCGAAGATCTCGTCGAGCATGTGGCTGATGTAAACGATGCCGACACCCCGACCCTTGAGTGCCCGGATCGTCGCATGCAGTTTGGCGACTTCCGATGCGGCGAGCCAGCCGGTTGGCTCATCCATCAGGATAGCGCGCGCATCGAGCGCCAGCGCCTTCATGATCTCGACCTCCTTCTGCTTGACCGTCGGCAGATTGGCCACGGTGGCATCGAGATCGAGATCGATGGCGTGCTTTTCGAGCAGCGCCAGCGCTTCCTTGCGCTGTCGGCGGCGGTCGAGCAGGCCGAAACGATATGCCCGCTGCCGGCCGAGGAACATGTTGTCGAGCACCGACATCGCCGGCGCGAGATTGGAGTGCTGATAGATGCAAGCGACGCCGCGCCTGATCATCTCGCTCGGGTCGCCAAGCGGTGCGGTCTCGCCATTGAGCTGCACCCTGCCCAAAGTGGGAGAGACGGCGCCGGTCAGGATCTTGATCAGCGTCGATTTGCCCGCGCCGTTCGAACCGATCAGCGCCCGCACTTCACCGGGCATGACGGTGAGATTGGCGTCGCTGAGCGCCGGTAGATTGCCGTAGACTTTGGTGAGGCCGATGGCCTTGATGATCGGTGTGTCAGCCATCTGCCGCGACCTGGGAAATGTTGGCGGTCACCCGGCGTTGCCGGCGCAGCACCAGCAGCCGGTCGTAACCCACGGCCGCAAGCAAGATCGCGCCAGTGATGATCTGCTGCACATATTGCGAGATGCCCATCTGCGTGAGGCCGAGCAGCACCACCCCGAGGAAGAACGCGCCGAGCGCCGGCCCGAACACCGAGCCGACACCACCGGCGAGGCTCACACCGCCGATGACCGCAGCCGCAATAGCCGTCAACTCCATCCCGAAACCAAGCGCCTCGGTGGACGTGGTCAGCCGCGCGACGAGCAGCAGGGCGGCGACGCCGGCGCAGAACCCCGAGATCGCGTAGGCAGCGATAATGATGCGGCCGGTATTGATGCCCGCAAGGCGCGCCGCCTCAAAATTGCCGCCCACCGTGTGGACGTCGCGCCCGAAGCGTGTGCCGAGCAGGATGATTTGGAACAGCGCGAAGAGCCCGAGCATGACGAAAAACGACAGCGGGAACCACGGCATGCCGATCAGCTTGCTGAGCCCCAGCCAGCCACCGACATCGTAATAGTTCTCGAGTCCGGTGATCCATTTGTCGGAGATCGGCGTGGTCGACAGCCCCGGCACCAATTGCCGCCCCGAGATCGCGTAGACGAGGCCGCGATAGGTCGCGAGCGTTGCAAGCGTCGCAATGAAGGGCTGCAGCCGTAGATAGACGATCAGCAGGCCGTTGATCGCACCGGCCAGCGTACCGACCAGAAGTGCTATCGGCAGAATGATGTAGCCGGGAAGATGGAAGATCAGTGACAGATCGAACGTCACCATGCCGACGACGGCGACGATAGCGCCGATCGACAGATCGATGCCGCGGGTGAGGATCGGGAAGGACTGCCCTATCGCGAGGATAGCGACAAAGGAGAACCCCGCCATCAGATTCTCGAACGTGCTGGGGGTCGCGAAGCGCGGCGCAAAGATGCAAAAGAACGCCAGGATCGCGGCGAAGAACACAATGAGCGCGAAGGTGGCGGGACGGATGTTCATTGCGTGGCTTTGCGTCCGGGAATGAATAGGCCGTGGCACACTATGCCACGGCCCTCAGCTCTGGTGGAGACTTACCAGCGCTGCGACGGCTGGATCGAGCCCACGGTATCCTTGGTCGCGATCACATAGGGCATCAGCAAATGACCCTGAGCGCCGAAGGCGCCCGCCGGCACCATGCCGGTGGCAATGACCGTCGCCACGGCGGCGGCCAGGCGGCCCTGCTGGAACACGTCGGTATACTGCGTGCCCGTCATGTCGCCGGCTTCGATGGCTTCGAGTGCGGCCTTCTCACCGTCATTGCCGAAGATCACCAGCTTGAGGCCCTTCTCCTTGGCAACGTCCATCGCGCCCATGGCCATGGAATCGTTCACGCCATAGACGCCGCCGAGGTTCGGGTTAGCCGCGAGAATGGTGGTGAGCACGTCCTGTGCCTTCTTGCGATCCCAGTCGGCGACCTGATCGGCCACGACCTTGATGTCGGGATGGTGCATCTTGAGACCATCGACGAAGCCGTTGGTCCGCTGGTCGCGAATGATGATGCCCGGAGGAGCATTGAGGATCGCGACCTCGCCCTTGCCGCCCATCGCATCGCCCATCGCCTTGGCGATGTCCATGGCGCCGAAGTAGTGGTTCATTTCGACGTGGGCCGCATGCGGCTCGGTCGCATCGATATTGAGCGTGATGACCGAAATGCCGGCGCGCTTCGCCTTGGCGATCGAGGGCGCCACGCCGACGCTGTCGACCGGCTGCAGGAAGATCACCTGCGTACCATCGCTGATCAGCTGATCCATCAGGCTGACCTGCACTTCCAGCTTTCCCTGGCCGTCGAGGGCCTGGTAGTCGACGATCTGCTGGGTGGCGAGCACTTCGGCGATGCCGGCCGACCACGCTGTCGAAACGGTGTGCGGGGCGAACTGCACGAAGGCCATCTTGACGCGGGCATCGGCGGCGCGCGCCTGCGACACGCCGATATCGCCGGTGGCGACGTTGATCTTGCCCATCAGGCCTGTTGCAGCACCGCCGAGAGCGGCCGAGCCGAGCATGATCGTCTTGAGGAAGTCGCGGCGATCGGTCGCCGGCAGCTTGTTGTCTTCAGTCATAGTCGTTCCCTCCCTGGGATTACGTGACGTTATTTGGCCGCGGGGCGCTGTGCTCCGCGGACGGCTGTAAAGACGCTGTACAAAGACGTGGTGGCCGTGATGAACAGCCGGTTGTTCTTGGGTCCGCCGAAGGTGAGGTTGGAAACCGTCTCGGGGACATGGATGATGCCGAGCGGCGTTCCATCCGGCGCGAACACCTCGACCCCGCGCGCCGAACTGATCCAGGCATTGCCGAATTCGTCGATGCGAAGACCATCCGGCACGCCCTCGTTGATCGTCGCGAAGACCCGCTCATTATGCAGCGATCCGCCGGGACCGACGTCGAAGGCCTTCACGTGGTGGAAGCCCGCATCGTCGTGCGAGTACGAACTGTCGGCGACGTAAAGGACTGTTTCATCCGGCGAGAAGGCTAGCCCATTGGGCTTCAGCATCGAGCGCACCTTGGCCTGCACATCGCCAGTCGCCGGATCGATGCGATAGACGAAGCAGCCATCCTGCTCAACGTCGGCGCGGCGCCCCTCATGGTCGCTCATGATGCCGTAGGACGGGTCGGTGAACCACACCGCGCCATCGCCGGTGACCACAACGTCGTTGGGCGAATTGAGCGGCTTGCCCGCATGGCTCGAGGCCAGCACCGAGCGCGAGCCATCGGCCTCGAAGCGGACGACCGAGCGCGTCAGATGCTCGCAGCTGATGCGGCGGCCCATTGGGTCGCACGTGTTACCATTGCTGTTATTGGCCTGGTGCGAAAACACTCGCGTCCCGAGCTCGGGCACCCATTGCATAAGCCGATTGTTCGGGATGTCGGACCAGAGCAGATAGTCGCCGGCGGGGAAATAGACCGGGCCTTCAGCCCAGATCGAGCTGCTGTCCAGCCGCTCCAGATGGACCGACGCCAGAGCGAGCATGCGCATCCGCTTGTCGAGAACTGTGATTTCGACGAGAGCCATTGTTTCCCCCGCTGCCGACCATTTTGGTTCTTGCAGCGGGGTCACCGTTTCATGATCGCGCAGGGGCCAAAACGGCTGAACGCGAATCAATTTTGCGGTTTCCCGCAACATCACCGGCGTTTTTGCGCTATTTCTGCGCGGCAAGCTGGGGGTAAGCGGAGGGGACTGATCAATGGGGCGAGTTCACAAAACCATGGACATGGCGCAGATCCTCTCGATCCTGCATGCCATCGCCGGGCAGCTCGATTTCCGCGCGGTCATCCACGCGGTCTCCGCCGAGATCAAGATCCTGCTGCCGCACGATCATCTAGACGTGGCGATCATGAGCGCCGACAAGCAGATGGTGTCGGCCTATGAGACGGGGCTCCACACCGAATGGGACGCGTCGACTACGGCGACCAAGCCGGTGGCGGTCAGCCCCATCCGCGACCTGTTCCGCGGCCAAGTCGATAACATCCTCACCGAGGATGCGCAGATCGACTCCCGCTTCCATTTCGAAGGTGCGTTCTCGCACGCCATTTTCGCCGCCGGCTTGCGCAGCAGGCTGCACGTCCCGCTCAAGGTCGAGGGCAAGGTGATCGGTGCGCTATCATTCTCGACCCAGGAGATCGGCACCTACCGGCCCGACGACATCGCGCAGGCGCGGATCGTGGCCGATATCCTTGCGCCCTATTTCTTTGCGCTGCACCAGAGCGAACTGGTCAAGCACAGCGAACTGCAGCAAGTGGAGACCGAGGCGCGCACCGAGGGCCTGCGCATCGGTGCCTTGCACCTGACCGAAGAACTCGAAAGCGCGCGCCAGGCAATCGGCATGGATTTGCACGACCAGACGCTGGCCGATCTGTCGCGCATCCTGCGGGGTCTCAAGCGGCTGACCGGACGCGACACGCTGCAGGGTGCCGAACTCGAGCCGCTGCGCGAGGACATCGAGCATTGCATCCGTGAGCTGCGCATTCTCATCGACAACGCCAAGCCATCGGTGTTGCAGTTCTTCGGCTTCGGGCAGGCCGTCGAGGCGCTGCTGGAGCGCAGCGTCGGCTCGGCGCCATCGCCGATTCAATTCGAGCTGCGCGACGAGGGCAATACCGGGCTCGAAGAGCTGGCGCCCAATACCCTCGTCGCCCTCTACCGCATCGTGCAGGAAGCCATCAATAACAGCGTGCGACACGCCAATGCCACGCAGATCTCCGTCAAATTGTCGGCGCGCCAAGGCCGCGGGCTCATCGTCATCGAGGACGATGGGCTGGGTCTGCCGCCGGCATCGGGCCGGCGGACGGGAGGGCTCGGCAACATCCGGACGCGGGCCTCGCTGATCCGCGCCGATCTGGTCACCAAGGCCGGCGTCGATGGCCGTGGAACCCGGCTCGAGATTCTTCTGCCGGAGGCGGAGACGCGCATGGAAAGGCAAGCCAGTTGAGCACCTATCTCATCGTCGAAGACGACGCTTTGCACCGCACATTCCTCCGCGAAGTGATCGGCCTGTCCGATCTCGACTGCACCGAAATCGTCGAAGCAACCGATGGCGACGAGGCGGTGCGGCTGGCGCAGGCTCACACTCTGCGTGGCGTGGTGATGGATCTACAGATGCCGCGCAAGACCGGCGTACAGGCGGCGCGCGCAATCTGGGCCGAGCAGCCGACGATGCCCATCCTCTTCTGGTCCAACTATGCCGACGAAGCCTATGTCCGCGGCATCACGAAGATCGTTCCGCCCTCGGCGACCTATGGCTATCTGCTCAAGACCTCGTCGAAAGAGCGGCTGGGCCGCTCGATGCAATGCGTTTTCGTCGAGGGCCAGAACATCATCGACCGCGAAATCCGCGGCGTGCAGCAGCGCAACAACAATCGCTCCGATGGACTGTCCGAAGCCGAGTATGAGGTGCTGCTCGATATCGCGATCGGGCTGACTGATCAGGCCATTGCCTTGCGCCGCAACATCTCGCTGCGGAGTGTGCAGGGCCGGCTGCAGCAGCTCTATGCCAAACTCGGCCTCGTCGACGCTCCGACCGTCAATGGTCACACCGCGCTCTACAACAGCCGCACCCGCTCGATTGCCCTGGCGCTGACGAGCCGCCTGATCAACGGCAAATCGATCGAAATGGCCGAGCAGGACTATCGCCGCTGGGCTGGAGACGACCAGACCTGACCGCGGAATGGCAATTGACCATTTGGTCAAAAACCCACAATCTCATTGCATGAAGATCCTCATCCTCGGTGCCGGTGTGATCGGCACGACCTCGGCGTATTACCTCGCCAAGGCCGGGCACGAGGTCACGGTGATCGATCGCCAGCCGGGGCCGGCGCTCGAGACCAGTTTCGGCAATGCGGGCGAGCTGTCCTACGGTTACGCGTCCCCCTGGGCCGGGCCGGGCATTCCCGCCAAAGCCATCAAATGGCTGCTGATGAAAGATGGCCCGCTGGTCATCCGGCCGATGCTCGATCCGCGCATGTGGATCTGGGGGCTGCGGCTTCTCGCCAACTGCACGGAGCGCGCCTATGCGATCAACAAATCGCGCATGGTGCGGCTCGCTGAATACTCCAACGGCGCCATGGCGGAGCTGCGCAAGCTGCCCGGCCTCGCCTTCGACGGACGGGAGCAGGGGACGCTGCAACTGTTCCGGACGCAGCAGCAGCTCGACCACATCCATGGTGATGTGGAGGTGCTGAAACAATATGGCGTTCCATATGAAGTGCTCGACCCCAAGGCCTGCATTGCCGCAGAGCCAGGACTGGCAACCGCGACGGTGCCCTTCGTTGGCGCGCTGCGGCTGCCCGACGACGATACGGGGGACTGCAAGATGTTCACCGAGGCGATTGCGAAACTCGCCACCGAGGCGGGTGTCAGCTTCCAGTTCGGCACGCAGATCGACGGCGTTCAGACAGAGGGTGGCCGGGTGACCGGGGTGCTCACGAGCCTTGGCGCGATGACGGCGGACGTCTATGTCGGCGCAATGGGCAGCTATACCCCTCTGCTGGTCGCGCCGCTCGGCATCCGTCTGCCGGTCTATCCCATCAAGGGCTATTCGCTCACCGTGCCAATCACCGACGCCTCGGTGGCGCCGGTCTCGACCGTAATGGACGAGACCTACAAGGTCGCCACCACCCGCTTCGACGATCGCATCCGCGTCGGCGGCACGGCCGAGATCGCCGGCTGGGACATGACCCTGCGACCGCACCGCCGCGGCCCGCTCGACCGCTCGCTACGCGACCTGTTCCCGCGCGCCGGTGACCTCAGTAAAGCGACATTCTGGTGTGGCCTCAGACCCATGACCCCAGACGGAACGCCGGTCATCGGTAAGACGAAATTCGACAATTTCTATCTCAGCACGGGACATGGTACATTGGGCTGGACAATGGCCGCGGGCTCGGGGCGCGTGTTGTCCGATCTGATCTCGGGAGGGAATCCGGAGATCGAGACGGCCGATCTGGGGCTTGGCCGCTACGGCGGAT
>JBDSHC010000030.1:0-8239 GCA_039918675.1 Devosia sp.
GCAGCGACCACGCCTTGCGGGTCCTTGGCGGTCACGGTGTCGGCGGCGAAAGCCGGTGTGGCCATTCCAAGCGCCAGCGCGGCGGCTGCAGCGATGGTTGTGAATTTCATGGGTAAGCCCTCTTCAATGCCCCTCGCTATTGTCCTGAGCGGGCAATCACAGTCAAGCGGGGCCTCGCTGTCATTAGGCACGATGCTGTGCCCGCATTGAACCCTGCCACAGTCCCGCCTATCTCTGCCTTTACCGCGCCTTAACGCGGTCTCGTCTCACCTCCGCTTGTCGCTTCGGCGATTCGCAAGAATTTCACCCCAGGGGCAACTCGCATGAGAGATCCAGTCGATACCTTCTACAATTATCTGGTGCCCACCGTGGTCGAACAGACCAACCGCGGCGAAAGGGCCTTCGATATCTATTCGCGCCTCCTCAAGGAGCGCATCATCTTCGTGACCGGCCAGGTCGAAGACGGCATGGCCTCGCTGATCGTCGCCCAGCTTCTCTTCCTCGAGTCCGAGAACCCGAAGAAAGAGATCAATATGTACATCAACAGCCCGGGCGGCGTGGTGACGTCGGGCCTCGGCATCTACGACACGATGCAGTTCGTGCGCCCGCCGGTCGCAACGCTGTGTATCGGCCAGGCCGCCTCGATGGGCTCGCTGCTCCTCGCCGGTGGTGCCAACGGGATGCGCGGCTCGCTGCCGAACTCCTCGATCATGGTCCACCAGCCGTCCGGTGGCTATCAGGGCCAGGCGACCGATATCCTGATCCACGCCCAGTTCACCGAGAAACTGAAGCGCCGGCTCAATGAGATCTACGTCAAGCATACGGGCAAGGACTACGATACCGTCCACAACGCCCTCGAGCGCGACCGTTTCCTGTCGCCTGAAGAGGCCAAGGATTTCGGAATCATCGACCAGATCTTCGAAAAGCGTGCCGCCCCCGAGGAAGCTAAGTAAAATTGGCGACGTTAAGGTTGCCAGCAACGGATACGGGAGTGTGACACTCCTGTCATTGTGACCCGCCGGACCGCTCGCTAAGCTCGGTCCGGCAACATATTCTTTAAGTCTCGCGCGTTAGTTTGGTGTCGAGCGCGGTAGCGAGGGCAGGGCCCTCGAGGAGTGACGGATGTCCAAAGAAGCTTCCACCGGCGAAAGCAAGAACACGCTGTATTGCTCGTTCTGCGGCAAATCACAGCATGAAGTGCGCAAATTGATCGCTGGTCCGACTGTGTTCATCTGCGATGAATGCGTCGAACTCTGCATGGACATCATCCGCGAGGAAAACAAAACCTCGATGGTGAAGTCCACTGAAGGCGTTCCGACGCCTCAGGAAATCTACAAAGTCCTCGACGATTACGTAATCGGCCAGCGGCGCGCCAAGCGCAATCTGTCGGTCGCCGTGCACAACCACTACAAGCGGCTGCAGCACGCCACCAAGAATCAGGACGTCGAGCTGTCGAAGTCGAACATCCTGCTCGTCGGCCCGACGGGTACAGGCAAAACGCTGCTCGCGCAGACGCTGGCCCGCATCCTCGATGTGCCGTTCACGATGGCCGATGCCACGACGCTTACCGAGGCCGGCTATGTCGGCGAGGACGTCGAAAACATCATCCTCAAGCTGCTCCAGGCTGCCGACTACAATGTCGAGAAGGCCCAGCGCGGCATCGTCTACATCGACGAAGTCGACAAGATCAGCCGCAAGTCGGACAACCCGTCGATCACCCGCGACGTGTCGGGCGAGGGCGTGCAGCAGGCCCTGCTCAAGATCATGGAAGGCACCGTTGCCTCCGTGCCCCCGCAGGGCGGCCGCAAGCATCCGCAGCAGGAGTTCCTGCAGGTCGACACCACGAACATCCTGTTCATCTGCGGTGGCGCGTTTGCCGGCCTCGAAAAGATCATCGCGGCCCGTTCCGAAGGTTCGGGCATCGGCTTCTCGGCCGTGGTGAAGGACCCGCAGGATCGCCGCGTTGGCGATCTGCTGAAGGACGTCGCGCCGGAAGATCTGGTGAAGTTCGGCCTCATCCCCGAATTCATCGGCCGCCTGCCGGTCATCGCGACCCTCGAAGACCTCGACGAGCCTGCGCTCATCCAGATCTTGACCGAACCCAAGAACGCGCTGGTCCGCCAGTATCAGCGGCTGTTCGCCATGGAAGACACCGAGCTTACTTTCCACGAAGACGCCCTCAAGGCGATCGCCAAGCACGCGATCACCCGCAAGACCGGCGCCCGTGGCCTCCGCTCGATCATGGAAGGCATCCTGCTCGACACGATGTTCGATCTACCCTCGCTCGAAGGCGTGGAAGAGGTCGTGATCTCGGAAGATGTCGTCAACAACAAGGACGCCCGCCCGCTCTACATCTATTCCGAGCGGAAAAAGGAAGAAGTGCCGGCCGCCAGCGCGTAAGGCGCGGCAGCCTTCTGATTCAAGCGAACGCCGGGGTCATGCCCCGGCGTTTTTGTTTGTTCCCCAACTCGCCCACAGCGCCGTCAGCATCAAAGCGGCCGCGAGCATGAACGTCAGCCGCGCTCCACCTGCGATGGCGAGGGGCGTTGCGCTCCCGAGGTCGCTGCTCCCGACGCCGGCGGCAAACACGGCACCCATCGCGGAGGCGCCGAGGACCAGGCCAATGTTGCGCGACAGGCTGAGCAGGCCCGACGCCATTCCACGCCCCTCCTTGGGGGTATTTGCCATGACCGCGGTGTTGTTTGCGGCTTGAAACAACTGGTAGCCCGGCGTCAGCACGAAAATCGCGGCGACATAGCCGGCGGCGCCCAAAAGCTGTGGCAGGAGCGCCAGCAGGAACACCCCGGCTGCAAGCAGGAGTAGGGCGATCCGCAGAACCGGTCCGGCGCCCATCGCATCGACCGCCCTTCCAGATGGGACGCCGCTGGCAATCGAGATCACCGGGCCGACAGACATTATGAGACCGATCAGCGCCTCCCGAAGGCCGAGGCCAAGGCCGAGATAGAAAGGTCCAACCACGAGCGTCGTCATCATGACGGTGGCGACCAGCAAGTTGATGAGCAGGCTGCGAGCGAAGCCGGTGCTGGGTCTTGTCCAGAAGGCGGCCGGCTTTGCATCCCTGTGGGGCACGTGGCGGGGCACATAGGCGAACGCGAAGGCCAGGGCCAAGACCGCCAGCGGCACCTGGATCAGGAAGATGCTCCGCCACCCAAACGAACTCAGCAGCAGACCGCCCAGCGAAGGCCCCAGGGCCGTGCCGACCGCCGATACGGTGCCAAGCAATCCCATCGCTCGGCCGGTGCGCTCTTTGCTCGATATCTGCCGCATGAGCGCGATGGTTAGAGTCATGAGGAATGCCGCGCCGATACCCTGAGCGGCTCTGGCTGCGATCAGCAGCCGAAGGTCGGGCGCCACACCACAGACCAGCGACGCCACCGAAAACAGCCCCAACCCGGCAAGCAGCATGCGCCTCAATCCATAGACGTCGCCAAGCCTGCCAGCGATGACCACCGAGACCGTCAGCGCCGCGAGGTAGGCAATCACCACCCATTGGACATCGCGAAACGGTGCCGAAAACATCTCGACCAATGTCGGCAGGGCGATGTTGGCAATGCTGGTTCCGAGCGATCCAAGCATCATCGAGAGCGCCAAACTCGCCATGATGCCTCGGTTTGTCCCGCCCGCGGTGATTGATCCCGCCTGTGCCATTAGGTTGCCTCTTGCTTGAAATGCATTGAGGCGGCACCATGCAACTTCAAGCCAACTTGAGGTCAAGGATGAAGTTGCTCGATATCGGGGAGGTCGCGGCGCGCACCGGCGTGAGTCCGTCGACGCTGCGCTATTACGAAGAGATCGGCCTCATCGCCTCTGTCTCGCGCCATGGCTTGCGCCGACAATTTTCAACCGAGGCGGTGTTGCAGCTCAAACTGATTGGCATGGGCAAATCGGCCGGCTTCTCGCTCGACGAGATCGCCGAGATGTTCGGCCGCGATGGCGTGCCAAACCTGCCGCGGCTTACGCTGCACCAGAAGGCGGACGATCTCGATCAGCAGATTCGCGAGCTGAAGTCGCTGCGCGACACATTGCGGCACGTCGCCGATTGTCCGGCACCGAGTCATCTTGAGTGTCCGACATTCCGTCGGCTTGTCACAATAGCCGGCCGACGCGGCGTCGGGCGTGGCCGGCAAAGCGCGCCGATTGTGCCGCGCGCTGCAACGCCACGGCGCTGAGCTTCCTCGCCAAAGCGCTCCCGGCGCGCTAGGTTCGCCGCCCAGCGTCAAGCGGCGGAGAACACGCGATGAAATACGATTCAATCCTCGGCACTGTGGGCAATACCCCGGTTGTGCGGATCAACAAGCTCGGCCCCAAGGGCGTCAATCTCTACGTCACGGTCGAGGCGTTCAATCCGCTCGGGTCGGTCAAGGACAGGCTGGCGCTCGGTGTCATCGAGGCGGCCGAGCAGGATGGCTCGCTGAAGCCTGGCCAGACCGTGGTCGAAGCGACCTCGGGCAATACCGGCATCGGTCTCGCCATGGTCTGCGCTGCCAAGGGCTATCCGCTGGTCGTCACCATGGCAGAGAGCTTTTCGGTCGAGCGGCGCAAGCTGATGCGGTTCCTCGGCGCCAAGGTCGTGCTGACCCCCGCGCCGCTCGGCGCCACCGGCATGATCGACAAGACGCGCGAGCTCGCCGCCGCCAATGGCTGGTTCATGAGCCGCCAGTTCGAGAATGATGCCAATCCGGCCTATCACGCCAAGACCACGGCGCAGGAGATCCTCCGCGACTTCGCCGATATCGGACTCGATTATTGGGTGACCGGCTTCGGCACCGGCGGCACGCTCAAGGGAGTCGCCGGCGTCCTGCGCGAGAAGAGCCCCAAGACCAAAATCATCGTCGCAGAGCCCGAAACGGCGCCGATGCTGACCTCGCACGAAGCTCAGGCGCGCCGCGACGACGGATCTCCGGCATCGCGTCATACCGCGTGGAAACCGCATCCGTTCCAGGGCTGGAGTCCGGACTTCATTCCGAAGATTCTCGGCGATGCGGTTGATGGCAAGCTGATCGACGAGATCGTGCTGATCCCCGGCCCGGATGGCATCAAGATGAGCCAGCAGCTGGCGCAGAAGGAAGGCATTTTCGTCGGCATCAGCTCGGGCGGCACTTTCGCCGCTGCACTCAAAATCGCCGAGAAAGCCGCGCCCGGCTCCAACATCCTTTGCATGCTGCCCGACACCGGCGAGCGTTATCTCTCGACGCCGCTGTTCGCAGACGTGCCGGCCGACATGACCGAGGACGAGATGAAAATCTCGACCAGCACGCCCGGCCAGCAGCTGCCGCCGAAGCCGCCCGCAGCTTAGCGTTCGGTGCGTCCGGCCATCAAATAGTGGACCATGGCTTCGGCCATGGCCCCACCGGTCGGCCGGTCGTAACCCATGAACATCGGGCTGTTGTTCAGCTCGAGGAAGACGAGGCTGCCGGTTGCCGGGTCGGTCTTCATGTCGATCGCGCAAAAATCGCAGCGCACCGTATCGGTCAGCCGCTTCAGGCCATCGACGACACTGTCGCCCAGGATGGCGAGTGGGATCGCCGCGAGGCCGAGGCTGCGATCGAGACGGGAGTCGAGCGTCTTCGCGGCGATGTCGAAGGCGAAGAACTGCGAGCCGATGCGGTAAATCCGCCGTTCCGGATAGTCGAGCTTTGGCTGGATGATAGCCGGGCTTGGCGCGGTGTCGGCTTCCCATACGGCCATCGCGACGGCCTCTCCAAGCTCCATCGCGTGCGAGCCGCCCATCACCGGTTTGGCAATGGTCGGGCCAGCTTCGCCGAAGGCCGATACCTCGGCAAGAGAGTTGGTCACCAGCGTCCGTGGCACGCTTAGCCCACTCTCGGCGGCCAGCCGTAGCATCGCCAGCTTGTTGCCTGTCCGCAGGCTGATATCGCGGTTGAACAGGAACATGTCGCTGGCGACGCAGAAGCCGGTGACCGCGGCGTACCAGGAACTCGCGACCCTTGCTGCCTCCGGCGTCCGGTTCGCGGTGCCGCCCAGAAAGACGTCGTGGCGGATGAAGGCCGCGCTGCAATCGAGCGCAATGCCGTCCAGCGTGGCGGCTTCGCCGATTGTCCAGGCGAAGCGCGCCAGATGCGCATCGTCGATGAGGAGCGCGCGGCAATCGACGCCCAATCGCCGCGCGGTTTCTGCCAGCCAGCCGAGATTTGGGTCCCGCGCGCCACCGGCGACAAGGAGCGACCCCATCAGCGGCGGCGGACGCCGAAAGGTCCGGCATAGACGATGGTCAGCGGCGCCGCGTTCATCAGGACGTCGGATTCGTCGGGATTGCTGCCATCGGCGGTTTGCTCGCCCATGCTGAGGATCTTTTCTGGGAACTCGTAGGGGTCGGTTTCGCCAAAGTGGATTGTCTCGCCTTCCGTCAGGGTTGGCTGCCGTTCGTTGCCGCGGTTGAACATAGCCCTTGCCGGCGCGAACTGGGTCTTGTCCATGAGGTTGGGCAGCGAGATTGAACGCAGCGCCGACTGCGTGTTGGTGCGGGCGTGAATTTGGACGCCAACGATCTTTTCGACATCGGCGGTGGTCATGTAGTCGGCCGTCACCGCGGTGATCACTTGCGGCACGATGCCGGTAGGCGGATCGCCGACGAATTCGAGATCGAGGATGCCGTCGGGCGACAATGTGGTCTCGAGCGGCACCAGATCGAGGTGTTTCCACCCCGGCGTTGCTGCTCGGCCCGTGGCCGTCACAAGCAGGGTTGGGGGATTCGTCTTCTGAATGGTGATTGAAACCGTGTCGACCTTAAATATCCGGGCCATCATGCCCTCCGTTTTTAAAGCAATGGTGGGAGGTTATTGCCTTCATATGAACCTGGCAAGAAAGCAGTTCGGAAGGTACATTTAGAGACAAAGGGAATATTCGGGGCGGCTCGGAGCATATTATTGCTGCCGCGCCTGCAAACCCGATGCCGCAATGCGCGGCGCACATGCCTCACCGGCGCTGGAAAAAGCCTCCATAGGTTGACTTGTCCTGCCGCTATGAGACCCTATTTAATAAGCAGAATCAGGCGGACGGCCACTCTGCAGGCGTCAAACTGATTGCTGTTTGGGCACGTACTTTCTTCCATCCTCCCGCGTGCCCCTGAAAGGATAAATCATGTCGGACGTCCCCTCGCACGGCGCCGAATTCGATCGGGACCGGGTCTATCCCGTCCTGCCGCTAAGAGACATCGTGGTTTTCCCAGGGATGATCGTGCCGCTGTTTGTCGGCCGCGAGAAATCCGTGAAGGCGCTTGAAGAGGTCATGCGCGATGACAAGCACATTCTCGTCGTCACCCAGAAGAATGCGCAGGACGACGATCCGGCGCCGGGCGATATCTTCGCCACCGGCACGATTGCCTCGGTCCTCCAGTTGCTGAAGCTGCCCGACGGCACCGTGAAGGTGCTGGTCGAGGGCCTCCATCGCGCGACCATCGACCGCTACCTCCAGACCGAGGATTATTTCGAGGCCGAGGCGAGCCCGCTGCTGGAGCCGGATGGCGACGTGGTCGAGATCGAAGCGCTGGCCCGTTCGGCGCAGACCGAGTTCGAGAACTACGTCAAACTCAACAAGAAGATCTCCGCTGAGGTCGTCAACGCGGTCAACCAGATCGAGAATGCGTCGAAGCTGGCCGACACGATCGCGAGCCATCTCGTCATCAAGATCACCGAGAAGGAAGATCTGCTGTCGACCGTTTCGGTTGGCGAGCGGCTGCAGAAGATTCTCGGCCTGATGGAAGGCGAGATCGGCGTTCTCCAGGTCGAGAAGCGCATCCGTTCGCGGGTGAAGCGGCAAATGGAGAAGACGCAGCGCGAGTATTATCTGAACGAGCAGATGAAGGCGATCCAGCGCGAGCTGGGCGACGGCGAGGAGGGCTCCAACGAGCTCACCGAGCTCGAAGAGCGCATCAAGAAGACCAAGCTCACCAAGGAAGCGCGCACCAAGGCCGACGCAGAGCTCAAGAAGCTCAAGACGATGTCGCCGATGTCCGCCGAAGCGACGGTAGTTCGCAATTATCTCGACTGGCTGCTGTCGCTCCCATGGGGCAAGAAATCCAAGGTCAAGCGCGACCTCACCTACGCCCAGGAAGTGCTGGACGCCGATCATTACGGCCTCGAGAAGGTCAAGGAGCGGATCGTCGAGTATCTGGCTGTGCAGGCGCGCACCGGGAAGCTCAAGGGCCCCATCCTCTGTCTCGTCGGCCCTCCGGGCGTCGGCAAGACCTCGCTCGGCA
>JBDSHC010000031.1:0-27679 GCA_039918675.1 Devosia sp.
GCAAACTAGACCCCGAAGCCGTCAGGCTGTCGGGAGCGTCCGCTCGCTCCAAAATCGGCGGCATCGATGTCGAATCCCTGGCCCGCCATTCGTCAACGAGTCACACTGCAATTGGAGGATCGAGCATGGACAGGCATTACGGTTGGGTTGTGGTTGCCGCGGGCGCGGTGATTACCTGCGTCGCGATGGGGGCGCTGTTCGCGCTTCCCGTCTATCTGCAACCCATCGCCGACGAGACCGGCTGGAGCCGCGCCGGCATTTCCGGCGCCATGACCATCGGGTTCATCGTCATGGGCTTCGCCGGCTTTGGCTGGGGCATATTGACGGACCGGATCGGCGCCCGTCCCGTCGTGCTCATCGCCTCAATCCTCCTCGGCGTCGGGCTGTTCGTCGCCAGCCGGACCACCGATCTGCTGATGTTCCAGATCGCTTATGGCGGGTTCGTGGGTGCATCGGGCGGCGCCTTCTTCGCCCCGCTGATTTCGACAACGCTTGGCTGGTTCGATAAGAACCGCAGCCTCGCGATCTCGCTTGTGTCGCTCGGCGGTGGCGTCGCGCCGATGATCGTGACGCCAATCGCGACGATCCTGATCCAGAACTATGGCTGGCGCAGCGCGATGTTCATGATCGCGATCGCGGCTACGTTGCTGCTGTTGCCTGCCTCGCTGCTCATCCGCAGTGCGCCCGCGACCGATGACGCGCCAGCGCCAGCCACGCCGAGCGCTACGGCTTCGGCGCCCTCACGGTCAACCGCGTTCAGCGCCCTCAAGACACCGCAGTTCATCGTCCTCGCGGCGACGTTCTTCCTCTGCTGCGCCGCCCATTCCGGCCCGATCTTCCACACTGTGAGCTATGCGATGCTCTGCGGCGCCTCGGCGCTCGCCGCGACCAGCATCTACAGTGTCGAGGGCATTGCCGGGCTGTTCGGCCGCATCTTCTTCGGCATGCTGGCCGATCGGATCGGTGTGCGCAAAGTCATCGTCGGCGGCCTCGCCCTGCAGGCAGTCGGCATCTACTCCTACATCTACGTTTCGCAGCTGCCGCACTTCTACGTTCTCGCCGTGGTCCTCGGCCTCGTCTATGGCGGCGTCATGCCGCTCTATTCGGTCCTGGCGCGCGAGTATTTCAGTCAGAAGGTGATGGGCACCGTGCTTGGCGCAACGACCATGACCTCGAGCATCGGCATGGCGTTCGGTCCGGTGGGCGGCGGCTGGCTCTACGATACCTACGGCACCTACCATTGGCTCTACATCGCCTCAGCCGCCGTCGGCCTTGCCGCTGCCGGCATGGCGCTGGCTTTCCCGCCTCCATCGAAGCCTGCGGAAACCGGCACTCTCCAGCCCGCATGAGCCGCCTGTCCTACGTCACGATGCGGCGCTAGAGTGCCGCATCTGAAAGCCTTGAGGAGATCCCGATGACCGCCAATCTCAACCCCTACATCCACTTCAAGGACAATGCCCGCGAGGCGATGGCCTTCTATCAGACCGTGTTCGGCGGCGAGCTCGTCCTGTCGACCTTCAGCGAGGGAGGCATGTCGAGCGGGCCGGCCGACGCTTCGCTCATCATGCATGGCCAGCTCGAAACGCCTACCGGCTTCATGCTGATGGGATCGGACACCCCCGCCCATATGGAGCACAGGCCCGGCACAAACATCACCATCTCACTATCGGGTGACGAGGACGCCGCGCTCAACGGCTATTGGAGCAAGCTCAGCGCCGGGGCCAATGTCATGCAGCCGCTGGAAAAGGCGCCGTGGGGCGACAGCTTCGGCATGCTCACCGACAAGTTCGGCATCGGCTGGCTGGTCAACATCGCAGCGAAGAAATAGGGCACGACGATGGGATTGTTCGACGTCTTCACCGGCAGCAAGCCCGCTGTGGGCGGTGTCGCCAAACGCCCAGCGGCAGATCTCCGCACTGCGTTGTTGGCGCTCAACCGCGACAGCGCGCCCTGGCAGGTCCGCGATGGTGCAGCGGAAAATTGCGATCTCGTCGCAGAATGGCGGATCGTCGACGCCCGCTGGTACGAGATCTTTGCCAAGGCATCGCTGACCAAGGCATTCAAAGTGCTGATGAAATTCGATGAGGCGGCGGGCGAAATGCGCTCCGTAGACCAGGAGTGGACCGTCGAATGGCGGGCCGGCGTTCCGGGCCTGTCGCTGGCCGCCTCGGCGTTCCGCGGCCAGAAAACCGAGATCAGCTTTGGCGCTGCTATGGGGTTCCGCGAGGATTTCTCTCCGGGCGTCATCTACGAGTACCGTTTCGCGACGAAGGAAATAAAAGAGCCGCTACAAGAGGTTGTGACGAAGTCCGGCTGGGGCTGGAAGGGCGTTACCTTCGGCAAACTCTAGGGTCCGGGCAAACAAATCCCCTGCTGCGCAGCTTTACGTGCTAGGTTCGATAACGCGGTACGTCCCGCGCGTTCGACCCGGCCGGCTTTTGACGTGCCCGGGAACGCCAGCAAGGACTTCGCTGTTGCCCCCTCTCAAGACCATCGCCGTCACGCCCACCAAACGTGGCGGTGGCCGGAAGCGCCCATCGCCGACGGTCGACGCCGACGACGGCGAAGTATCGCTCCCGCCACTGATCGCGCGCCCTCCACGCAAGGTGCTGGCACAACCGATGCACCGCTATCATGTCGGCGACAAGCTGCGAATGGCCAATGGCGGTCAGTCCATGGCGCGCGTGGCTGCGGCCTGTAAAGTCGTTGCCCTGTTGCCCTATGAGGGGCGTGGAGCGTTGCTCTATCGGGTGCGCAGCGACAATGAGAATTTCGAGCGGGTCGTGCCCGAGGCCGACCTTACGCGATAGCGCAACCTTGTAATTGGTCGCTTAAAGGCGCATGTGGTGCGCATACGCTTCGCTCTCGTCTCGCGCTTTTGACGGTCCGGTTTGCCGGCCCATTGATCTCCTGAGAAATGTGAACGTCGCCAGTCAGCATGTTGCAGGCTGGAACTCGCCATCTCAAAGGATCATCAAATGGTCGAAGGCACTGTGAAATTCTTCAACACCACCAAGGGCTTTGGCTTTATCGAGCCGACCGGCGGCGGTAAGGACGCGTTCGTCCACATCTCCGCTGTCGAGCGGGCTGGCATGTCCACCCTGCGCGAAGGCCAGAAGGTGACGTATGAGCTCGAGACCGGTCGCGACGGCAAGCAGTCGGCGACCAACCTCCAGGCGCTCTAAGCTCCTCGCAAGTTGTATCGAATGCGAAAGGCCCCTCACGGGGCCTTTTTTGTTGCCCGCGCCACGGCCTCGTCCAGCGCCTGCAAAAAGGCCTGCCGATCCTTGGGCGTGTACCCGGCATTGATGCCCCGGCTTTCGCCAGTCTCGCGCAAATGCTGGTTCAACTCGCGCATGGCGAGCGCCATGCCGATCGAGTCTCTCGTGAACGGCCGCCCCGTCGGACCAAGGACGACTGCGCCCTTATCCAGCGCCCTGCCCGCGAGCGGAATGTCCGATGTCACCACGATATCGCCGCTCGTCGCCTGCTCGACGATCCAGTCGTCCGCCGCGTCGGCGCCCTGAGGCACCATTACGTTGCGGATCATTTCGTCCCGCGATGGACGTAAGCCGACATTGGCGACAAACGTCACGCGCAACCCATGGCGCGTCGCGACGCGAACGATCTCGTCCTTCACGGGGCAGGCGTCTGCATCGACGTAGATCTGGACCGGCTGGGGCATAGCGATGAGCTACAGGATTCCCGGCTCAGGCGATATCGAGGACCACGCTGCCGCGCTTCCGCCCGGTCTCGACGTAAGCGTGCGCCGCGGCCGCATGGGCGAGCGGCATGCGCTTGTCGATCACGGCACGAAGCCTGCCGGCGGCGATCATCTTACTGAGGATCGCAATGTCGGCGATCTTATCTGCCGGTTTCCTTAGCCCCGTGGTCGCCATCACCGCTCGCTTCCCGTCGGGCCGGTTCTTGCGCAGCATGTGCATGAGGATGTTGAGCGTCGGTACCGTCGTCATGAATGTTCCGCCGGCAGCGAGGGCGCCCCGAGAGCGTGCGAACGAATTTGTACCGACTGCGTCGAAGATGACGTCCCACGCCGCGGTCCGGCGGGTGAAATCTTCGCGCGTATAATCGATCACATGGTCCGCGCCGAGCCTGGTGACGAGTTCGGCGTTGCGACCGCTGCAGACTGCGGTGACCTCGGCGCCCATGGCCTTTGCGAGTTGCACCGCGATAGTTCCGACACTGCCAGAGGCGCCGTTGATGAGAATGCGCTGTCCCGGCTTGAGTTTGGCCTCGTCACGAAGGAACGGCATGGCTGTGAGATAGCCCTCGCAGAGCGCCACCGCCTCGCCGAAATCACTGCCGTCGGGCATCGTCACCAGTGCTTCGGTCTCTGGCAAGCACTTGTATTCAGCGTAGGCACCGAGCCCAAGGCCAGCGGCGCCGAAGACGCGGTCGCCCGGCCTAAAGCGCGTCACGCTGCGTCCAACGCTGTCGACGACGCCAGCCATGGCATCGCCCGGGATCTGAAGCTTTGGCCGCAAGAGCCCTACAAATAGCCGGATGATGAAGGGATCGGCACTGCGGAACGCACAATCGGGTGGTGTCGCGACCGTGGCGTGGATACGGACCAGAACCTCATTGTCCTTCGGCAGCGGCGTCGGCGTCTCGCGCCATTGCAGCACTTCGGGCCCGCCATAGCGGTCAAACATCATCGCCTTCATCACAGGCTCCTGTTTGTGTGATAGGTCCGGCGTGGTCGCCGGCGCAGTTACGTGCGGGGTTCAATCGCCCTGGTACTGAAAGACCTGTTCGAGCGGCACGCCGAACGCCTTGGCAATCCTGAAGGCGACTTCGAGCGACGGCGAATAGCGGCCCTGTTCGATGGCGACGATCGTCTGTCGGGTCACTCCGACCTTTTCGGCCAATGCGGCCTGAGTCATCTCGCCGGCATGAAAGCGCAGCGAGCGGACACTATTGTCGATCTGGGCCTGTCCCTTCCCCATCGGTTCAGCCGATGCGGTAGTAGACGAGTCGCGAGGCGGAATCGGCGAGCCCGCCGAGCATGAGCGCGCCAAAGACGACATAGACGCCGACAATCGGATCGATCTTCAGTGCAAAAAGCAGCAATGCGATGAGGCCGCCAATCGACACTGCAAAGTAGGCATTGCGTGACGCCTTCAGATTGATCACCCGATCGCGCTCGTCGTCCGGCTCATCAACCAGTTCTCGGCGCGTCACGATGCCGACCAGGATCGCAATGGTGATCGCCAGAACGATGTTCCAGGCAATCATGAAACCTACGACCCACAGCAGTTTCACTGCGGTACCGGCAATCGACTGATCCACTCCAGGCAACTGCCAGCCGCCTCTGGCCAGCCAGATCGTAACAAGGATCTGCCCCACGATCATGATCGCTGCGTTCCACTGCTTGAATGTCATTCCAAATCTCCGTCTTCCTGACGTTGAGATAGGACGGGCAAGCCAGTATGTCAAGTTTTTCATACAATATGTCTGATTTTCCGACTTTCTGTCGGTTAATTCGCGCTTGCACCTCTGCAGCGGGTCTTGAATTTCTCCTCAAAACAGGCCATCTCGTTTGCCACACGTCTCGCTACCGTCTCGCGCTATCTGACGGCCGGTCCGCCGGTCTTTGATCTCCTGAGAACTACCCGAACGTTGCCGGACGGCATGTCGCCGCCGGAAATTGCCTCTCAAGGGACTACAAATGACCAACGGTACTGTGAAATTCTTCAACACCACCAAGGGCTTCGGCTTCATCCAGCCGGATGACGGCGGCAAGGACGCGTTCGTCCACATCTCCGCTGTCGAGCGTTCGGGTATGTCGACCCTCAACGAAGGCCAGAAGGTCAGCTACGAGATCGAGACCGGCCGCGACGGCAAGGCCTCGGCTCAGAAGCTCAAAGCCCTCTAAGAGCCTTACTTCCAAAATAGAAAGGTCCCGTTCGCGGGGCCTTTTTCGTTTGTGCGGAACTGATCGGCCACCGCATCATTCTGCGATAAGCGTCAAATGAGGGCCGAGAATGCGACTGATCCAGCTGTCCGCAATATTGCTTCCAACTCTGCTGCTTTCAGCGTGCGGCGGTGGTGGCGACCCGGCCCCGGCAAAGCCGTCCTCGGAAGCAGCAGCGGCCCAGACGCCCGCTGCCGCTCCAGTTACAGCAGCCCATGAAGATCTGGCACCGCTGTTCGGTACTTGGGCCCTGGACCCCAAGAACTGCGGCGGGCAGGTCCTAAAGATTTCGCAGAGCAAGTTCGAGGGGCCGGGTGGCGGGTGCGATATCACCAGCTTCACCGACAATTCCGACGGCTCCTATACCGCTGCGATGTCATGCGGTGCGGCGGGCAAGACCGCCAGTGAAGACATCAAGATGCGGCCGATCTTCGCGCCGACCGGCGAAGGTATCGATCTCGTCTACCTCAACCGGGACAATCTGGCCGCGACAGTGCTTCGCTGCCCGACGCCAAAGTCGAACTAGCGGCGCCGGAATCTGCGGGCGGTCTTGGCGATGAACCGCTGCAGGCGCACGATGGCATCGCCCACCGGCCTGCGCATCGGCGGGATATCGACGGCGAGTACCAATAGCCCCAGCGGCAGCATCCATAGCCCGAGTACCGGCAGGAAGCTGAACACGCCGCCAAGCAGCAGCAGGAGCGCCAGCGGCACGCGAACAATGTGCATATGTGGCTGCCTGATCCAGCTCAGAAAACCCCGGCTGGCGGGCACCTGACGGCCAATCCGGTCGAACTGGCGATTGAGGCGGGCGTCTGCGGCGGCCATACGGTTTCCTCGGTTCATGCTGTGGATATGGTCGCGCTGTTCGCAGGTGCAAGGGCGGAACCCGGAGGCAGTTTATCCCGTTGGGATGCAAACGGAATTGGAGCATCCCATGTCGTGGCTGGAACGAATTGATGAACGCGAAGCAAGGCGTATAGCCCGAACCCTGAAGGCGAGCGCGCTCGAAACCCGCGACGCGGCTCAGGACCATCTGGCGCAGTTCGCGAGCCAGGCTCGCGCCATCGCAAAGCCAGCCCTGCATGACGCCACCGAATTTGCGCGCAGCGAAGGGGCCATGCTGGCACGCGCAGCCGCAGTTCAGGCGGGACGCGCGAGCCGCGCCGTCAAAGCCGATCCGACTACCGCGGTGATCGGCGCCGTGGGCGTGGCGCTCATCGCAAGCCTGCTGTTTGGACGGCGCCGTACCTAACACGATCTTAACCGGACACCGTCACACTGAGCGCAAGTTTTGCGTTCGGAGTGATGCGTGGTTCGCGCCCTGGCCCTTGCCGCCATCGTATCGGCGACGTCCATGTTGGGCGGCTGTGCCGTACTGTCGCCGTTCAATTTCCTGTCGCCAACTGACTGCATGACGCGCGTCATGTATTTTGAATCCAACCGCTCCAGCGCAGACGGCATGCTCGCCGTCGGCACGGTGGTAATGAACCGCGTCAACGACCCGAAATTCCCCAAGTCGGTCTGTGGAGTCGTCGGCCAGAAGAACCAGTTCGCGCCCGGCGTGATGTGGAAAGCGATGAAGGAAGGGCGGAGCCAGGCACTTGCCCGTCAGATGGCAGAACGTGTGTTGCGCGGCGAACGCCACCCCGACGTCGGCCGCGCCAAGTTCTTCCACACCGCCGGCTACAGTTTCCCCTACACCAACATGCACTATGTGGCGGCCGCCGGCGGCAACGTCTTCTACGAGAAGTACTAGCCGGACCGGCTTACGCGGCGTCCTAGAAGTCGCCGCCCATGTCGAAGCCACCGCCATCGAAGCCGCCACCGTCACCACCACTGTCGAAAGTGTCGTTGCCAACGTCATGGGCAGTGTCAGAGCCTGTGTCCGCGTGGGTGTCGGGCTGATCGACCGGAGCTTCTGCGGCGTATGCTGATCCACTTGAGAAGATCGGCCCAATCATGCTGCCCAGCATAACGCCGCCCGCGACGCCGAGAGCTGTCTGTGCCGCGCCGGCGAGGAAGCCACCGCCGCCAAAGCCATTGCCCTGCCGGCGATCGTCATAGGTCGGCTGCGGGCTATCCCACGGGCCGCGACGTTGCTTCTGGCGGGTCTGGCTCTCCAGTTCCTCGATACGGCGCTCGGCCTCCTTGAGGGCCTCCTGCTGCACGACGACGGTCTGGGCGAGGTAATAGGGCGCGGCCGGCTGGCTGGCGATCTTCTGGCGGATCAAGGCCTCGGCCTCCGCATCGCGCGGGCCACCGCTGCGCTCGGCCTCGTCGAGCCGACGGAACAGGCCCTCGATGGAATTGCGATCGTCGCGGCTGAGCATGGAAACCTCCGTGTTGTACCCAAGCACATGGGGACCGCTTTGCTCCTCTGCAACGCGCCAACCAACCCAATCGTGCATTGACATAATGGGCGGTAACGCCAAGCTCACCCCACCAATGGAGGCGTCGGTGATCGACACACCTGAAGATTCAAAGCTCACCAAATCGAAATCGCGCTGGGCCGAACTCGGCAAATTCCTCACCGGAATGACCTCGCGCCCGGAGGATGCGCGCCTGCCGCCGGGCCAGCATCTGGTCAAGAACTGGCCCATTCTCGACCTCGGGCAAACGCCTAATATCGCTAAGGAAAACTGGCATCTCGATATCATCGGGGCCGTCGAACACCCAACGACCTGGCGGTGGCACGATTTCATGTCCGCGCCGCAGACGCACAAGCTCAACGACATCCACTGCGTCACCAGCTGGTCGCGCTACGACAACAATTGGGATGGCGTGACGACGCACGATCTGATGGAGGCTGTGCAGCCCAAGCCCGAGGCCACGCATGTACTGCTGACCAGCAACGACGGCTACACCACCAACCTCGCGATCGAGGATTTCGCCTCGCCCGAGGCCATGCTGGTCCATAGCTGGGAGGGCAAGCCGCTGCCGCTCGATCACGGTGGGCCGGTGCGGCTCGTGGTGCCGCACCTTTATTTCTGGAAAAGCGCGAAGTGGATCCGCAAGATCGAGTTCGCGACGGCGGATCACCCCGGCTTCTGGGAAGTCCGGGGCTATCACAACCATGCCGACCCCTGGCTCGAGGAGCGCTACTCCTGAGCCGGGTTTTGCTTACTTCGTGTAGTCAGACTTGCCCACCGGCACGCCATTGGCGCGCAGGATGTTGTAGGCCGTCGTGATGTGGAACCAGAAGTTCTGCTGGGCGCGGCCGAGCAGATAATCCTGGCCGGTCATCGTATAGTCTTCGCCATTGCGCTTCAACGTGATCGTCTTTTCCTCGCTGCCGTCGATATCGGCCGCCTTGAAGGTCGCGAGGTAATCCAGGGCCTTCTTCACGCGGCCCTTGAGGTCGGCGAACGTCTTCTCGTCATCGGGCCACGCCGGCACGTCCTGTCCAGACAGGCGCGCCGCGGCGCCCTTGGCGTGGTCAGTGGCGTTCTGGATCTGGAAGGACAACGGGGCCATGTCCCAGATCAGGCGCAGGCCCGTCAGCGACTCGACCTTGAATTTGCGCTCAGTCGCGTAGGCCTCGGCCTTTTCGAGTTGGGCATGCAGATTGGTCAACTGGCGGGTGAAAACCCCGACGGAGGCGGCGTACATCGACGGCATGGCTGAAATCCTGGTGAGCGGCTGAAAGGGCCTGGCGGGAAAGAGCGGCGGATGGGCTTCTCCCTTCCATCGTCTTTCGCCGATGATTTGCCCCACTCAGAGACCGATTGCAATGGCCGCCTTGCCCGGACGACAAACTAAGCCGATGAAAGGAAAGGGCCACAGCCTCGTTTCCGAAACTGTGGCCCTTGGGAAGCAACCCGCCGCACTGTTGAGGGCTTGGGGGCGGCGGCAGGCGCTTCGCGGTTCACCGGTGCATGGGTCGTTTGCAGAAATCCAGCGAACACCGAATAGATGGACCTTCCCCACGACAAATAAAGAGACCTTCACCGATTGGTGATCTTCATGGACGAGTTTTCATGTCGATTGCCCATGACGGGCAAAATCCCTAAGACACAGCGGCAACGCCGTGCTTTTCCGCCGGCAATGCAACGAGATCCGAATGGACATCATTTCCCCGCCGCCCGCCCCGCAGAAGGCTTTCAAAAGCCCCGAGGAGGCCTGGGCCTATGTGGCCGAACTCTATCACCGCAACGCCGCTTTCATCCGCGAGCATCTGATCGGCCTGTCGAAGGGCATCGTGCCCAAGGGCCGCGTGCGCGCTTTCTACCCCGAGGTGCAGGTCACCTCGCGCAGCTACGGCAAGACCGATTCCACCCTCGCCTATGGCTACCTCCACACGCCGGGTATCTACCGCACCACGATCACCGCGCCAGACCTGTTCAAGGCCTACCTGCTGCAGCAGTTCTCGGTGATCCTCAGCAATCACGGCGGCACCATCGACGTGGGCGAGAGCACCACGCGCATGCCGCTGCATTTTGCGCTGACGCCCAATGAGCGGATCGACGGCGAAGCGATCAACGCCCTCCCCATCCCGCTCCGCGATCTGTTCGATGTCCCCGACCTCGCCGACACCGATGACGAGATCGCCAACGGCACCTTCGTGCCGCCGCCGGGTGGACCCTACCCGCTGGCGCATTTCACCGCGCCGCGCGTCGACTATTCGCTGGCCCGACTCAGCCACTACACCGGCACCGACGCCGACCATTTCCAGAACTTCGTGATCTTCACGAACTACGGCTTTTACGTCGAAGAGTTCTGCCGCCTCGCCAAGCAGTACATGGCCGATGGCCACCCCGAATACGACGCCTTCGTCGAGCCGGGCAATTTCGTCACCCACAACGCGCGGCATGGAGGCGGTACTTCCGGCGCGCCCGCCAAGCGTGTGCCGCAGATGCCGGCCTATCATCTCAAGCTGAGCGCCTCGCGCGGCATCACCTTCGTCAACATCGGTGTCGGCCCGTCCAACGCCAAGACGATCACGGACCATATCGCCGTTCTACGGCCGCACGCCTGGATCATGCTCGGCCATTGCGCTGGCCTCCGCAATTCGCAAGAGTTGGGCGACTACGTGCTCGCCCATGCGTATCTGCGCGAGGACCATGTGCTCGATGCAGACGTCCCCGTGACGGTCCCGATCCCGGCTCTCGCCGAGGTTCAGGTGGCGCTCGAACAGGCCGTGGCCGAGATCACCCATATGGAAGGCATCGAGACCAAGCGCATCATGCGCACCGGTACCGTCGCCACCTTCGACAATCGCAATTGGGAACTGCGCGACCAGACCGAGATCACCAAGCAGCTCAGTCAGTCACGTGCCGTCGCACTCGACATGGAATCGGCGACGATCGCCGCCAACGGCTTCCGCTTCCGCGTTCCCTACGGTACGCTTCTCTGCGTCTCCGACAAGCCGCTGCATGGCGAGCTCAAGCTCCCCGGCATGGCCTCCGACTTCTACCGCACCCAGGTCAACCGGCACCTGCTGATTGGCCTGCGCTCGATGGAGATCCTCCGCAGCCAGCCACCAGAGAAACTGCACAGCCGCAAGCTCAGGAGCTTCGCCGAGACGGCGTTCCAGTAGCGCTAGAGCTTCTCGTAGTCGATCTCGAGGAACTGCTCGACCTCGCGGTTCCAGCGGTCCTGCACGAAGGCGACGTGCTTGGGGTTGCGGTCGTAGGAATCGTAAGCCTTCTGATCGACGAACTCCATTGAGAAGCCGAAGCGGTAGTCGTTCTTCTTGCTCACTTGCTTGAGCTGCTCGAACTTCTGAACGCCGGGGATGGTCTCGAGCGCGGTCTTGGCGTCGCGCAGGAACATCTTTTCCTGCAGTGAGCCGTGCGCGTGCTTGAGTGTGAAGATGACAGTGTGGCGGATCATGCTCAGGCCTCGGCGTCCAGGGATATTGCTTCGCTTGCCGCGATCGCCGCCATGTTGACGATGCCGCGGCTGGTGGTCGATGGCGCGAGGATATGCGCCGGCTGGCTTGGGCCCATCAGGATTGGGCCGACGGCCAATGCGTTGGTCATTTCCTTGAGCAGCGTCATCGAAAGGTTCGCGGATTCAAGGTTCGGGAAGATCAGCAGATTGGCCTCGCCCTTGAGGATGGTGTCCGGGATGTAGCGCTCCCGCAGGTCCTCGTTGAGCGCCAGGTCGCCCTGCATCTCGCCTTCGACGACCATGTCCGGCGCTACGCGCTTCAGCTTGCGATAGACGTCGCGCATCTTGAACGCGGTCTCGCCGTCGCGCGAGCCGAAGTTCGAATAGCTCAGCAGTGCCGCCTTGGCCTCGATATTGAAGCGTTTGAGATGGCTGCGTGCCTGCAGAGCAATGGCGACGATTTCGTCGGCCGTCGGATCAATGTTCACATAGGTGTCGGTCAGGAAGAAAGCGCCGCGGGGCATGATCAGCATGCTCAGCGCCGAAACGTCCTTGATCCCGTCCTGCATGCCGATCACCGAGCGGATGTCGCGCACATGCTTGATGTATCGCCCCTGCAGGCCACACAGCATCGCATCGGCATCGCCGCGCTTCACCGCCAGCGATGCAATTGTCGTCGTATTCGTGCGAACGATGGTGCGCGCGGTTTCCGGCGTCACGCCATTGCGGCCGACCAGCGAATGGAACAGCGTTACGTAGTCGCGGTAGCGCGGATCGTCTTCTGGGTTAACGACCTCGATGTCGCGTTCGAGATTGAGCGTCAGGCCGAAGCGCTTGATGCGGCTTTCGAGCACCGGCGGGCGTCCGATCAGGATGGGCCTGGCGATCCCCTCCTCGATCAGGACCTGGGCGGCACGCAGCACGCGTTCATCTTCGCCATCGGCAAACACGATGCGCTTGCCGCGTCCGTGCGCTCGATCGATGATCGGCTTCATCACGAGGCCCGAACGGAACACGAAGCGGTTGAGGCTGTCATTGTAGGCGTCGAAATCGGCAATCGGCCGCTTGGCGACGCCCGTGGCCATCGCCGCCTTGGCGACAGCGGGCGCGATCCTGAGGATCAGCCGCTGGTCGAACGGATTGGGGATGATGTGGTCGGGACCGTAAACCGCCGGTTGCCCGGTCGGCGAAACCTCGAGACCCGGATCGTGAGCCAGCTTGGCGATGGCCTGCGCCGCCGCCAGCTTCATCTCCTCATTGATCTCCGTCGCGCCGACATCAAGCGCGCCGCGGAAGATGAAGGGGAAACATAGAACGTTGTTCACCTGATTGGGGTAGTCGGACCGCCCCGTGCAGACCATCGCATCAGGCCGAACCGCCTTTGCCTCTTCGGGCATGATCTCCGGCGTCGGGTTGGCAAGCGCCAGAACGAGCGGGTTCTTCGCCATCTTCTTGAGCATCTCGGGCGTCAGCACGCGCGGCGCCGACAGGCCGAGGAAGATGTCCGCGTCATCGAACACCTCGGCGAGCGTCGTCGCTTCGCTGTCATGGCGACAGAATTTGCCGCGCCATTTGTCATTGACGTCGTTCCGTTTGTACGTGAGCAGCCCGTCCTTGTCGGCGACCCAGATGTTCTCGAGCCGGGCGCCGAGCGCCAGCAGGATGTTGAGGCAGGCGATGGCCGCAGCCCCTGCCCCACTGGTGCAGATCTTCACGTCCTCGATCTTCTTGCCGCTGAGTTCGAGTCCGTTGAGCACCGCGGCTCCGACGATGATCGCGGTGCCGTGCTGGTCGTCGTGGAACACCGGGATCGGCATGCGGGCGCGCAGCTCTTCCTCGATCTCGAAACAGTCCGGCGCCTTGATGTCCTCGAGGTTGATCCCGCCGAAGGTCGGCCAGAGCGGCGCCACGACTTCGATGAACTTCCTGGGGTCGCGCTCCTCGATCTCGATGTCGAACACGTCGATGCCGGCGAACTTCTTGAAGAGCACGGCCTTGCCCTCCATCACCGGCTTGCTCGCCAGCGCGCCGATAGCTCCCAGCCCGAGCACAGCCGTCCCGTTCGAGATCACTCCAACGAGGTTGCCGCGCGAGGTGTAACGGAACACGTCATCCGGATTGGCGGCGATCTCCTCGCATGGCGCCGCTACGCCCGGTGAATAGGCGAGCGCCAGATCGCGCTGGTTGCCCAGCGGCTTGGTCGGCTGAATCTCGAGCTTGCCGGGCTTGGGGAACTCGTGGAAATGCAGCGCCGCCTCGCGCCGTGCCCGCAATTGCTCGTTGACGTCCGAAGACATGGAATTTTCCTCACCAATCAAGGCTGTGGTGCCACTAAAATGTCAGCAAGGGAAGGCCGCTATCAGGCGGCGACGTCGGCGGCTTCGACCGGCCCGGCAGACATGGGAATGGCCTTGGGCCCGCCATTGAGCGCTCGGGCCAGTTCCTTGAAGGCATTGGGCTTCAGCGCCGGGGCGAACAGGAAGCCCTGCGCCATCACGACCCCGCGCGCCCGCAGATAAAGCGCCTGTGCCTCGGTCTCGACGCCCTCGGCGACGATCTCGGTGCCGAGATCCCGGCACATGGCGATGAGGCCGTCGAGGACCGGCACCGTCGTCGTGTCGGCTTTGACCATGTCGACGAAGATGCGGTCGATCTTGATCACGTCGACGCCAAGGGTCTGCATATAGGCGAGGTTCGAATGCCCAGTTCCCACGTCGTCCATCGCAAGACGGACTCCCATGGCGTGGAACCCTGCGATCACCGAATGGGCCGCGGCGGAGTTGCCGATCGGCCGGCGCTCGGTGATTTCGAACACCAATTGCCGGAAACCGATGTTGGAGCCGCCGAAAATGGCTTGCACGTCCTCGACGATGGACGTGTCGCGAAAATGGCCCTCGAACAAATTGATCGAGATTTTGAGGTCGGGCATGTCGATACAGAGTTCGCCAAGATCCTGGCGCACCTGCTGCATCAGGCTCAGCGTCATGGGAATGGCGAGCCCGGTGATCTCGGCATATTCGATGAACGCCCCCGGCATCACCACCTGCCCACTCCGCTTCTCCCAGCGGCACAGCACTTCGCAGCCCGCCAGCTTTCCGGTCTTGAGGTTGATGACCGGCTGGTAGTAGGGCTTGAGCTCACCCGCCGCGATTGCTCGCTCCAGGTCAAAGGCCGGCAGCTTCGAGCGCCGGACATATTGCAGCGCCAGCACCAGGAACGCCCCGCTCATGATGCAGGCGATGATGGTGAAGCTCATGTCGAGGTCGGAATAGTCCGCGCGTACAATCGCGAACGGCACGGCCGCTTCGACGCGCACTGGCAATTCGCCGGCGAAGCCCGATGCGGAGATGAATTCGGTGTCCCGCTGCTGGTCGAACGGCCCCGGGTCGCCTGCGACCAGTACGGGCGTGCCGTTGGTCAGCGAAATACGGACCATCGCCGTCGGCTTGAACCGGCTGAGCAGCCCGTTGCCGCTGGACGAGACGATCGGCAGGAACACCGACACCAGCCGCGTCGTGCCGAAGGCCTGGGTGATCTTGAGCACCGGCGTCGCCAGTTCACCGAGCTTGCCCACGGCGATCGTCTCGGTGTGGCCGGGAATTGCTAGGTTCTGCGACAGGGGCGAATAGCTCACCTGATCGCCGAAGGCGTCGCAATATTGCACCCCGTCGGCGTTCTCCACGACCACCTGTTTCAGATAAAGACTCTTCTGCATCTCCTTGTGAACATTGGAGACAAAGGTAGGCGTGCAGAGCGACGGGCTGTCAGCAAGGATCTTGCGCAGCGAGTCGATGCCCTCATAGGCGCCGTTCTCGATGCGATCGGTTATGGCCTCGAGGGCCTGCGTTACGCTGACCCGCTCGCGTACCCGAACGTAGTTGTCGAGCAGCCAGTCGACGCCCATCACCGGCACGAAAGCCAGGATCGCCGCAATCAGCGTGAAGACATGCGAATAGGTCGATTTCACCGCAGCCCGGCCCGACTCCCCGAAGATGAGTGAGCGTTAGCCAGCCGGCGTTAATCGTCCGTTAACGGGTATTAACCATCCCCTGCTAAGGCAAACGGACCGTTACTTGTCCTGCACGTTGAGACGCAGATGCAGCTCGCGCAGGGCCTTGGCCGATGCCGGGCTCGGTGCCCCCATCAGCAGATCCTGCGCCTGCTGGTTCATCGGGAACAGCGTGATCTCACGCAAATTCTCGGCGCCACAGAGCAACATCACAACGCGGTCGATACCGAACGCGGCGCCACCATGCGGCGGAGCGCCATACTGGAACGCGCGGTAAAGCCCGCCGAACTGCTCCTCGACCTCCGCCCGCGACTTGCCCGTGAGTTCGAAGGCTTTCACCATCGTCTCCGGCTCCTGATTACGGATCGAACCGGAGGCGATTTCGAAGCCGTTGCAGACGGCGTCGTACTGGTAGGCCTTGATGGTCAGCGGGTCCTGCATTTCGAGCGCCTGGCGTCCGCCCTGCGGCATCGAGAACGGGTTGTGCGCGAAATCGACGCGCTTTTCTTCCTCGCTCCACTCGTAGAACGGGAAGTCCACGATCCAGCAGAACTCGTAGCGGTCCTTGTCGACGAGGTTCAGCTCCGTGCCGACCTTGGTACGCGCGGCGCCGGCAAAGCGGTACATCTTCTCTGGACGGCCGAGCACGAAGAACACGGCATCGCCTTCGCCCAGACCGAGCTGCTGGCGGATTGCCTCCGTACGCTCCGGCCCGATGTTCTTGGCAACCGGTCCGGCGCCTTCGAGCGCGCCGTTCTCGGTGCGCCAGAAGATATAGGCGAGGCCCGGCTGGCCTTCCGATTGCGCCCAGCCATTCATGCGGTCGCAAAAGGCACGGCTGCCGCCGGTCTTGGCGGGAATGGCCCAGACCTCGGTCTTGTGGTCGCTGGCGATCTGGCCGGCGAACACCTTGAAGCCCGAGCCGTTGAAATGCGCCGTGACAGCCTGCATTTCGATCGGGTTGCGGAGGTCGGGCTTGTCCGAACCATATTTGCGGATCGCCGTATCGTAAGGAATGCGCGGCCAGTTCTTGGTCACCGGCTTGCCCTCGGCAAACTCCTCGAACACGCCGCCGATCACCGGCTCGATGGTCTCCCAGATCTCTTCCTGGGTGACGAAGCTCATCTCGAGATCGAGCTGGTAGAACTCGCCCGGCAGGCGGTCGAGCCGCGGGTCTTCGTCGCGGAAGCACGGCGCGATCTGGAAATAGCGGTCGAAGCCGGCCACCATCAGCAGCTGCTTATATTGTTGCGGCGCCTGCGGCAGCGCGAAGAACGTGCCGGGATGGATGCGGCTCGGCACGAGGAAGTCGCGCGCGCCCTCTGGCGACGAGGCCGTGAGGATCGGGGTCGAATATTCGCCAAAGCCGATGTCGCCCATGCGCCGGCGCATCGACGAGATCACCTTGGTGCGCTTGACTATATTGGCGTGCAGCGTCTCGCGGCGAAGATCGATGAAGCGGTACTTGAGCCGGATTTCCTCGGGATAGTCCGGCTCGCCGAACACCGGCAGCGGCAGTTCCTTGGCCTCGCTCAGCACTTCGAGCTCGCGGATGAACACTTCGATCGCGCCGGTCGCCTGCTTGGAGTTGACCGTCTCGGGCGTCCTGGCCTTCACCTCGCCATCGACGCGGATCACCCATTCGGAGCGGACGCTTTCGGCCAGCTTGAAGGCGGCGGAATCGGGGTCGATCACCAGCTGCGTCTGGCCATAATGGTCGCGCAGATCGATAAACAGCAACCCGCCATGGTCGCGAACCCGGTGTACCCAGCCCGACAAGCGCACATTATTGCCCACATCCGCCGGCGTAAGAGCAGCGCATGTGTGGGAGCGATAACGGTGCATTTTCGGGCCTCTTTTGAGGTTGGGAGTCGGGCCAAAATGGCGCCGGACCAAGCGCATGGGAGGCCCGCAATGTCAAGATTTTGGCCTGCCGGCGCGCTAACCTTGTCACATTCGCCGCTGGAGCGCTCACCCAAGCCCTGCTAAGAGCGGCTCTCATGCTCTGGTGTCCCGGGGCGCCCTAGTTTCGAAGACTGGACCATTATGGAGCTGATTACCTCGACGGAAGCGCTTGCCGGATTTTGCACGCGCGCCATGCAATTCGAATTCGTCACGGTCGATACCGAATTTCTGCGCGAGACCACCTACTGGCCGAAACTATGCCTCCTGCAGGCCGCCACATCCGAAGAAGCGATTCTCGTCGATCCGCTGGCCGATGGTCTGAGCCTCCAGCCGTTTTTCGAGCTGCTGGCCAACAAGAAGATCGTCAAGGTCTTCCACGCCGCGCGCCAGGACATCGAAATCTTCGTCAAACTCTCCGGCGTCGTACCGCAGAACATTTTCGACACCCAGATCGCCGCGTCGGTCTGCGGTTTCGGCGATAGCGTCAGCTACGACAATCTGGTGCGCTCGGTCACCGGCGTCGACCTCGATAAATCGTCCCGCTTCACCGATTGGTCGCACCGGCCGCTGACCGAGAAACAGCGCCTCTACGCGCTCGCCGACGTCACCCATCTGCGCGACATCTATCTGAAGCTCGTCCAGCAGGTCACCGAAACGCATCGCTGGGACTGGGTCGAGGACGAGCTGAGCGTACTGCGCTCGATCGACACCTATGTGGTCAAGCCCGAAAGCGCCTGGGAGCGCTTCAAAACCAAGCTCAGCCGGCCCCGCGACCTTGCCGCGCTGCAGGTCATCGCGGCCTGGCGCGAGCGCCGCGCGCAGGATACCGACCAGCCACGCAGCCGCGTGCTGAAGGACGACGCGCTCATCGAGCTCGCCATGCAGCGGCCGATCACGGCGGAAGGCTTCGATAAGCTCCGCGCCGTGCAGCGTGGCTATGGCCGCTCATCCGCCGCACAGGAAATCATCGCCCTCATCAAGCAGGTCGAAGCGCTGTCGAAGACCGATCTACCGCCTGCGGCCGAACGCTATCGCGGTCCGTCACCCAAGGGCGCGGTCGGCGACCTCGTCCGCGTCCTGCTCAAGGCTGTCAGCGAAGAGCACGGCGTCGCCGCCCGCATCCTCGCCACCTCCGATGAGATCGACGCACTCGTCCTCGACGACGACGCCGATGTCCCTGCCCTTCGTGGCTGGCGCCGGAAGCTGTTCGGCGAGAAGGCCCTCGCCGTCAAACACGGCAAGATCGGCCTCGCCGCGACGCGAAAAGGCATCATCGAGATCGACATCCCCGAAAAATGAGCGAGGCGGGACAACCGGGCCTGCTGCGGCGGTTCTTTTCCTATTACGCGCGCTACAAGGGGCTGTTCTTCCTCGATTTCGGCAGCGCCGTCGTCGCCGGTCTGCTTGAGCTCGGCTTCCCGTTGGCTGTGAAGCTCTTCGTCGATGAGCTTCTGCCCGGCCAGAATTGGGGTCTCATCGCCGGAGTCGCGGCGCTGCTGCTCGCCGTCTATGCGCTCAACACGGGCCTCATGGCGATCGTCAATTACTGGGGGCACGCTCTCGGCATCAGCATCGAAACCGACATGCGCCGGCAGGCCTTCGATCACATCCAGAAGCTGTCGTTCAGCTATTTCGACAACACCCGCACCGGCCAGTTGATCACTCATGTGACCAAGGATCTCGAAGAGGTCGGCGAGGTGGCCCATCACGGTCCCGAAGATCTCTTCATCGCCATCATGACCTTCATCGGCGCGTTTCTTTTGATGTTCAGCGTCAATTGGAAGCTCGCACTGATCGTCACGCTCATCGTGCCAATAATGACCGGGCTGGTGAGCAAATATGGCTCCCGCCTCACCAACACGTGGCAGGGTCTGTTCCGGCAGGTGGGTGAGTTCAACACGCGGGTCACCGAAAGCGTCGGCGGCGTCCGCGTCGTCAAAGCGTTCGCCAACGAGGATCACGAGCGCACGCTCTTTGCCGGCAGCAACCTCGACTACAAGGCGACCAAGCTCAGCGCCTACGCCTACATGACCGCAAGCGTCACGCTCTCCTATTTCAGCACGCGCTTCGTACAGCTTGTCGTGATGATCGCGGGGACCTGGTTCGTGGTCGCGGGCGAGCTGACCTATGGCGGTTTCGTCGGCTTCCTGCTGCTGGTCAACGTCTTCTTCCGGCCGGTCGACAAGATCACCTCGGTACTCGAAAGCTATCCCAAGGGCATCGCAGGCTTCCGGCGGTTCACGACGCTGATCGACACCGAGCCCGACATCGCCGATCGGCCGAACGCCCAGCTTGTGAGCAAGCTCCACGGCGACATCGCCTATCGCGATGTGAGCTTCGGCTACGGCACCGATAGTAAAGTGCTCGATCATTTCAGCCTCAACATCGCTGCCGGCGAGACGGTGGCCTTTGTCGGCGCATCAGGCGCAGGAAAGACCACGATCTGCTCGCTCCTGCCGCGCTTCTACGAGGTCGGCGCCGGCAGCATCTCGATCGACGGCATCGACATCCGCGACATGACGCAGAGTTCGCTGCGGTCGCAGATCGGCATCGTCGCGCAGGATGTGTTCCTGTTCGGCGGCACCATCCGCGAAAACATCGCCTATGGCCGGCTCGGCGCCAGCGACGATGAAATCCTCGAGGCTTTAGCGCGCGCTGCCATGGCCGAATTCATCCGCGGTCTTCCTGCCGGCCTCGACACGATCGTGGGTGAGCGCGGCGTCAAGCTCTCCGGGGGTCAGAAACAGCGCCTCGCCATAGCACGCATCTTCCTGAAGAATCCGCCGATCCTCGTCCTCGACGAAGCAACATCGGCGCTCGACACAGCCACCGAACATGCCATCCAGCAGGCGTTGCTGGCTCTATCTGAAGGCCGCACGACGCTGGTCGTGGCGCACCGTCTCGCGACGATCCGCAATGCCGACCGGATCGTCGTTCTAGGCCTGCAAGGCATCATCGAGGAGGGCTCGCATACCGGGCTTCTCGACAAGCGCGGCGCCTATTGGCAATTGCACGCCGCCCAGTTCGGTACCGCCGCCTAACCTGCGACGATCTCGGAGCTCTTGATCCCGGCAACCCCGGCCAGTTGATCCAGCCGGCCTTCGAGGTGCTCGCCCGCGAGGAATGCCAGATCGGTCGGCAGATGGAGCCTTAGGCGGCCGCCATCGAGCGAGAACCGCGCCCGCTGCAGCACGCCTGGCATGGCCGCCGACATCGGATAGGCGACGCGGAACACGGCACCGAGCAGCCGCGCCTTCATATTAGCCGCTGGCCCCGCGAGATTGAGCAGCGCCTGGCTGACGCTTTTGTGCTTGAGGCCCATGTAGCGCACCGCCAGAACCTCGGCGAGAAACGCCCGCCCAGGATGGTCGACGCCGGTCAGCGAGCCATAGGCGACCATGTCGACGCTTTGCTCGCCGCGATAGTCGGGATGGCCGCGCCAGCCGATGTCGCTCAGATAGCAGGCAACGGTGCGGAGGCGTCCCTCCTCCGGCGTTTCGCTGACGCCGATGGCGTCCATGAAGCCCGCAGAGAATGCAATGAGATCCTCCGCGTGGGCCGGCGAGCGAGACCTGAGGATCGAGATTTCTTCCGCGGCCTGCGCCAGCGGATCGACCGCCTGCTCTTTGGGTGGCAGCAGGCCGTAGAGATAGCCCTCGCGCACGCCTAGCGCTGAGAACAGCACCTGCTCGAACTTGCCGGCGCGCAGCACTTCGCTCAGCACCGCGGCGCCATAGGGCACCAGATCGCGCCGGCCTGAGCTCACATGCTCTGAGCCAGGCATCGGCTTACCCGCCGACACCGCATCGACGATCTCGTCGCAGAGCTTGGCGATATCGCTGGCCTTGGTGGTGTAGTGCTGCACCATATGCAGTGGATAGCCGCGCAGCACCTGATGCATCTTGGCGAGCGACCGCCACGTGCCGCCAATGGCGCAGAACTGGCCCTTCGACTGGTCTCGGATCAGCGCAGAATCGCTCAGTCTTTGCCGCGCAATTTCCCGCGCCTTGGCGACCGACTTCCCGGAATCGTCCTGCATGCGGATGACGCCCAGTTCGTGCGTCTCGCCAACGGCATCGTGACCCTCAGCGATGGCCGAAAGCTCCAGACTGCCGCCACCGAGGTCGCCGACGACGCCCGCAAAGTCGGGCATGCCCGCAACGACGCCAAGCGCCGCAAAATGGGCTTCCTGCTCGCCCGTTAGCACCTGCACCTTGGCGCCCATGGTCGCCTCGACGGCATCGACGAAGGCCTGCGAATTGCTGGCATCGCGCACTGCAGACGTGGCGAGGATGTAGACCTCGCCCGCCTTCATCAGCTTGGCCACCAGCGCAAAGCGCTGGATGGCCGTCAGCGCCCTATCGATGTTCTCGTAAGCAAGCCGCCCCGTCTGGGCGAGACCACGGCCAAGCGCGCAAGCCGACTTCTCGTTGTAGAGCGGCGTCAGCGAACGGGCGAGCCGCTCATAGACGACGAGACGTACCGAATTCGAGCCAATATCAAGCACGGCGACAGGCTTGGCGCCCTGAATGCGCCCCTGAGCCGTCGGGTCTGCGTCGAGACCCCAGAACTGGTTCAATCGTCACTCTCTTCGTTGTCGCGGTTCAGCGCGCTGCCACGGCCAGACAGGCTGGCATTGGTCATGAAGTAGTTGTGCGCGCTGTATGGCTCTTCGCCATCCTTGGGCGGCACGCGGTGCGAGGAGCCGTCGGGAAGCACCTCCCAGCTCTGCTGATTGTCCTTCAGATAGGCCATCAACATGCGGTCGAGGATCTGCTTATGCACGGTCTTGTTGAGGATGGGAACCATCACCTCGACGCGCCAGTCGAGGTTGCGCTGCATGATATCGGCCGAGGAAATATAGACCTTGGCCTTGCGGGACGGCATCGGCTCGCCCTGCCCGAAGCAGAAGATGCGCGAATGCTCGAGGAAGCGCCCAACCACCGATTTGACCCGGATGTTATCCGAGAAACCGGGAATACCAGGGCGAAGGCAGCAGATGCCGCGCACGATCAGCTCGATCTTCACGCCCTTCTGGCTGGCGTCGTAAAGCGCATCGATGATTTCAGGGTCCACCAGCGCGTTCATCTTGAGCCAGATATTGGCCGGCTCGCCGCGCTCGGCATGCTTCACCTCGCGCCCGATATGTTCGAGCAAAGTCGAGCGCAGATTGACGGGGGAGACAGCCAGAGACTCCAGCTCAGTCGGTCTCGCATAACCAGTTATGAAATTGAACACACGCGCCACGTCGCGGGTGATCGACGGGTCGGTCGTGAAATAGCTGAGATCGGTGTAAATCTTGGCCGTGATCGGGTGGTAATTGCCGGTCCCGAGATGGCAGTAGCTCACGAGCTTGCCGCCCTCGCGCCGCACCACCTGGCTCATCTTGGCGTGCGTTTTTAGCTCGATGAAGCCGAAAACCACTTGTGCGCCAGCACGTTCGAGGTCGCGCGCCCAGCGGATGTTGGCTTCTTCATCGAAGCGCGCCTTGAGCTCGACGAGCGCCGTCACCGACTTTCCGCTCTCGGCCGCAAGCACCAGCGCCTTGACGATCGGGCTGTCGCGCGACGTCCGGTAAAGTGTCTGCTTGATCGCCACGACATCCGGGTCGCGGGCCGCCTGACCGAGGAACTGCGCCACGACGTCGAACGATTCAAAAGGGTGATGGACCAGCAAATCCTTGGCTTTTATGGCCGCGAACAGGTCGCCATTGTGGTCGCGGACACGCTCTGGATAACGCGGTATGTAAGGTTGGAACTTCAGATCGGGCCGGTCGATCTCGCAAATCTTGCTGGCATCGGCCAGTCCGAGGAAACCTTCGACCTCGAACGTGTCCGCCGATGTGGCCCCAAGGCGCTCGGAAATCTGCCGGCGCAAAGCACGCGGCATCTTCTTTTCAATCTCGAGCCGGATCACCTGCCCGCGTCGGCGCTGCCGCAACGCCGATTCATATTCGATCACGAGGTCCGCCGCCTCGTCGTCAATTTCGATTTCGCTGTCGCGGATGATCCGGAACGCGCCGGACCCGGCCACTTCGTAGCCGGGGAACATCTTGTGGAGGAACAGATTGATCAGCGTGTCGATGGTCACCACCTCGACCCGCCCCACGGTCGCCAGCCCCGACGGCAGCGTAATGAAGCGGTCGAGATTGGCGGGCACGCGCACCAGCGCGGTCAGCGTCTGCACCGAGCCCGGACGGGTCAGTTCAAAGGCCAGCGTAAAGCCCAGATTGGGGATAAACGGGAAAGGGTGTGCCGGATCGACCGCGATCGGCGTCAGCACCGGGAAGATTTCCTCGCGGAACAGCCGCTGCAAATACTTGATCTGATCGGGCGACAGATCGTTGATCTCGTGGATCACCACGTCTTTGGCGAACAGCTCCTCGCGCAGCGTCTGCCAGTGATCCTGCTGTTCGAGCTGCAAATGCTGGGCAAGCGTCGCGATTTCGTCGAGTTGCTCGGCTGGAGTTAGTCCGTCGGCGCTCTGCTTCACCAATCCGGCCCGGAGCTGGCCCTTCAGGCCCGCCACGCGGACCATGAAGAATTCATCGAGATTGTTGGCCGAGATGGACACGAACCGCATGCGCTCGAGCAGCGGGTGGTTGACGTTCCCCGCCTCCTCCAGCACGCGCATGTTGAACTGCAGCCAGCTGACCTCGCGGTTGACGAACCGGGCCGGGCTGCTGCGGAGCGCCTCAATATCGGGCGTTGCGCCCTCATCGGCCACGATTTCGGTCATCTCATTCATCGGCATCGCCTTCCACATCCAGATCCAGACCGACCCCACGCTCGGCCAGGGCGGCCGCGGCGACCGAACGGGTAATCGCCGTACCGCGGCTCAGGGCGATGCGGTCGACCAAATCCGCCAGCGCCACCGCCTCTTCAGGCGATCGCTCCATGCGGGCGACTAAATAGCTGATGAGTTTCGGGTCGACCGTCACCTGCCGGTCTCCGAACAATTTCACGAACATCTGTGACAATTGGATGTCATCGCTCAACGCGAGAGTAAACCGCGCCGCGAGTCGCGCCCTCGATTTGAGATCATCGGTCGCAAACGGCCAGTTGGCAATCGGCTCCCGCGTCGTCATCAGCACTGGCCGTCCATCCCGCATCGACTGGTTCAACAGATGGAACAACGCTTGTTCGGGATAACCGCTCCGCTCGATATCTTCGACGACCAGTGGCCCAGTGCCGCCCTCTCGGGATAAATCCTCGAGTTCCACGGCCGCGGCGAAGCGCGCATCGACCCGCTCGGCCCAGATCCGGCTCAGATGCGATTTGCCCGATTTGGCCGGTCCCTCGACCAGCGTCAACGGCCCGGCCCAGTTGGGGAACGCACGGATATGCGCCAGCGCAAGGCGGTTGCCGTCGCCTTCGAGGAAGTCGTCTTCGAGATGTGACGGATCGTGCCCATAGTCGAAGGGCAATTGGCCGCCAGGATTGCCGGGCGTCATTTTTGCGGAGTCAGCCTTTTGCGGGTCGGCCGGCGCGGCGGGTCGGCCGGCTCGAGAACGGGCACATAAGGAGTCGTGGCGACTTCAACCGCAGTGGGTTCGGTCGCCGCTTCGATCAGCCGACCGGCCCGCTCGCCACGATAGAGGGCGCTCTCCTTGTAGCGCTTGATCGCGTAGCGGATCAGCGTCGTGGTGATCGCCGCCAGCGGCACCGCCAGCAGCAGTCCCACAAAGCCGAACAGGAACGAGAACGCGAACAGCGCGAACATCAGCCAGACCGGGTTGATGTTGATGCTCTGTCCCACAAGCTTGGGATAGAGGATGTTCCCCTCGAGGAATTGCCCGATCATGTAGACGGCAAACACGATGACCACGAAGCCCCAGTTCGGCGCGAACTGGACAAGCGCGATGCCCATCGACAGCGCGAAGCCGCTCAGGAACCCGAAGAACGGGATGAAGCTGAAGAGCCCCGTCATCAGCCCGATCACGAGGCCGAAATTGAGCCCCGTGAGCGTCAGCGCCGTCGCGTAGTAGATCATCAGAACGAGGATCACCGAGCCCTGCCCGCGGATAACGCCGGCCATCGAGCGGTCGATCTGGTCCAGCACCGTGCGGATTTCGCGGCGATGTTCGCGCGGCAGCAGATCGTCGATGCCTTTGACCATCCCCTCCCAATCAAGCAGCAGATAGAATGCCACCACCGGGGTGAGCACGATGAAGGCCAGCGTATTGAGTACCGTCAGGCCGCTCTGGGCCAGCTGGGTCGCGAGATTGCCGACGAATTCGGCGCCGCTGCCGAGGAAGCTTGTGAGGCTCGCTTCGAGCTGGGCCGTGCGATCCGGCCCCAACCACTCGGTCAGCTGCGGCACGAGGCGCCGGATCAACTCGTTGAGATCGACGATATAGCCGGGCAACCGCACCACCAGCCCCGCAACCTGCGAGGCGATCAGCGGAGTGATGATGAAGAAGATGCCGACGATGGCGCTCAGCACGCCCAGCAGCACGACGGCGGTCGACCAGCCGCGCCCGATCCGGGTGCGCTGCACGATATTGACCAGTGGGTTGAGGATATAGGCGAGCGCGATACCCACCACGAAGGGCAGCAGGATCGGCCGGAACAGCCAGATGGCCAGGATGACGACAGCGGTGAACCCCACCCAGATCAGCACTTGAGTTCTGAGCGTCATGCTGGTCGTACCCTTGCGTCGCCTCGGTCAAGCGGCTATCAGCGCGTCAGTTTCGACCCCTCCCCGAGCCGGCAATAAAGCGCCCATGTCCGACGCATCGAACCTGCCATCAAACGGGCTCAGCTACAAGCAGGCGGGCGTCGACATCGATGCCGGAAACGCCCTTGTCGAGGCCATCAAGCCTGCCGTCCGCTCGACCCGCCGCTCCGGCGCCGATGCGGAGATCGGCGGCTTTGGCGGGCTGTTCGACCTCAAGGCCGCGGGCTTTATCGATCCCATCCTGGTTGCTGCCAATGACGGCGTCGGCACCAAGCTCAAAATCGCCATCGATACGGGCAGCCACGCGACCATCGGCATTGACCTCGTCGCCATGTGCGTCAACGACATCGTGGTGCAGGGCGCCGAGCCGCTGTTCTTTCTCGACTATTTCGCCACCGGCAAGCTCGACGTCGCGGTGGGTACCGCCATCGTCGAAGGCATCGCCGAAGGCTGCCGCATCGCCGGCTGTGCGCTGATCGGCGGCGAGACGGCCGAGATGCCGGGCATGTATCACGGCCATGACTATGACCTCGGCGGCTTCGCCGTCGGCGCCGCCGAACGCGGCACATTGCTCCCCCGGCCCGACGTGAAGCCGGGCGACGCGATCGTCGCCATCGGCTCGTCTGGCGTCCACTCCAACGGCTATTCGCTGGTCCGCAAGATCGTCGAAATCTCGGGCGTCGACTGGTACCTGCCGGCGCCCTTCGACGAAGGCCGCACCCTCTCGGGCGCCCTCCTCACCCCGACCCGCATCTACGTGAAACCGATCCTGTCCGCGCTCAAAGCCGGCATCGGCATCAAGGCCCTCGCCCACATCACCGGCGGCGGCTTCATCGACAACATCCCGCGCGTCCTGCCGGACAGCGTGTCCGCCCATATCGACCTCAACGCCGTGCAGGTGCCGAAAGTCTTCGGCTGGCTGGCCCGCGTCGGCGGCATGAGCGAGCGCGAGATGCTCCGCACCTTCAACTGCGGCGTCGGCATGATCTGCGTCATCGACGCCGCCGAGGCAGAGGGCCTTGTCGCCCATCTCTACGAGCAGGGCGAAAAACCCTCGATCATCGGCAGGATCACCGAAGCGGGGGCCGAGCCTGTGACCTTCGAAGGCAAGCTTGCGCTGTGAAGCCGGAGCGCGCTCAGGAAAAGTGGGCATCGGTTTTCTGGTTCGAGCGCGCGACCAATGAATAACAAAAAGCGCGTCGCGATCCTCATCTCAGGCCGCGGTTCCAACATGACAGCCCTTGTCGAGGCCGCCCGCGACCCTGCCTTTCCCGCCGAAATCGTCGGCGTGTTCTCGAACCGCGCCGATGCGCCGG
>JBDSHC010000032.1:0-34015 GCA_039918675.1 Devosia sp.
CCGCCGCGGCCCACCGCGCCTTCGAACAGCCCAGCCATTACGGCAAGATCGTCCTCACACTCCCCCAATAGCCTGGCCATCCGCAAACCACGGTGTCATTCCCGCGCAGGCGGGGATCCAGTTTGGAGTTGCGCAAGATAACCGCTGGATTCCCGCCTGCGCGGGAATGACAGCGAGAACAGGTTCGAACCAGCCCACAACGCCCCCGCGGAAATCATTGAAAATCCCCGGCACAACCCGTATACTGCCACTATTCCCCCTTTAGCATCGTGCCAAAAGGCGGGCGCGCCGGTTGACCCCGGCCGCACGGAAAGCGAGATTTTATCATGGCAACGACCCTGTTGATGCCCAAGGCGACCGCCGTCTGGCTGGTCGACAACACTGCGCTGAGCTTCGAGCAGATCGCCGCCTTCTGCAGCCTGCATCCGCTGGAGGTCCAGGGCGTCGCCGATGGCGATGTGGCCGGCGGCATCATGGGCGTGAACCCCATCCAGAACGGCCAGCTGACCAAGGAAGAGATCGAGAAGGCGGAGGGCGACCCGTCCTATCGCATGAAGGTCTCCGACCCAAAAGTCCGCGTCGCCGCGGCGACCAAGCGCAAGGGCCCGCGCTACACCCCCATTTCGCGCCGCAACGAGCGCCCCAACGCCATCCGCTGGCTGCTGCGCAACCATCCCGAGCTCAAGGACGCGCAGATCATGCGCCTCGTCGGCACTACCAAATCGACCATCGATTCGGTGCGCGAGAACACCCATTGGAACTCGACCAACATTCAGCCGATGGATCCGGTGACGCTCGGCCTCTGCAGCCAGATCGATCTCGACGTCGAAGTGAAGCGCGCATCCCCCAAGGGGGGCGCCTCGCCGGACGAAGCCGATATGGGCACCATGCTGCTCACCGCCGAGGAGGCTCTGGCCTCCGCCGGTGGCCGTACCGGCACCACCGACATGCAGTCGAACGATGAGAACCGTCGTCCCGAGCATGAAGAGGAGATCGACGCCGATTCCGTCTTCTCCAAGCTCAAATCGCTGAAGCAGGATACCGCCGATCAGGACTGATCGCGACGCGCCTTAGGCAGAAGGGGAAATCATGTCTGGAAATCCCCTTCTCGCCGTCCTCATTCTGCTCGTCGTCGCCGTCGCCCTTGTGCCGCTGTTCAAATGGCTCGGCCTCGGCACGGTGCTCGGTTATCTCGCCGCCGGCATCGCGGTCGGCCCCTATGGCTTCCGCATCATCTCCGACACCGAAGCGATCCGCTCGGTCTCCGAGTTCGGCATCGTCGTCATGCTGTTCCTCATCGGGCTCGAAGTGCATCCGCTCGAGCTCTGGCGATTGCGTCATAAAATACTCGGCCTCGGCGTCACGCAGCTCGTGGGTACAGCCGTCGTCATCGGCAGCGCGGTGCTGCTGCTCGGCGCCAGCTGGCAGGCGGCCATCGTCATCGGCCTCGCCCTCGCCATGTCGTCGACCGCGATCGCCATGCAATCGGTAGAACAGCGTTCGCTGACCATGACCGACACGGGCCGCGCCACGCTGGTGACCCTGCTGGTCCAGGATATGGCGGTAATCCCCATCCTCGCGCTGATCCCGCTGCTCGCCGCCACGCGCCGCGTCGAACAGAGCCTCGGGCAGGATCTCGAGAACGCCGCCGAAGTCGTCACCAATCCCTATAGCCTCTGGATCGCGCTGGTGATCGTTGGCGGCTTCGTCGCCGTCACCCTCGCCTCGCGCTATCTGATGCCGCTCATCATGCGCTGGGTCGCCATTGCCAAAGTTCCCGAGGGCTTCACCGCGCTCGGCCTGCTGCTCGTCATCGGCGCCGCTTTCGCCACCGAGAGCCTCGGCCTCTCGCCCGCCCTCGGCGCTTTCTTCGCCGGTGTCCTCCTCGCCGACAGCGAATATCGCCACGAGCTCGAGAGCAATCTCGAACCCTTCAAGGGCCTACTGCTCGGCCTGTTCTTCATCTCCGTCGGCATGGGCATCGCCTTCTCGGTCGTCATTGCCGAGCCGCTGCGCGTCGCGAGCCTCGTGGTTCTCCTCATCGGCATCAAGGTGGGCGTCCTCTATGTGCTCGCGACCTTCTTCCGCATGCACATCGCCGACCGCCTGCTGCTCGCGATCCTCCTGAGCCAGGCCGGTGAGTTCGCCTTTGTCCTCCTCGAATTCGCCCATTCCGCCGCGGTCATCCCCGAGGCCGAGCATCAGCTCTGGGCCATCGTCGTCGCGCTCTCGATGGCGCTGACGCCGTTCCTGCTGCTGCTGTTCGATCGCGTGATGGTGCCGCGCATCAATGCCAAATCGCCGGCGGCCGAGATCCCGTCCGATATCCCCGACGACCGCCGCGTGATCATCCTCGGCTATGGCCGCTTCGGCCAGATCGTGACGCGCCTGCTGCGCGCCCAGGGTCACACCATGACCCTCATCGATGACGACCCGGCCCAGATCGAACTGGTCAAGCGCTTCGGCGTCAAAGTGTTCTACGGCGATGGGGCGCGCCTCGATATTTTGCGCGCCGCTGGTGCTGCCGATGCCGACATGATCGTCATCGCCGTCGCTGGCGGCGACCGTATCCTTCGCATCGCCGAACTGATCCGCCGCCACTTCCCCAAGGTGAAGATCGCGGCCCGCGCCGTCGATCGCAGCCACGCCCATCAATTGATGGCGCTCGGCGTCGATGCCTTCGAGCGCGAGACTTTCCGCGCCGCCATCACACTGGGTGAGAAGGCGCTGATCAGCCTCGGCCATCCGGCCGACGAGGCCCGCCGCATGGCCGAGACCTTCGAGGAGCATGACGAGCGCCTGCTGGTCGAATCTTACGAACTGCGCGACGATCGCGACGCCTATATCGGCTTCGTGCGCAAATCGACCGAGATGCTGGATCGTGTGATGCGGGCCGACCGCGAACAGTCGGACACCGAGCAGAGCGGCAAGGCCGCCGAATAGCTACGCGCGCATGCCGCCCACCGGGCGCACATCGTATTTCGGCCGCCACCCCGTGACCCGGTCGCGTCCCGCCGCCTTGGCGTTGTAGAGCGCTTCGTCGGCCCGCCGTACCAGTTCGTTGGCATTGGTGCCTGCGTCGCGTTCGGTGAACGTCGCAAGGCCGACGCTTGCCGTCAGCACACCCTTGTCGCCGCCCTTGTGCTCGATTCCGAGCCCCCTCAACGTTTCGCGGAACGCGTCGGCGATGAAGAACGCCCCATCTTCATCCGTATTGGGTAGGATCGCGACGAACTCTTCACCGCCATAGCGTGCCGCGACATCGCCGGGGCGCCGCACCGTGTCCCTGAGACTCTGCGCCACTTTGCGTAGCACATCGTCCCCCGACTGATGCCCATACAGATCGTTGTAAGTCTTGAAACGATCCACATCGACCATGAGCACACTCATCGGATGGCCGTTGCGGCGGCTTCGTGCGATTTCGCTTTCGAGCGCCGCGTCGAAGGCACGCCGATTGGTCAACCCGGTCAGCCCGTCCGTCGTCGCCAACAGCTTCAACTGCTCCGTCATCGCCTTGAGCGCGCTTTCGGCCTGCTTCACCTTGGTGATGTCGGTCACCATCACGAGGGCCGAGCCCTCCTTGGTCGGCTTGGTCCGCACCTGCAGCCAATGCCCGTCAAACAGCTGGACCTCTTCTTCGCTCACCTTCTTCAGTGAAGCCGCGATCTCATCGATCCACTCCTGCTCCTGGCCCGCGGGGATCACTTGCTCCCCCCGCGCCACGACTTCGGCCAGGATGTCGCGAATGTGCTGACCCGAACGCCTTACATCCGACGTCATGGGAAACATGTCGCGGTACTGATCATTGGCGTAGGCCAGCGTGCCCTGTGAATCGAACAGGGCAATGCCATCGCTCACGCCCGACAACACATAATCGAGCCGGTTGCGACTCTGTGTCAGTTCCGTCTCAAGGCGCTTGCGTCGTGTGATGTCGTGCGTCACGCCCGAAAGCCCGATGATCTCGCCATCGGCATCGCGCAGCGGCACCTTGCTGGTCGAGTACCAGTTCTCGGACCCGAACAGATCGGTGACGACTTCCTCGCGATGCGCGAAGCCCTCGCCTGTCGCCAGCACGCGCTGCTCGTCGACCAACAGCTCGCGGGCCCGCTCCGGCTCTTCGATGTCCGCATCCGTCTTGCCCTGCAGCTGCGCCGGCGACGTATACCCATGATGCTTGGCGACGACATTGTTCACAGCGGCAAAGCGGTTGTCCGGCGTTTTGACATAGTGGAAATCCGGCGACTGCATGAAGGCGGCGCGGAACAGATCGCTCTCCCGCGTACTGACGCGCTGGCGCATGATGAAAAAGCCCGACACCATCGTCGCGGCAGCATTCATGATCAGCACTGGTGGATAGGCCAGTATGACCTGCGAAAACCCCAGCAGAACGAGGATCGTACTGACGATGGGGCCGACGACCATCACCGCGAGGGCGAGGATCGCGCAGCTGACCAGTGCCGGCAGCCGGTTTCGCGTCAATTTGGAGATCGCGATAGCGGCCAGCGCCACCGCAACGATGCCGACCGACCCGGCGACGGTCCCGGCGCCACCCAAAATCAAGCGGCAGATAATAGCGAGGCCGATGGCGACGATCGCGGCGGCCGGTCCGCCGAAAAAGCCGGCGATCGCAATCATCGAAGATCTGAGGTCGAACAGCACGCCCGGCTGCAACTGAGGCGCCATCAGCATTGAGGCGATGGCCCCCACCCCCATGACGGTTCCGAATGCCAGATGCCTGAACAGCTTGGATTTGTCGGCAAGCAGAAACTGGCCATGCACCCACAGGGAGATGAACAGGCCTACAAGAGCAAAATTGCCGATCAGTGCTTGCCAGGTAGCGATCATGGATGGCCGTATGCCTGTCTTCGTCGTAACCGGTCGTTGAAAAGTAACGATCCCGGCTGCAGGCATGGTTAATCGGCAGCGTCGTGTTCCCGATATGGTTGCTCAATCATTAATGGCGGCCTTGACACCATCGCCCCGCGGGCGTTCGTTTGGCGCGTTTTCCTCCCCGCCTGAGTCCCCACATCAAATGATTGACTACGTTTTCTGGGCCGTCGCGGTCGCGGCGGTGTTCATCGTCGGCCTGAGCAAATCCGGCCTCGTGGGCAGCATGGGCATGGTCGCCGTGCCGCTGCTCTCCCTGGTGATGCCGGCACGCGACGCGACGGGCATGATGCTGCCCGTCCTTCTCGCCATGGATGCCATCGCCATCTGGGTCTACCGGCGCGATGCCAATTGGAACGTGCTGTGGATCATGCTGCCGGGGGCATTTGTCGGCACCATCATCGGCTGGCTGTTGTGGAGCGTCGTTACGGATGCGCAGGTGCTGCTCGCGGTGGGTATCATCACCATCCTCTTCATGCTCGATGCGCTGCTACCCATTCGCAAGCGCCTACCCGATACGCCGCCCTCAAAACCGTGGGGCGCGTTCTGGGGTGGCTTCGCCGGCATCACCAGCTTCATCTCTCACACCGGCGGCCCGCCCTTCCAGATCTACACTCTGCCCCTCAAGATGACGCCGACCGTCTTCTCGGCGACGACCGCCTTCTTCTTCGCCATCGTCAATACCTTGAAGCTCGTGCCGTTCTACTTTCTCGGCCAGCTCTCGGTGAACAATCTCGAGCTCTCTGCCCTGCTGATCCCCTTCGGTCTCGCGGGCGTCGCGCTCGGCGTCTATCTCGTGCGCCGTATCTCGGCCAAAGCCTTTTACCAGATCGCCTACGTGCTGATCCTGCTGCTCGGCATCAAGATCCTCTATGACGGCATTGCGGGCGTGTTCTTTTCGGGCGCAGCCTGATGCCCTACCGCCTCGATCACATCGCCCTTCTGGTCCGCGACCTTGATGAGGAGATCGCCTTCCTCACCAATGTTCTCGGCCTCACCGAAATCGCCAACCCGATGGGCGGCACCACCATCCGCTGGGTCGAGATCGGCGACGGCCGCCGCTTCCACGTCCAGGCCGGCGACGTCTCTGCTACGCATGTCGAAAAGCAAACGCACGTCGCTCTCAGCACCACCGACTTCGATGCGGTGATCGCCCGCCTCCGCAAATCCGGCATCCCCTTCTCGGACATGAAGGGCACCCCCAATGCCCTGAACACCCGCCCCGACGGCATGCGCGCCATCTTCCTCCAAGACCCGACGGGTTACTGGTTCGAGATCAACGATGCCTAGCGGTTGGCCGATCGAGCGTCCTTACGATCGATCGGTCCAGAGCGGAAAAAAGAGAGCCACGCCCACCATGTCATCCCCGCGGAGGCGGGGATCCAGGGCAACACCCACCGAGCCTGCAGCTCGTCGATTCCCGCCTTCGCGGGAATGACGTCGTGGGCGTGCTACGCTCAAAAACAAAAAGGCCCGGGGAGGAGCCCGGGCCATGTTTGTTTGCTGTCTACCGCCGCTAAGCCGCGTGACTCTGAAGTTTTGTCAGTTCGTCTTTGATCTCAAGTTTTTTGCGCTTGAGTGCCGCAATCATCATGTCGTCGTGAGTGACATGCACCAGTTCATCGTCGATCTGGCGGTCGATTTCCCTATGCCGCCTTTCAAGGGCAGCGATATGGCCTTCAGTCGTCATGACAACTCCTTTCCAGCATTTCGAACGAATCGATGGTCACAAAAAATACCGCTCTTGTCGACCGTTCCGTCTGCAAGTGGAAAAGCTGGTGTAAATCAGGTGTCCGATCGGTTAACGATCGCGGTTGAAGGCCCGGAAATGCGGGCGTTGCGGGAATATCGATGCTGCCGCTCGACAGGGAACAGGAAGCCGCGCTCGGCCTCGAGCTGGCGACAAAACGGCAGGAACACGCCGATCTCGACGCGGCCATCCACACCCTGTCCGGCTCCGGCGTCGCCGACCAGATGCTGATCCAGCGCCTCAAAAAGCGAAAACTCGCCCTCAAAGACCGCATCGTCCAGCTCGAGAACCTCCTGATCCCCGACATCATCGCTTGATCCTGCAGTCGGGAATCCTCTCCCGTTTACGGGGGGAGGGGGACCACGCATCGCGTGGTGGAGGGGGCGGCCACGGGCACGAACCTTGCCGGATTACCGAGTTTCCGTTACACGCCGCGCTTTCCGAGGGCTCAACAATGCCGTCCAAGCCGTCTGTCGCCATCGTCATGGGCAGCCAGTCCGACTGGGCTACCATGAAACACGCCGCCGACACGCTGGATGTCCTGGGTGTCGCCTATGAAGCGCGCATCGTCTCCGCCCACCGCACCCCGGACCGCATGGTCGAGTTCGCCAAGGGCGCCAAGGCTGCCGGCATCAAGATCATCATCGCGGGAGCCGGCGGCGCCGCGCACCTCCCCGGCATGATCGCCGCGATGACCACCCTGCCCGTCTTCGGCGTCCCCGTGCAGTCCAAAGCCCTCAGCGGCCAGGACAGCCTGCTCTCGATCGTCCAGATGCCCGCCGGCATCCCGGTCGGTACCCTCGCCATCGGCGAAGCCGGCGCCACCAACGCCGCCCTCCTCGCCGCGCAGGTGCTGGCGCTTGCCGACAAGAAGCTCGACGCCGCGCTCCAGAAACACCGCGCCGCACAAAGCGCCAAAGTCCCCGAATTTCCCAAATCCGATGTCTGAACCGCTTGCCGTCGGCAGCACAGTCGGAATCCTCGGCGGTGGCCAGCTCGGCCGCATGCTGTCTCTCGCCGCCTCGCGCCTCGGCTTCAAGACCCACATCTTCTGCCCCGACAAGGCCAGCCCCGCCTTAGAAGTCACCCCGCACAAGACAGTCGCCGCTTATGACGATCACGCCGCCCTCGGCAAATTCGCCGCGCTGGTCGACGTGATCACCTACGAGTTCGAGAACGTCCCCGGGGGCACCGCCGAATTCCTCGCCAAGCTGAAGCCCCTCCGCCCCAGCGCCAACGCCCTGACCGTCTCGCAGGACCGGCTGACCGAAAAAACCTTCATCGCCAGCCTCGGCATCCCGGTGGCGCCCCATCGCGCCATCCACGCCAAAACCGACCTCGTCCGGGCAATCGCCGATCTCGGCACGCCCGCAATCCTCAAGACCACCCGCCTCGGCTATGACGGCAAGGGCCAGCGCAAGATCGCCTCTCTCGCCGAGGCTGAAGCCGCCTTCGCAGAATTGGCCCCGCACCCGCTGGTGCTCGAAGCTTTCGTGCCCTTCGTCCGCGAGATCTCGGTCATCGTCGCCCGCGGCATCGACGGCGCCACTGCCGCCTTCGACCCGGCCGAAAACGTCCACCGCGACGGCATCCTCTTCACCTCGACCCTGCCGGCCAACGTATCCGCCGAAACAGCCGCAACCGCGCCGGCACACGCCGCCCGCATCGCCGCCGCCCTCGACTACGTGGGCGTGCTCGGCGTCGAGTTCTTCGTCCTCGCCGACGGCAATCTGGTGGTGAACGAGATCGCTCCGCGCGTTCACAATTCCGGCCACTGGACGGAAGCCGTCTGCATCACCGACCAGTTCGAGCAGCACATCCGCGCCATCGCCGGCTGGCCGCTCGGCGATCCGTCGCGGCTGGCCGATGTGGTCATGGAAAATCTGATCGGCGACGAGATCGCGGCCATCCCGGGCGGCCTTGGCAAAGGCATCCGGCCCCACGCCTATGGCAAAGCCGAGTCGCGGCCCGGGCGAAAAATGGGTCACATCAATATGGTTGCCGTCAAAACGCCCCGGAAATAGGCACTTTTTTGCGCTTTCACCCGTGGACAAGCCTCCGGGCATCAACTATACACCCGCTCCACGGTGACCAGCCCGGCTGGTCGGCGCTTTTGCCTTTGGCGATAGCGCTCCAATCAACAACTGAAGACGATTTACGAAGGGCGAAGCCGCTTGCAAGTAGTTGTTCGCGATAACAATGTCGATCAGGCGCTGCGCGCGCTGAAGAAGAAGCTGCAGCGCGAAGGCGTTTTCCGGGAGATGAAGCTCCGGAACTACTACGAGAAGCCCTCTGAAAAGAAGGCTCGCCAGAAGGCTGAGGCGGTCCGTCGTGCCCGCAAGCTCGCCCGCAAGCGTGCCCAGCGTGAAGGCGGCCTGCCTGCCACGCCGACGGCGGCCAATTCGGCTGCTGCGCGTCCCGCTCGTCCCGAGCGTTCATAAGATCAAGTTCAACGCCGCCTCCGGGCGGCGTTTGCGTTCGACCGACAGATTGCACCGGACTCCACCGGAGCGCGTCAAGCAAACCAAAACTGTTGAGGAATTAAAGATGAACAAGCTTCTCACTGCCGCCGCTATCGCCGCCATGTCGCTGACCACCATCGGCGCCGCCCAGGCCGCCGGCCAGGTTCAGGTCGGTGTACTCTCCTGCGACGTCGAAGCCGGCGTTGGCTACCTGATCGGCTCGTCCAAGGCCGTGTCGTGCGAATTCACCCGCAAGGGCGGCAAGACCGAGACCTACGAAGGCTCGATCGACAAGATCGGCATCGACGTCGGCATCACCGGCGGCGGTAAGATCGCCTGGCTGGTCTTCGCGGCCTCCAAGGATGGCGTTGGCAAGCGCTCGCTGGCCGGCAACTATGTCGGCGCCTCGGCGGAAGCCAGCCTCGGCCTCGGCCTCGGCGGCAACTGGCTGGTCGGCGGCTCCAAGAAGTCGATCGCCCTGCAGCCCTGGTCGGTGACCGGCACGATCGGCGTCAACTGGTCCTGGACCTGGACGAAGCTGTCGCTCAACTAAGCGCTAGCCTCAAAGACATTCTAAAACGCCGGTCCACAGGGCCGGCGTTTTCTTTTGTCCTCTTCCGTTTACGGGGGCGGGGACCATGCGCAGAGCATGGCGGAGGGGGCGGCCACGTCTATCCACCACCAACCCCTACCGCTTCGCCGCCTCCACCGCCGCAAAGAACGGCTCGGCCTTCGACCAGATCCCGGCCTTCCACAAATCGGAATGCCCGGCCCCCTCGACCGTCCAGAAATCATACTTGTGCGGTGCCAGCTCATACACCCGCTGGCCATGCGAATAGCCGATCGTCTTGTCCGCCGTGCCATGCGCCACGAACACCGGCTCCTCGACCTTCAATATCCACTGGTCCACGGGGTACTGGTCCTGCATCAAAATATCGACCGGGAAGAACCCATAGCGATCGCGCGCCACCGACACCGCCGAGTCGAACGGCGTTTCAAGCAGCAGCGCATCGGCATCCCGCTCGCTCGCCACATAGGTTGCCGGTCCCGAACCCAGCGAGCGCCCCCAGATCACGATCGGAAATCCCTTGCTCTGCGCAAAGGCAAACGCCGCAATCGCGTCCTTCAGCACATGATCCTGGTTCAGCACGCCCGGCGACGCGGGAAAACCGCGATAGTCGAAGGCGAGGAAGCCATAGCCATCGGCCGCGAACTGCTCGAACCGCACATGCTCGCTCGAAAAACTCTCCGAATTGCCCTTGTAATAGACGATCAGCGGCTTGCCGCTCGCAGGCGGCGCATACCAGCCGCGGATGATCTGGTTCTCCGATGTCGGGATCTCGACAACTGTCGCATTGGTCAGCGCCGTCTCGCTCAGATCAAGGAACTTCCCCTCCGGCGCATACTGAAAACTGCGCTGGAAGAAATACAGCACGCCCATGCCGCCCAGATAGACGACGACCACAACGACCACGAGGCCGATAACAATCCGGCGAAGCCATTTCATGCTGCGTTCCTCCGCCCTCACCATACCACCGATGTGATTCCCGCGAAGGCGGGAATCCAAGAGTCACGAGAACCAAGCGTAGTGCTCCCCTCCCCCTTGAGGGGAGGGGTCGGGGGCGGGGTTGGCCACAAACACTGAGCGTGGGCAGCCCCCCTCAAGCCGGAGGGAGGCCCGACTGCCTAACCCGCCACCTCAAGCGCCTTGTCGAACGCCATCCCGAACACCTCTTGCGGCTGACATCCCGACACCGCGAACTTCCCATCGAACACGAAGAACGGCACGCCCTGAATGCCCTGCTGCGCCGCCCAGATCGCGAGCTCATGCGAAATCTTCAGCTCATTTGGGTCACACATGGCCGACAGCGCCTCGTCGCGGGTGAACCCGAAGCCCGTGGCGATCTCCGCCAGCACCTCGTCGTCGTTCACCTGCTTCTGCTCGAGGAAATAGGCCGACGCGATGGCGTTGGCCAAAGCATGCTGCGTGCCCTTGGCCTTCGCCAGCCGCGTGATCGTATGCGCCTTCTGCGTCGGGAAGCTACGCGGCTGCTTCGACAGATCTAGCTCGATCCCCGACGAGCGTGCCTCGCGCTCCACCCGCTCCCACATTTCCTTGGGCTCGCGCCCATATTTCTGCCGCAGCATGTCGGCCACCACCACGCCCTCGGGCGGCGTGTTGGGGTCGAGATAGAACGGATGGTTCTCAACCTCGACGGTCACATCGTCCGGCAGCGCCGCAATGGCCTGGTCCAGCCGCGCCGAGCCCACAAGGCACCACGGGCAAACAACGTCGGTGAAGAGTTCGATTTTGATAGTGCGTGTCATAACCGAGAGATGGCGCGACCCACGCCGCCGCGCAAGCAGGCACGCCAAAGTGACTTAGGCCACCGCGCGCCTGCGGAACAACATCCGCCCCGCGACCCGCGCCGTGCCCGTCGTCGAGCGCAGCACGAACCACGCCATGCTAAGCCCCCACAGCACCGCCGCGACGATCCAACTCCCGATCCGCCAGATTAGATCCGCCAGCCGCACGACGCCCTTGCCCAGCATCTTCATCACCGCCGGGAACCGCCCCTCATATTTCTCGGCCGTCTTCGCGAGCACCTTCACGTCATGCGTCGAATCCGCCGCCTCGGCGCTGAGCTTCATCGCCCGCACGCCGCCGACCCGGCCGATGCGCCCAAAATCCGTCGCAAGGTCCGTGACCCGCGCGATGCTCCTCGGGTTGAACAGCCGGCCCAGCGGTCGCCCGAGATCGCCGAAGCGGAACTCGCGCGCCACCACCATCGCCTCGTCCAGCGCACCGCGATTGATGCTCCGCGCCAGCATCGTGCCGATCTCGTTGACGAGCCGCGGCGGCAGCTTGCCCATTTTGTTCATCGCCTTGAGGAACGACGCCCCGGCGCGCAACGGCAACATCCCGCCGCCCGTCCCGATCGTCGCAGCGGTCAGCGATAGCCCAACCCCTGCGAGCCCCAGCGTGAAATAATTGACCGGCTGTCCGGTCAGATAATTGCCGCCCTGCGCCACCAGATCGCGTACATCGCCAACGCTAGTGAGGTCGGTCGCGACGACACAGGCAAACCCCGCCTCGCTGTCGAAATCGCCATTGACCACGCAGTCCCAGCCCTGGCTCACCACATTGCCCATATCGACCGCCGGCAGCGCTGCAATTCGCGCCTCGAGCACAGCGGGCACGGCCACGCCCTGCCCCTTCGCCAACGCCACCAGCGAGCGGGTCATGTCGCCATCGCCAACATCGAGCGCTGTCTCGATCTCTGCGACATAGCGCTCAGCCGGGATCATCTTCAGCCGGCACTCGGCGATCATCCCCTCGCTCTGCAGCATCAGCAGCTTGATCGAGGCATAGACGTTGGGCGACAGCACGAGCCCAACGACAAACAGCGTCAGCCCAATCCGTCGCCAAAGCCCACGAAATACCCGCAACCCACAAATCCCCGATCATGCCCATCCTGGACGGCGAACATGACCGAATATGGGATTGCGCCGCCGCGGCGCAATCCGCCTAAGGCGCTTTACGCGCCCGCCGGCCGGCTGTGGGTTTCGCGACCGGCTTTGGGCCAGGGTTGGGATTGGCCACAACACGACTCTTCATTTCACCCTCGAGGAACAACGCCTCGCGCAGCAGCCTGATATGCGCCGGCAACGCCGTTTTGAAGCTGTCGTCCCAGCTCCAGTAAAGCGTGTGCGTCACAAGCCGCTTTAACAGCCCAGGCAGCTTCGGTCGCTCGATCTCGACCCGATGCTCCTTGATCCCCGGCCCGAAGATTCCTGTCAGCGACCCGGACACAATGTCGCCCAGCAACGGAAACCAGCTCTCGTCATAGATGTTCGTCCAGCGCACCGCCGAAAACGGTGCCGCGAAGTGCACATAGGGCCCGGTCTTGCCATGCACCCAATAGGTCATGGTGTCGTAGGGCCGGTCCGGCCGCGGTGGAGACGACGAGAATAGCCGCTCCTCGAAATCGACCTCCAGCGAATCCGCGTCGTCTCGCAGCAGAAAATCCGCATGGGTCAACGGTGAGCCGAGCGTGATGAAATCCGAGATGCGGAATTTGAGATCCGTTTTGATCGCCTCATAAACCAGCGCCTGCTGCCGTTGATACGCGTCGACCGGAAACGGCTCGTCTCGCTCCTTGTTCACCCACCACGATTTCACATAGCTGTCCGCATTGTGGAACGCCTCGGCAGCCGCCGGCACCGCTGGATGGCTATGCGTCGGTCCCTCCTTCTGCCAGTAGAGCTGGATCAGATCATAGCCGATGATGCTGCCAAGACTGTGCGCAACGATGATCACGCGTTCATAGAGCGGCAATCCAGTCTCGGGGTCGTTGCGATGCAGTGCATCGAGCAGCGCGAGCCCCCGCTCCCGCACCTGCCGGCGCTTCTCCATTGTCGCTGGCCCCGCCCGCACATAGCGCACGATATCCCCTGCATAGGGCGCGATCACACCGTTGAGCAGTGCAGCCAACGCGAAGGCGATCAGGCCTGACCAGATTTTGTCGCTGTCAAGCATCGGCGTCGGCAGGAACGTCAGCACGGGCCCTGCCACCAACAATGCCAGCGGCAGCGTTACCTTGACCTTCTGCCACGGCGCTTCGCCGAAAAATCTATCGACGCCCACCATCACGCCGGCAATGGCGACCAGGAGGCCGAGCGGCACGTGGACGAACTTGATCGCAGCCTTGGTCGGCGCAATCAGCCAACCAAATAGCGTTCCCGTCGGGTCCAGTGTCGACAGAGTAAAGGTGACGAACAGGATCGCCACCGCCCAAAGCGCCAGCCACGCGATCCACACCCGCAGATGCAGCGGCACCGAGAAGGGGGACCTGATGATCAGCCCCTTCACCCAGCCGAACACCGCATCAATAGGCGTACCCTGCGTAATGTCGGCCCAGTAGAACTCGAAGAAGTCGGTCCGCAAATTCTGGCGGTTCGGCGGCGTCGTGATCCGCCGCAATTCGGCGGTCCCGGTCGCATCGTCGGGCACCATCCACACCTGATTGAGCGCGGCTGTATCAGGTGCGTCTTCGCTCCATGATTGCTTTTCACCTTCGAGCTGATCGTCCCGCTGATAGACCGTCTCAACGAACTCGCGCAGCGTTCCTAGCGGCACCTGTTCGCCAATGCCGTGAATGAGCACTACCGCCTGCTTGCGTCGATGCTCCTTGTTGACTCGCGCCGATCCTGCAGGTGGTTCGGCCGGCGTCCCCGTCGCGGGCTTCGCTTTGATTGCACGCGCCATGCAGTCCTCCTTTGGCCCCGGAGGAATATCAAAATGCATAAAGTAAAAAGGGCCGCCCGAAGGCGACCCTAAACTACACATCGATTGCGATCAAACCAGCCTAGTGGCCCAGCGCCTTGACGATCTCTTCCGTCATCTTCTTGGCGTCGCCGAACAGCATCATCGTGTTGTCGCGGAAGAACAATTCGTTCTGCACACCCGCGTACCCCGCAGCCATGCCGCGCTTGATGAACAGCACCGTGCCCGCATCTTCGACGTTGAGCACCGGCATGCCGTAGATCGGCGAGGTCTTGTCGGTCTTGGCCGAGGGGTTGGTCACGTCGTTCGCACCGATGACGAACGCCACGTCCGACTGCGCAAATTCCGAATTGATGTCCTCGAGTTCGAACACTTCATCGTACGGCACATTGGCCTCCGCCAGCAGCACGTTCATATGCCCCGGCATACGGCCCGCCACCGGATGGATGGCGTACTTCACCGTGACGCCTTCCTTCTTCAGCAGATCGGCCATTTCGCGCAGCGCGTGCTGTGCCTGGCTCACCGCCATGCCATAGCCCGGCACGATGATGACCTTGCCCGCATTCTTCATCATGAAGGCTGCGTCGTCGGCCGAGCCCTGCTTCACCGGCCGCGTCTCTTCTTCGCCCGACGCCGCAGCGCTGTCGCCGCCGAAGCCGCCGAGGATCACTGAGATGAAGCTGCGGTTCATCGCCTTGCACATGATGTAGCTGAGGATCGCACCCGACGAGCCCACCAGCGCGCCAGTGATGATCAGCGCCGTGTTGCCCAGCGTGAAGCCGATGCCCGCCGCCGCCCAGCCCGAATAGGAGTTGAGCATCGAGACGACCACCGGCATGTCGGCGCCGCCGATCGGGATGATCATCAACCCGCCAAGTATCAGCGCTACCAGTGTGATGATCCAGAAAAAGATCGGGTTGCCGGTCGAAAAGAACACCGCGATCAGGATCACCAGCACGATGCCGAGCGCGATGTTGATCGAGTGACGGTTGGGCAGGATGATCGGCTTGCCGCTCATATTGCCGTTGAGCTTGGCGAACGCGATCACCGAGCCGGTGAACGTGAACGCGCCGATCGCCACGCCGAGGCTCATTTCGATGAGGCTCGGCGGATGGATATGCCCGACCTCCCCGATGCCGAACGCCACCGGCGCATAGAGCGCCGCCGCCGCCACGAACACAGCCGCGAGGCCGACCAGCGAGTGGAACGCCGCAACAAGCTGCGGCATGTCGGTCATCTTGACCGTGCGCGCCATGAACGCGCCGATGCCGCCACCGATGGCGAGGCCGCCCACGATCAGTGCCCAGCTGACGATGTCGGTCGGCCCGGCCACGGCCAGCGTCGTGAGGATCGCGATCCCCATGCCGAACATGCCGAAGCGGTTGCCCTGCCGTGCGGAGGCCGGGCTTGCGAGCCCGCGCAGCGCGAGGATGAAGAGGATGCCGGAGACCAGATAGAGCAGCGCGGCGATATTGGCATTGATCATCGCGTCAGCCCTTCTTCTTATACATTGCCAGCATGCGCTGGGTGACGAGGAACCCGCCGAAAATATTGACGCTCGCGAGAACCAGCGCGAGGAAGCCGAAAATCTTCGAGCTCCAGTTGATATCGCCGACCTGCGTCACACCCACCGCCAGCAGCGCACCCACCACGATCACCGAAGAGATCGCGTTGGTCACGCTCATCAGCGGCGTATGTAGCGCCGGCGTCACGGCCCACACCACGAAATAGCCAACGAAGATCGCCAGAACGAAAATCGCCAGTTGGAAAACGAACGGATCTATCGCACCCATGTGACGAGGGCTCCTATGCGGTGGCTGCCGGCGTCGCGCCGGGCAGCTTGATGTTGGGATGAACGATAGCGCCGCCCTTGGTCAGCACAGTCGCCTTGACCAGTTCATCGTCCCAGTTGACGGCGAATTCCTTGGTCTTCTTGTCGAACATGGTCTCGATGAACGCGAAGAGGTTCCGCGAAAACAGCTGGCTCGCCGAGGTCGCGAGCCGCGCCGGCACATTGGTGTAGCCGACGATCGTCACGCCATTCTCGGTCACATAGACTTCGCCCGGCTTCGTCACTTCGACATTGCCGCCGCGTTCGGCCGCAAGATCGACGATCACTGAACCCGGCTGCATGCTTTCGACCATCGCAGCCGTCACCAGCTTGGGCGCCGGGCGCCCCGGGATCAGCGCCGTCGTGATGACGATGTCCTGCTTCGAGATATGCGACGCCGTGAGCGCGGCCTGTGCCGTCTTCTCGACATCAGTCAGTTCGCGCGCATAGCCACCACTGCCCGACGCATCTTTCAGCGCGTCGGTCATGATGAACTTCGCACCCAGCGATTCAACCTGCTCACCCGCCGCAGCGCGCACGTCGGTCGCACTCACCACGGCCCCGAGACGCTTCGCCGTCGCGATCGCCTGGAGACCAGCAACACCCGCGCCCATGACGAAAGTCTTGGCCGGACGAACCGTACCCGCCGCCGTCATCATCATCGGGAACGCACGATCGAACGCCACCGCCGCGTCGATCACCGCCTGATAGCCCGCGAGGTTCGCCTGGGACGACAGAATGTCCATCACCTGCGCACGTGTGATGCGCGGCATGAACTCCATCGCGACGATGGTGACACCGGCCTTCGCCAGCGCGTCGATCTCGCCTTCATTGCCATAGGGGTCCATCGACCCCACGACCAGCGCACCGGCTTTGACGCCCGTCAGCACATCGGCCGTCGGCCGCCGCACCGTCAGCACGATGTCGGCATCCTTCACCGCCTCGGCTGCGCTCGCGACCATCGTCGCGCCCGCCTTCTCGTATTCGGCGTCGGGGAAACGCGCGAGATGGCCCGCGCCCTTCTCTATCGTGATCGTGTTGCCGAGCGCGATCAGCTTTCCGGCAGTTTCCGGCGTCGCGGCCACACGGGTCTCCCCATCGGCGCGTTCGCGGACGACAGCAATTTTCATGAGCTTCTCCTGAGTGTCCGGGCCATTCGCCCGAACCGGCCGGCGGCCTTAGGGCTGAATGATGAGGTAGAGCGCGACCACCACTACCGTGAGGCCGATAATGCCCCATTTGATGAGGTTGCCGAAAATGCCCCATGTCGCATCATGCTGGGCATAGTCCATGTCGGCGGAGATCGTTTCGTGGTCGGTTGCGTGGTCTGCCATTGTTTCCCCCGGCATCAAGAGTTCAGTTGGGATCGGTTTCGGCGAGTTCGCCGATGAGCCGCTCGATCATCGATAGACCGAGCGACCAGAAATTGGGATCTCGCGCATCCAGCCCGAACGGCGCCAACAATTCGGAGTGATGCTTGGAGCCACCCGCCTTGAGCAGCTCGAAATAGCGTTCGGCAAAGCCGTCATTGGCTTTCTCATACTGCGCGTAAAGCGAGTTTACGAGGCAGTCCCCGAATGCATAGGCGTAGACGTAGAACGGCGAGTGAATGAAATGCGGAATATAGCTCCAGAAGACGCCATATCCCTCATTCAGCTTGATTGCGGGACCCAGACTTTCGGCTGAGACATCGAGCCAGATCTGGTCGAGCTGTTCGCGCGTCAGCTCGCCCTCTTTGCGCGCCGTGTGGACCTTGCGCTCGAACGTATAGAACGCGATCTGCCGCACCACTGTATTGAGCATGTCCTCGACCTTGCCCGAGAGCATCGCAAAGCGCTGTTTCTTGTCGGTCGTCTGGTCCAGCATCGAGCGGAACGTCAGCATCTCGCCGAACACGCTCGCCGTCTCCGCCAGCGTCAGCGGCGTATTGCTGAGGATCGAGCCCTGCGGCCCCGCCAACACCTGATGCACCCCATGTCCCAGTTCATGCGCCAGCGTCATCACATCGCGCGGCTTACCGAGATAATTGAGCATGAGATAAGGATGCGCCGACGGCACCGTCGGATGCGCGAAAGCGCCCGGCGATTTGCCCTGCTGCACCGGCGCGTCAATCCAGCCGCCGCTGAAGAAGGGCTCGGCCACCTCACGCAGCTTCGGCGAGAACCGGCCATAGGCATCAAGCACCGTATTCTTGGCGCTCTCCCAGTCGAACGTCCGGTCATCGCTGGTCGGCAGCGGCGCGTTGCGGTCCCAGGCATTGAGCTGGTCCTTGCCGAACCATTTCGCCTTCATCGCATAATATTTGTGGCTGAGCCGAGGATAGGCGTCGCGCACTGCCGTCTCCAGCGCATCCACCGTCTCGCGCTCCACCGAGTTGGCCATGTGCCGGCTGTCGGCGATATCTTTGTAGCCGCGCCAGCGGTCCGAGATTTCCTTGTCCTTGGCGAGCACATTGGTGATGTGCGTGAACAGCCGCCCATTGTCTTCGAGCGTCTTGCCGAGCCCGTGGAACGCTGCTTCACGCTTTGTCGCATCGCGATCCGACAGCATGTGTAGCGTCGCCTCGATCGGCAGCGTCTCGCCATTCACTTCGAACTTCAGCGAGGCCATCGTCTCGTCGAACAGCCGGTTCCACGCCTGCGCGCCGGTGACCGATTTCTCGAAGAACAGCTCCTCGATCTTTTCGTCGAGCTGATAGGGCTTGGCTTTCCTGAGTTCGGCGAACCAGTGGCGATAGCGCCCCAGATCCTCGTCCATCGCCAGCGCCGCTTCGATCACGGCATCGTCGATGGCGTTGAGTTCGAGTTCCCAGAACAGCAGCCCCGTCGCGAGATCGGTTATCGCCTGCCCGATATCGCCAAGGAACTTCGCCTTGGCCGGGTCCTGCGTGGCGAGCGCATAGCGCAGATAGGAGAATGCCGAGAGCCGCCCGGTCACGTCGCCGAGCTTTTCGCTCCGCGCCACCGCCTCATGCAGCCGTCCCGATTTGGCCAGCGCCTCGAGCTTGCCCTTATAGTCTGCCTCGAACGCCTTGGCCTCAATCCTGGCCCATTCGAGATCGCGCTTCAGTTCCGGCGAGTCCGCCCCCGGATAAAGATCGTCCAGATTCCACTCCGGCAGCGCCCCAAACTCATTATGTCCCCGTTGAGCGGCAGCCGCCGGCGCGCGAACTAGGTCAGCCATACGATTAGACTTTCGTCGAAGTTTTGTGCGGGCGGACCATATTCTGTGGGGGTTTCGTTCTCAAGCAGGAGATTTGGCTGATTCAGCCCCTTGTGGTAGCTTTGCTCGATGGAGCCTAAAATGCCTCAAGCCAAGCCAAAGACGTACGAAATCGACGGCAAAAGTTTCGTCATCGATCATGAGATGTTCGATGAAACCGAGGAAGAATTCTTCCAGAAGGCCGTGGACGCTCACGAAGAATACAAGCGTACCGGCCTGCATCTGACGCAGGAAGAGGTCGAGGAGTGGATGGCCAAGCGAGCGCGCGGAGAGCGTGCCCCAATGCCAAAACTTCATACCTGATAGTATGTCGCGGCTCGAATGGAACGCCACGGCTTTGGCCGACTTGGATCGGCTTGAATCATTTCTGAACTCGAAAAATCCACTCGCCGCAGAACGAGCGATCAAAGCCATCAAGGATGCTACGCGGCTATTGGCAACTTTTCCTGACGCCGGCCAGCATTACCGAAGTGACTATCGACAACTGATTGTCCGCTTTTCCAGCAGCGGATACATCGTGCTTTATCGCCTAGACAATGCTGTGGTTGAAATCGTCCGCGTACGGCACATGCGCGAAACGGACTATTGACCTGGGGCTCCACCCCTCAGCCTTAAAGCCCCCTTAACCGCCCATTCCCACACTGCTCCGAAACGGCACACCGCGATTCGACCAATCGCGGCCAAGGACAAGTTTGGGAGCTTCATGACGCGCGTTCTCATCGTGGACGACGATCCGGTACAATTGCGGCTGACCTCGGAGGTCGCCCGCCGCGCCGGATTCACCCCGGTTACAGCCGGCGGCGGCGATGAAGCGCTGACCATCCTCCGCGCCAATCCCGGCTTCGGCGTCGTGATCCTCGATCTCGTCATGCCCGACCGCGACGGCATGTCGGTCCTCGAAACCATGATCCGCGAAGGCATCCCCACCCCCGTAATCATCCAGACCGCCCATTCCTCGCTCGAAACCGTGGTCTCGGCCATGCGCCAGGGCGCCGTCGATTTCTTCGTCAAACCCGTCGCGCCCGAACGGCTGATCGTCTCGCTGCGCAACGCAATGAAGCTCGACGAGCTCGAGACCATCGTCCGCACCGAGCGCCACAAGCGCAGCGGCACGCTCGGCCTCGCCGACATCGTCACCCGCTCGCCGTCGATGCACCGCGTCCTGACGCTCAGCCAGAAAGCCGCCAAATCGCCGATCCCGGTGCTGATCGAAGGCGAAACCGGCACTGGCAAGGAGCTGATCGCCCGCGTCATCCAGGGCATGGGCGACCGCGCCTCAAAGCCCTTCGTTACGGTCAACTGTGGCGCCATCCCCGCCAATCTCGTCGAATCCACCTTGTTCGGGCACAAGAAGGGCGCCTTCACCGGCGCCGTCGCCGACCACCCCGGCAAGTTCGCCGAAGCCAATGGCGGCACGCTGTTCCTCGACGAGATCGGCGAATTGCCGCTCGAGGCCCAGGCCAAGCTCCTCCGCGCCCTCCAGGAAGGCGAGATCGAGCCCGTCGGCGGCACGCGGGTCGAGCGTGTCAATGTTCGGGTCATCTCGGCCACCAATCGCCGCCTCCTCGGCCTCGCCCAGACCGGCGAATTCCGCGAAGATCTGTTCTATCGCCTCAATGTCTTCCCCATCTATCTGCCGCCGCTGCGCGAGCGCATGGACGACATCGAGCAACTCGCCGCCCATCTGATCGCGCGCTTCGCCGCCGAATCCGGCAAGCGCATCGCCGGTCTGTCTGCCGCTGCCCTCGATCTGCTGCGCACCTACAATTGGCCGGGCAACATCCGCCAGCTCGAGAACGTCCTCTATCGCGCCATCGTCCTCTCCGATGGCGGCTATCTCGAAATCGCCGACTTCCCGCAGATCGTCGCCCACACCCGCGGCCGCGACGAGACCGCGAAGCTGACGGAAGCCCTGCCCTCGCCTTCAGCCCCCATTCACATCGATGCCGTTAGGCCAATGCGCAGACAGAGTGAGACGCAGGAGACCAACCCTGACCGTTTCCTCGATGCCAGGGGCGAAGTGGCACCGCTGCCAGATCTCGAGCGTGAGCTGATTGCCTTCGCGCTCAAGCACTACGGCGGGCGGATGTCGAAGGTGGCGCGGGCGCTGAAGATCGGCCGCTCGACCCTCTACCGCAAGCTCCGCGAATACGGCCTCGAGGGTGACGTCGAGAGTGACGCGGCCTAACAACGCGGTTGGACGAACGAGCCCACTTGGGATCGGTCGGACAGAGCAAAGAAGAAAGCCGCGGTTGTCCTATCGAGCCTTCCTTAGGATCGATAGGACAGAGCCAAAGAAAAAAGGCAACGGCAGTTTGCCGTTGCGCAAAGGCCACATTCTCGGGTCACAAAAAGGTGAGGAATTGCCTGCGTTAAGACTTCTGGTTTAGGACCAGTGGGTATTCTCGTGCCGCTCCTCCCGGCGCCGATACCCCGAACATGACGGAGTCTATTTTGCGCGTATTGATGGCTGTGCTTTTGGCGAGTGTTGCTCTTGCCGGCGCGTCGCTCCCGACCTTTTCGCAGGAAGCCAAGGTCGAGTTGGCCTCGCTGACCAAGATCGTCATCGCGCCGCCGCGTAGCGATCTCGCCCGCATCATCAAGGCCGGGCTGCAGAAGGCCTATTACGAGGCCGACAAGGATTCCCGCGCCTACATCCAGGCGCAGAAGCTCTATTTCTTCTACGGTGCGCGTGGCTTTGAGCCGCTGTGGCTGACCCCGGGCGTCGGCAGCGCCGTGGCCTTTTCGCCCAACGCGCTCAAGATCATCGAAGTGTTCAAGAACGCGGCGCTCGAAGGCTTCCGTCCCAACGACTATATGACCCCCGATCTCGATCCGGCAGCCGCCGGCTCCGATCCGGCCAAGCTCGCCGCGCTCGAGACCTCGTTCTCGCAGGCCGCCGTCAAATACGCGCAGGACGCCTATGGCGGCCGCATCGCCCCCACCGCCGTCAGTAAGCTCCTGACCATCACGCCCAAACGCATCGACGAAGCCCAGATGCTGCTCGATCTCGCCGCGTCCGATACGCCCGATCAGGTTCTCCTGAACCTCGATCCGAGCCATGAGGAGTTCCAGCGCCTCAAGGCGACGCTCGCCAAATTCTACGATGGCAGCGTCACCGTCGAGCAGGTGACCATTCCCGAAGGCAAGACCCTCAAGCTCGGCATGAAGGACGACCGCGTTCCGCTGCTCCGCCAGCGCCTCGGCGTCGCCGCTCCGGAAATCCCTGAGGGCGCCACCGACGCCAAGGTCGACACCACCTACGACCAGCCGCTGCTCGATGCGGTCAAGGACTTCCAGAAGGGCCTCGGCCTCACCGACGATGGCGTGCTCGGGCCGGCAACGGTCGCCGCGCTCAATGGCGGCGGCAACGTCTCAAAGGACGACATCGTCGCCAACATGGAACGCTGGCGCTGGGAGCCCAATCAGTTCGGCGATTTCCACGTCGAGGTGAACATCCCCGAATTCACCGTCTGGATCATGAAGGACGGCGTGTCGGTTCACACGACGCGCGTCGTCGTCGGCACGCCAAAGAATCAGACCCCGGTGTTCTCCGACGAGATCGAGAACATCGTTATAAATCCCTATTGGAACGTCCCGCCCTCGATCGCCACCAACGAGATCAAGCCGCACCTCATCGCCAACCCGTATTATCTCGATGGCCAGAACATGGAGATGCTGAAGGGCGGCAAGGTCATCAACGCCGCGGCCATCGACTGGACCAACACCAACATCAACAATTACTCGATCCGCCAGAAGCCGGGCCCGAGCAATGCGCTGGGCAAGGTCAAGTTCCTGTTCCCCAACGAGCACAATGTCTATCTGCACGACACGCCCTCGAAATCGCTGTTCTCCCGCGCCTTCCGCGCCTATTCGCATGGCTGCGTCCGCGTCCAGAACCCGCTCGATTTCGCCGGCGCTTTGGTCGAGACCAACCCCGAACTGACGCAGGCCTCGCTCGAAGGCCTGTTCGGTCCCAAGGAGAAATGGGTCAGCCTCAAGCACAAGATCCCGGTCCATCTGATGTACTTCACCCTGCGCGTCGACGCCGATGGCACGGTCCGCTCCTATGGCGACGTCTACGGCCACAACAAGAAGCTGATCGACCTGCTGAACGCGGAATAGCCAGTCGGGACTCCTCTCCCGTTTACGGGGCTTCTCACCTAAAATCGCTCCGGTGGAGCGATTTTAGGTGAGAAGGCCGTGAGGGCTATGCCCGAATGGCCGGGGGACCAACCGAAGCTGATCAGCCGCTGGACTTCGTGGCCCCCCTCGGGTCGCTAAGGACAGAGCGCAAGAAAGCAAGGGGGCGGCCCCAAGCTCGATGTACCTGCAGCGCAGGCATGACACCTCAAGAACAATATTCTAGTTTCAACCGGTCTAGTGCTCACCGGGCGGGCCCGGCTACAACCCAACCTGCCGCAAGCCTTCAATAAACCGCCCGCGATCCGCCGGGCGGACGAGCGGCAAATGTGCCTCCACCCACTCGGCAGACAGATCCGGCTGGAGGCGCCTCGCTTCGAGCAAAGCCGACGCTCCGGTTTCCAAATCTCCCGACAGTCCAGCCGCAGCGGCAAGCGTGCGCCACGCCGAATTGAAGCGCGGACGCAAATGAATAGCCCTGCGATTGGCGGCTATGCTTTCGGCATAGCGGCCAGCCACAAAATGACACAACCCGATGGCCGATAGACTGAGCGCCTGATGTGGATCCCGCGGGCTGAGCTCAGCCCCAATGGCCAGATGCTTCAGGCCCTCGTCACCATCGCCACCGAATCCATGCGCCGCTCCAAGGAGGAGATGGCCGATGGCAAAGTTCGGATTGAGCCAGATCGCCTCACTCAGCTCGTCAACGGCCGGTCCGGACTGTCGCGACAGCATGTGGACATAGCCGAGCGCCAGATGGCCCCATGGGTCGTCGCTGTCGGCTGCAACCGATCGACGGGCGGCCTCCCGGGCCGGTGGCACGACTTCGGAGGCACGCAGCCATCCCATATGTGCACCGGTCATGTACGACAGAGCCAATAGGCCGTGGGCACGCGGGTATCGGGGATCGATCTCGATGGCGTGCGCAAGGTTGTCGCGAGCCTTGGCATTCTCCGTTTCATCCCAGGTCCATATCTGTGCCATGGCCCTCATGGCATAGCCCCATGCATCGATGCTCTCGGACGGTCGTTGCTGCGTGAGGCTGTCTTCCGCCGCGTAGAGTTGCGGTTCTATCGACGCCACCACGCCTCGTGCGATCTTGTCCTGCACGGCGAAAACGTCGCCCACGGCTCCTGTGTATTGTTGGGCCCAGACTTGGTTGCCGCTCGTCCCGTCCACCAGCCGGCTGGTCACCCGGAGGCTGTCACCGCCGCGCCGCACGCCGCCCTCGAGCACATAGCGCACACCGAGTTCGGCAGCGATTGTCCGCACATCGGCGATCCTGCCCTTATAGGCGAAGGACGAGTTCCTCGCGACGACCGCGAGCCATCGCAGCCGAGACAAACCCGTGATGATGTCCTCGACGATCCCGTCGGCAAAATACTCCTGATCAGGGTCCGGACTCAGATTGGAAAACGGTAGAACAGCGATCGACGGCCCGCTCTCGCGACCTGAAAGCTGTTGCTGCCGCGTGCTGGGGCGCGTATCGGCGAGCGGGTTGACCTCACCCTGGAAGCGGTAGCCAACGCGAGGGATGGTCGCGATCCATTCGTGGTCTCCCGGCGCAATGCCAAGGACCTTGCGCAGCGCCGCCATCTGCACGGAGAGATTGGTCTCCTCAACGACGGTTCCCGGCCAACCCGCATCGAACAATTGGGCCTTGGTGAACACGTCACCGGGTCTCTCCACGAGAGCCTTGAGCAACAGAAAAGCGCGGTAGCTGAGCTGCACCGGCAGACCGTCACGCAAAAGCGTTCCCGTCTCGGGGTTAAGGACGAACGGGCCGAAGGAGACCGATCTCTCGCTCATGGCCCAAACATAGCCGGTTCGGAACTTTTAGCCACTATTCGCCGCCCTTTAGGGACTTGGGCGCCCGACGAGCCCACCCTCCTTCCATCGAAACCAGGAGGCCCACATGCTTTTCGACGACACCCAATCGGCCCTGAATGCAACCGTCATCCCGCTTCGCTCCCCGCGCGAGATCGAGTTCGCCGATGCCCTTGCAGATTACATCGCGAGCTACGCCGACCACCCCATTCGCCTTCAGCGTCCGGTGCGGCAACTCGCGGCTTCCACCATTGCGGCGCTGCAGGGCCTTGGCAGCGCGATGAGCGGCGGCGGGAAATTTCCGCCCGTCGGGATCATGTGACGGCCTCGCAAGGGGAGGTCGCGATGACCGGCGCCGATATTCTTTGCGACACGCTGTTGGCGAACGGCGTCAACGTCTGCTTCGCCAACCCAGGCACATCGGAAATGCACTTCGTGGCGGCGCTCGATCGCAAGCCGCAGATGCGCTGCGTGCTCGGGCTGTTCGAGGGCGTCGTAACCGGAGCCGCCGACGGCTACGGGCGGATGACGCGAACCCCGGCCGCAACCCTGCTGCATACCGGGCCGGGACTCGCGAACGGACTCGCCAATCTCCACAACGCGCGGCGGGCGCGGGCGCCAATCCTCAATGTGGTGGGCGATCACGCTAGCTACCACCTGCCGTTTGATCCGCCGCTGGCGAGCGACATCGAGAGCCTGGCTCGGCCCATGTCGCACTTCGTCAGGCGGATCACCGGACCCGACAGCGTAGCGGCCGACACGACGGCGGGGTATCTCGCGGCGCTCGCCACCTATTCGGTGTCAACCCTCATCCTGCCGGCCGATGCGTCGTGGAGCAAAGCGGCCGACCGACCCATTGCGACCGTCGCGGTGCCATCCCGCAAGATGATCGAGGCGGCGGAAATCGAGGCTGTTGCCGAGCGGTTGCGGCAGCACCGCGGGCGCTTCGGTATCGTGGTCGGTTGCGACGGCGCCTTTGGCCCGGGCCTGGCTGCGGCAGGCCGCATCGCAGCGGCCCTCGGTGGCCGGGTGTTCAGCGAAGTCATCCCGGGCCGCCAGGAGCATGGACAGGGCGTGTCCCCCGTCACCAAGATTGCCTATCCCATCGACGGGGCGCTGCGCATGCTGGCGGATGTAGACCTTCTCCTCTGCGCGGGCGCGCCCGAACCGGTGGCGTTCTTCGCCTATCCCGGGAAGCCTTCGCGGCTCGCACCACCGCACGCGGAGATCGTCCTCCTCGGCGATCGCCACCGCGACATCGCGGGCGCACTTATCGCGCTGGCGGCCGAACTTTCCGCGCCATCAACGCTCCTCCATCCAACGCCGACGTTGCCAGACGCCCCCATGGACGGCCCGATCACCGGGGCGGCCTTGGCGGCCACGCTCGCCCGAACGCTACCCCAGGGTGCGGTCGTCGCTTACGAGGGGCTGACCTCCGCCGTCGAACTGTTCGATATGACCGCCGGCGCGCCGCGGCACGATTGGTTGATGACGGCTGGGGGTGCCATCGGCAACGGACTGCCGATGGCGCTCGGCGCCGCAATCGCCTGCCCCGACCGCAAATTGGTCTGCGTCCAGGCCGACGGCAGCGGCATGTACACGCCGCAGGCGCTGTGGACGATGGCGCGTGAGCGGACCGACATACTCGTCGTGATCTGCGCGAACCGCCGCTACGCCATCCTCGAGGGGGAGATGACAAATCTCGGTTTCAACCAGATCGGCGACAACGCGCGGCAAATGATGAGCCTGACCGACCCGGTGATCGACTGGGTAAAGCTCGCCGGCAGCATGGGTGTCGAAGCGGCCCGGGCGGAATCTGTCCGCAAGCTCGACGACCTCGTCCGCACTGGGCTCAGCCGCCGCGGACCGTTCCTGATCGAGGCCGTGCTTTAGGTATCGGCGTCTCACAGCCGTTAACGACGCCTTTACCCTCTGGCACAAAGCCACCGAACCCCGGACCGGCTCGCCGCATTCAGATGACATCTCCACTAGGTGTGATCGTCATAATGCCGGACCATATTATTGCAGCCGACCTCGACGGCCTCGAAGGATTACTTACAAAACTCGCCCAATTGCGGGCCAATGGCAGGATCTCGCTGATCCATCGCACGATGGCTCGGGCGGCCTCGGACCGGCTCAACCGGCTGATGAAAATCGCCCCGGACGCCCATCATCGCCGCATCAGCAGCCTGTCGCGGCTCTACGCGACCTTCATGAACTCACTGAAGCGCTAGCCTTCCTTGCCCTAGATTTCCCCCGCGTTTACCTACACTTAAGACATCAGCCTTGGTTAAGCCGCGATTTTTGCTTAGAAACTGCTGAGGCTGGACGTAATCGCGTCCGCCCTGTCCGGCCGCTGGGTCGTAACCGGATATTAGCGTTAAGAAACTCTTCTGGGTCTTGGCGCTATTCTAGCTGGGTCGTTTGAAGCAATTACGGACTGTCTGGGGCGTGGTGGGGAAACCGCAATTCGACTGGAACCTGCTTGGATTGCGCGCCATGGCATTTGCCGTGGGGCTCGCGCTTTTCCTCGCTCAGGCCATCGTCCCGGTGACCGCCTCCGGCGGTGGCGACCGCACTTTGTGGCTCTATCACACCCACACTCACGAGACTGGTAAGTTCACCTTCAAGCGCAACGGCCAATACGACCCCGCCGTGCTCAAGCAGATGAACCTGTTCCTCGCCGACTGGCGCACCCATCGCCCCACGCAGATGGACCCCCACCTCTTCGATCTCCTCTGGGAGGTCTATCAGGACGTCGGCGGCAACCAGCCCTACAACATCGTTTCGTCCTATCGCGAGCCCAAGACCAACGCGATGCTGCGCTCCAAATCCTCGGCCGTCGCCGAGAACAGCCAGCACATGCTGGGCAAGGCGATGGACGTCTATATTCCCGGCGTGAAACTCGCGACGCTCCGCGCCACCGCGATGCGCCATCAGGTCGGCGGCGTCGGCTACTACCCGACCTCCGGCAGCCCCTTCGTCCACATGGATACCGGCAGCGTCCGCGCCTGGCCGCGCATGACCCGCGCCCAGCTCAAGACCGTCTTTCCCGACGGCAGGACCTTGCATCTGCCGGTCGATGGAACGCCGCTCTCCAACACCGGCCGCTCCTATGCCCAGGCCGAGTGGAACAAATGCAAGATGGTGCCCTGCAACGGCAATCTGACGCCGCTACCCACCGAGAGCGCCGCGCCTGAAATCATGCTCGCCTCGCTCGATCCGTCGACGCGCAGCGTCTCGACCATCGAGATCAGCGCGCCCACCCCGATGATGCGCCGCCCGGGTAGCTCGAACTCCATCGCGCTCGATCCTGAGAACAACCCCTTCACCGCGCTCGACAACCCGTTCAATAATCCCAGCGCTCCGCTCTCCACCATCCTGCCCTTCCCCAAGGCGCCGGCGATGATGGTCGCGACCCGCGGCGCCCTGCCGATCGACGATGGCGAGACCGCGCTCGGCGCCATCTCGACCCTCGATGCCCCGGTCCCAGCCCCGCGCATCCTCATGACACCGCGCGACATCGATGTGCTCACCGCCTACGCGCCCGAAATGACGCAGGATCCCGGGGCCCAGCGCGCCCTCCAGATGCTGATCGAGCGCGAGACCACGGCGACGGCGCCCAAGCCCCTTCCCACGCCGCACATCGACACCTCGGGCATCCGCACCGCCTCGATCGGCGGCACCAACGGCCTCGACGTCATGAAGAACATCTTCGACATGACCTGGACGGCGGTGACCGAAGCCGGCGGCCGCAGCGCCATCGCCAACACGCTCACCAGTTCCACCATCAACCGCGACCCGATCGTCGGCCTCAAGCCGCGTAACTTCGATCTGATCCCGCCCGAGATCGACCACGTCAACGAGACCCTGGTCGAGCCGGTCCTGATGAGCGACAGCCATTTTGCCGAGATGTACGAGCCCGAGGGCTATCTCGACAACGCCGCCGAACTCGGCCCCCTCGCCGGCCGTATCGGCCTCGAGCCCGACGACGTCGCCCCCCCGCGCTACGATATGTTCGTCGTTCGCCGCCCCATGCTGCTCGACGCCCGCGGCTGATCGCTCTTCCATTGGAACGTTTGCGCGTCCCGCATCTTGTTGTGGGAACGGACGCAACACGCGTCCAAGGAGCGTTCAATGGGTATTCTGTGGACCATTCTCATCGGCTTCATCGCCGGCCTTCTCGCCAAATTCATCGTCCCCGGCAGCCGTGAGCCCTCGGGCTTCATCCTCACCACCATCCTCGGCATCGTCGGCGCGTTCGTCGCCACCTTCCTCGGCCAGGCCCTCGGCTGGTACCAGCCCGGTGAAGGCGCCGGTCTCATCGGCGCCGTGGTTGGCGCCATCATCGTTCTGGTCGCGTGGGGTGCCCTGGCGCGCCGCCGCGCCGTCTGATCGGGAGGACACATCATGGCACGAGGCATGCCCTCAATGCTGGCGCTGCTCGGCCTTCTGGCCGTCGCCGGCTACCAGAACCGCGACAAGATCTCCGGCGCCCTGGACGAATTGAAGTCCCGCTCGCCGCAGCACCCCGATGGGTCGCCCGATATCTTGGGCGGCCTCTCCAACAGCCTCGGTGGCCTCTTCGGCAATCCTGCGCCCACCACCCCTGACGGCGCGCCACAATCCGGCGGCCTCAGCGGCATACTGTCGGGCCTCGGCGCCGGCGGCCTCGCTGGCGGATTGGGCGATCTTCTCGGCTCGTTCCGCAACTCCGGCCATGGCGACATCGCCGATTCCTGGGTTACCCCCGGCGTCCCCACGCAAGGCCTGCGGCCCGATCAGGTCGAGCAGGCGATCGGCAGCGAAGATCTCACCGAACTCGCGAAACGCACCGGCCTCTCCCGCGAGGAACTCATCGAACGTCTGGCCAAGACCATTCCCGAGGCCGTCGATACCCTCACGCCCAATGGGCAGATGCCCACAGAGGAGCAGGTGCGCCAGCGCCTACTGCCCGCCGCCTGACCATTACGCGCCGCCGCGGCCCCCGCGTCGGCGCCCCTCCCGCGCTGCAACCTACGGCAAAACTCCCTCGTTTCTGCACAGACCCTTGGTTGAAATCCCGGTCCGGGACGCCTAAACCATTGGGAACACGAAGGGACCATTTTGTCCGACCGGCCTGACACACCCCTGCTCGACACCGTCCATTCGCCGGCCGATCTCAAATCGCTGGACAGGGCGCAGCTGCGTCAGCTTGCAGACGAGCTGCGGGCCGAAGTGATCGACGCCGTTTCGGTCACTGGCGGCCATCTCGGCGCCGGCCTCGGCGTCGTCGAATTGACCGTCGCGCTCCACGCCGTCTTCGACACCCCGAACGACCGCGTGATCTGGGACGTCGGCCATCAGGCCTATCCCCACAAGGTCCTCACCGGCCGCCGCGACCGCATCCGCACGCTGCGCCAGAAGAACGGCCTTTCAGGCTTCACCCGCCGCGCCGAAAGCGACTACGACCCGTTCGGTGCCGGTCATTCCTCCACCTCCATCTCCGCAGGCCTCGGCATGGCCGTCGCCGCCGAGCTGAAGGGCGAGAAAACCCATGTCGTCGCCATCATCGGCGATGGCGCCATGTCCGCTGGCATGGCCTATGAGGCGATGAACAATGCCGGCGCCATGGATGCGCGGCTGATCGTCATCCTCAACGACAACGACATGTCGATCGCGCCGCCCACCGGTGCGCTACGCGCCTATCTCGCGAAGCTCGTCTCCGGCAAGGTCTATCGCGGCGCCCGCGAAGCCGCCAAGAGCATCACCAAAAAACTCCCGCCGATCATCCACGAGACGGCGCGCAAGACCGAAGAATTCGCCCGGTCCTTTTTCACCGGTGGAACGCTGTTCGAGGAACTCGGCTTCTTCTATGTCGGCCCCATCGACGGCCACAATATCGACGACCTCGTCGATGTCCTGCAGAACGTGCGCGCCGCCGAGAGCGGCCCCATCCTCGTTCACGTCGTGACCAAAAAGGGCAAGGGCTATGAGCCCGCCGAAGCCAGCGCCGACAAATATCACGGCGTCAGCAAATTCAACGTCGTCACCGGCGCGCAGGCCAAGCCGCAATCCAACGCGCCATCCTACACCGCCGTCTTCGCCGAGAGCCTGATCGAGGAAGCCCAGCGCGATGACCGCATCGTCGCCGTCACCGCCGCCATGCCCTCGGGCACCGGCCTCGACAAATTCGCCGAGATCTTCCCCAACCGCATCTTCGATGTCGGCATTGCCGAGCAACATGCGGTGACCTTCGCCGCCGGCCTCGCGTCCGAAGGCATGAAGCCCTTCGCCGCCATCTACTCGACCTTCCTGCAGCGCGCCTACGATCAGGTGATCCACGACGTCGCCGTGCAGGGGCTGCCCGTCCGCTTCGCCATCGATCGCGCCGGCTATGTCGGCGCCGATGGACCCACCCATGCCGGCAATTACGACAGTGCCTATCTCGGCGCCATACCCGGCATCGTCGTCATGGCCGCCGCCGACGAGGCCGACCTCAAGCACATGGTCGCCACCGCCGCCGCCTATGACAAAGGCCCCATCGCCTTCCGCTATCCGCGCGGCGACGGCCTCGGCGTCGAGATGCCGGTGCGCGGCGTGCCGCTCGAAATCGGCAAGGGCCGCATCCTCAAGCACGGCTCCGGCGTCGCCCTCCTCAGCTTCGGCACCCGCCTCGGCGAAACCCTCGCCGCCGCCGAAAAGCTCGCTGCCTATGGCCTCACACCCACCATCGCCGACGCCCGCTTCCTGAAGCCGCTCGACGAAGAATTGATCGCCAAACTCGCGCAAGCCCACGAGCTGCTGATCACAGTCGAAGAATCCGGCATCGGCGGCTTCGGCAGCCACGTCGCGACCTTCCTCGCCAGCAACGGCCTCCTCGACGGCAAACTCAAATTCCGCCCGCTGATGATCCCCGACAGCTTCACCGAACAGGCGAGCCAGGCCGACATGTACGCCGCCGCCGGCCTCGACCGCGCCGGCATCGTCGCCACCGTGCTGACCACTCTCGGCATCGCCGACGCCAGTGCGACGCGCGGCCTCAAGAGCTAGCCGCCGGCGCCCTGATAATGGCGGATCGACCACCGCCATTGCATCATGGCCAGTCCGACAAGGATCGGCCCTGCCAACAGCGACAGCACCATGCCCCACTCGCCCAGCACCGCGACCTGCTTGCCCAGGAACACCGCAACCGGGACATAGGCCATGAAGGCAAGCGGCATCACGGTCACCATGATCCACTGGATGGCTGCCGGGAAGATGTTGACCGGGTAACGCGTCAGCTCCCAGAACCCGAAATAGATCGAGAACAAATGGTTGGATTGCACGGTCACCAGCGCCACCGCGCCGATCATTGTGATCACCGCCGCGGTCACCATCGATGAGCTGATCACCGCCAGCGTCAGGTAGATCACGCTCCACGCGTTCCACTCGACGCTCACCTGCGCCAGCGACCACACCATCAGTCCGATCGCCAGCGCGATGTGGCCCGAATAGCCCACTGCGTTGAACCCCCCGAACACCAGATAGACCCAGGGGCTGATCGGCTTCACCAGCAGCACGTCGAACGTGCCGAGCCGCACCATCTGATCGAGATCGCGCAATTGCACGAAGCTCAGTGACGCGCCGATCGAATAGGTGAGCAATTGAAAGCTCAGCAGCAGCGCCAGCTCGTTCCAGTTCCAGCCGCCCAGCGTCCCGAACCGCAGCAGCAGCACCCAAATCGCCGCGTAGGCGGCCCCATAATTGATGATCTGCGCCACGCGGTCGAGCCAGAAACCGGCGTGATGCTCCATCTGCGTCTTGACGAACATCTTCATCAAGAGGCCAATCGTACCCAGCATCGTCAGCCCCCCTGCACGATGATGCGCTGGCGGGCACGCGACCACAGCCATGCGAGGAGCAGCGTCAGGACCAGCACCCACAAGCAGCCGACGGCGGCATTGACGAGCGTCGTCGCGACATCCTCCTTGCCCAGATACACCGCCCGCGGGTGATAGGCCGTGAAGGCAAACGGCAGCTTCTCGATGATTGCCGCAGCCGCCGGCGGGTAGAACCACAACGGCACCACCGCGCCGGAGAGGATCAGAACGAACGCGTGCAACAGCCATTCAACGGCAAACACCGTCATCACCCAGAACGCCGTCAGCGCCGCGACAGTCGCGAGGAGAAACAGGATGGCGAAGGCGAGGACGACGAACAGAAGCGACATCGCTCCATGAAAGACACTGGCGGGCGGCGACATCCCATAGACGAGGGCGGCAGCGATCGACACCGGCGCGATGATCGCGATGAGCCGAAAGCCGACGTTCCCGCACTCCGCCGCGAGCAGCATCAGCGGGTAGCTGAGCGGCTTCAGCAGAAACACCGCTACATCGCCGGTCCGAACCTGATCTCCGACCACCCGGATGAAGCGCCGCCAATCCCAGGCGCTCAGCAGCAGCGCCCCAAAGATCGCGTAGGCGATCATCTCATCGATGCTGACGCCACTTGCGACGCTGACACCCGCATAGATCGACATCCAGATTGCGATGTTGGCGAACACCTGCACCAGATTACCGAACACCGACGTCCACACCTGGCCGCGATAGGCGAGGTGCGCCTGAAACGACGTGGTGACAAACGCC
>JBDSHC010000033.1:0-4140 GCA_039918675.1 Devosia sp.
CGGACATTTGCGTACCAATTTCCGGGCAAGCTCCCCAGATAGGCTTCGGTGGCATTGAGCGTTTCGATCCGCGCGCCGAAGCCCTCGGCTTGAATCAGGCGCCGGACGCTTTCCGGCTCGTCACGTAACCGCGTCTCGTCAGTCCCAAAAAGGACAATGACCGATGTATAATAGCCATAGGCAACGAGCCCCGACGACGCCTCGGCGATCGCGTCCTCGGTCTCGGCGACCATCAGCATCGCGTCCTGGTCCAGCGCCCGCGATTGGGTCTGGAACAATTGGTCGAAGAAGGGCCGGATCTTTTGCAGCCATTTCTTGCGCGTGCGTTCGAGCCGTCGCCTTGCCTCCTGCTCGTCAAGAAAGATGAAACGGCTCGACCAGCGATAGCTGAGCGGCATCAGATCGAGCGCGTTGAGGATCCCCGGCCAGCTCTCAGCTGGAAAGCCGTCAATCGCAACGATCGCGAGTGAGCGTCCGTCGATCTGAGGCGAGAGACCATGCTCGAGTTCAGCTGTCGCAAGCCAATCGAGATACATCGGGATCGCCGGCAATCGCATGGGGTGGGTCTCCCCCACCATGCAGAAGCGAACGAATTGAAAGAGCTCGTCATAGGTCGCGACAATCCCACTGGGCGTCTCATCCGCCTCATGGGTCCGCATGCGGCGGATCGACAGCACGCCCGCTAGATATTGTTCGACTTCACGGGTCGCCGTGCCGAATTGCTCGAGTACGGTATCGGCATACAGCGCCGTGCGGCTTTGGGTATCGGCATAGACATAGCGGGCGAGGCGAGCCCCGCGCGGCTCCGGCGGCCGATAGGTGAGGATCAAAGCGTGCCGGCTCTCATAGTGCGCCCGACCGGTCTCGAAATGCCGGCGGCGCTCCTGATCGATCGCCCGCGTGACGGGATCGGGAAAGTGGGAGGCCAGAGGATCGGGGTAGCCGGTGGTCGGGACCCGCAGCGCCTCGATTTGCGCCATCCAGCCTGAGCCAAGGCGCGACAGCGCGGCATTCACGAGCCGCGAGGTTTCGTTGCGCTCGCTTGCGGTCGAACTCTCCGCGTCTGGTCCGGCAAAATACCAGCCCGCCATCAGCGAGCCGTCCTTGAGGAGGATCACCCCATTGGCAACAAGTGCCGCATAGGGCGTGAGATCGGAGAAGGCGGCCGTGTGACCGCGAAACTGGGAGAGGCTGACCATTTCTGCCTCAGAACCGACGCCATGGGGTCGCCGTCGGCCGATAGCTTGGCCGATAGCGGATGTGGCGCATATAGATCTGACGCATCAGCGGATCGGCCTTGGCCATCACCCGCAGCACGCCGACGACGACAATCCAGATCACCGCGCCGAACAGGATCGCAAACCAGGTCAGAACCACAAAGGCCGAGATCGCCGCAATGAGCCCAGTGACGAGGATGAGCTCGCGGTCGGCACCAAGCAGCAGACTGGGTCGAGACAGAGCGCGATGAATGGGCGAGCGTTGTAGGCCGCTTTCGGTCTCAGACATCGGGATGCCCTCCCGGCGCCTGCTGGGTCGACGTGGCGACATCGCCGATCGAGGCCCCCGAGGCGCTGAAGAGACCGACGATCTGTGTCGCGCCGAGGAGAATTCCGGCAACGAGCACGACGTACATCAGCCGGCGGGCGAAATCGTTGAGCTCGCCCCCAAAGATCAGCATGCCCCCCGCCACCGCGACCGCAGCGAGTGCGATGAACCCAGCGACCGGTCCAGTGATCGATTGCTGGATCTGCTGCAGCGGGCCTTCCCAGGGAAGTCCGCCAGTCCCCGCAGCGAGTACAGGCCCTGCAAGGAGGAGTGAGATCAACAGCGTCGCTGTAACCAAGGGTTGAAACCTAGTCCGCATTGCGGGGTCCTTTTGTTGCGATGGGGTGGGTCTGGTACTGGCCGTCGCTGAAGCCTTCGACGGCGAGGATCTCTCGAACGCGCCGACCGCTCGGCGCTCTACTGATCGAGACGATCAGATCGACGGCTTCCCCGATCACTTCACGAAGCGGCTGCGGACTTGCTTCAGCCGTCAGCTGCTCTAGGCGGCGCAGGGCCGAAATGGCGCTATTGGCGTGGATCGTTGTGAGGCCGCCGGGATGGCCAGTGTTCCAAGCTTTGAGAAGTGTCAGGGCCGCGCCGTCGCGGACCTCGCCAACGATGATGCGGTCCGGCCGAAGGCGCATCGTCGATTTGAGCAACCGCGCCATGTCGGCATGCTCCGAGGTGCGAAGCGTCACCGCATTGGCGGCACTGCACCGAATTTCTGCAGTGTCTTCGAGGATCACCACCCGGTGCTGCGGCGCTTCTCGAGCAATCTCTTCGATGATCGCATTGGCGAGTGTTGTCTTGCCGCTGCCCGTGCCGCCGACAACGACGATGTTGGCGCGAGAGGCGACGGCACCGATGATCGCCTCGGCCTGCTCCTCGCTCATCACTTCGGCATCGACATAGTCCTCGAGCGGGATCAGCCGGGAGGCGCGACGCCGAATTGAAAAGCTCGGGGCGCTCACAATGGGCGGCAAGAGGCCCTCGAAGCGATGCCCACCGATCGGCAGTTCGCCTGAAACAATCGGCTGGAAGAAATCGGCTTCCGTCTGGAGGGCATGTGCAACGCTGCCAATAATCACTTCAGCGGCCGCGGCCGGCAGCTGCCCGAAATGGACGATCTCCTCGCCCAGTCGCTCGACGAAAAGGCGACCGTCGGGATTGAGCATGATTTCGACAACGCTAGGATCGGCAAGGGCAATGCAAATTGCCGGACCGAGAGCGTCCTCGAGCTTGCGCACCAGGCGTGGTTGAGCACGCGATAGTGTCAACGCACACCTCCCTCGAGTGACGAGAGGTCGAGGGCCGGAATATGCAAAGATCGGTCAGTCGGATTGGTCATTGATCGTCCCACCAAAGGTGACGGGACTATCGCGGAGCATGAGGCGAGCGGTCACCCCGGCTAAATGACCGGGTACACCGGCCGGGCAAGTTACGAGGGCGGTGGAGCTTGCCGCGGCACTTTAATGTCGTATCGGAGAAGGACATCGCGGCCGGCGAGCGGCGCTATCACGTCGTTGCATTGAAGACCTACTGGCGGAGTCAGCATCAGTCAGACGTGGACATAAAGAAAATACGCGTTCCACCGAGCTGCTGGTCCCCAATTGCCGAACCTTTACGCTGGCGAGGCGTTACCGGACGACTCAAACGATTGGAGCGACTATGACCGGCGATCGCAGGGTACGGCTGCGCGAAAAAGGCCGGAGGTCCAAGGCAGCCGACCAAGCTTACGCGGTTCTCTTTTATGCCGAGCAACATGGGCTCACGATCGAGGAGGCGAGAGTCCAGTTTGAGGCGGAACGCGCCACCGACGCTGTGAAAAAACCGACTCTTGAGTGGCGCTACATTCGCTAATTATCGAGTTGAACAGGACCCAACTGAGCACCGTCGCCACCCTCGCTCAGGTTCGTGCCCCTAGGATCACGATTCCGCATTGCGCCGGTCCAAATGGGGTCCGGGGCAAAACGGAACGATCCCGGGTTACTGCACGGCGGTTGCAGCCGCCTGTTCAGCCAGCAACTCGTCGAGGCGAGTCCGCGCCTTCGACGGCAGCTTGAGCGTCTTCAGCGCTTCGAGGTTGCCGGTATCGTCACCGACCTGGATCAGGCCAACCATGCCGAGCCCGACATGCGGCAGGCATTTGTAGGCATAGAGACCTTCGACGGTAAGCGTGACGCTAACCGTCTGGCTGATCTTGCCCTTCCACGCTTCCGCCCCGGCCGGAAAGCCGTTCGCGATCGTTTCCGAGTCGTGCCCCTTGTCGACCGGCACGAAATTGATGGTGTCCCCTGGCGCCACTTTTAGGAACGCCGGTTCGAACTGCATCGTGCGGCCGGTCGAATCCTTGTTCAGCATGTTGACGGTGAACTCTGCCGCCTGGGCAGTGGTGCCGACGAGCACCATGACGGCGAGCGCCGATGCGACGAACTTGAGGATCATTTGCTTCTCCATTGGGACTCGGCGGCGTCTGAGGCACGACCGCTGCCCTCCATTACGTCGAGGCGGCTGTCGCAGATTGATCTGCATCAAAAAGCGGCAATCGAATGCGCGCAGGGGTGTCTCGGTCAACAGACGGAGACGAAGATGAGT
>JBDSHC010000034.1:0-7248 GCA_039918675.1 Devosia sp.
CGGGCGGCACTGTGGTCAATTGCAACCCGCTCTACACCGTCCACGAGCTGTCACACATCACGGGCAATGCCGGTGCCGATGTGCTCGTCACCCTCGATCTGCAGCAGATCTTCGAAAAGGCCGAAGCGCTGGTAAAAGCAGGCCACGTCAAGAAGATCATCGCCTGCCACTTCCCGGCCGCCCTGCCGCTGGTCAAGCGCATCCTCTATTCGATTGCGAAGCGCAAAGACCTCGCCAATGTCGGCGCATCGTCTGCCGCCAGCGTCACGACATGGTTTGCGGACCTCATCGCCCGTGAGGACCAGCCCGTTCCTGTCAAAGTCGATGCGCTTACCGATGTCGCAGTGCAGCAATATACTGGGGGCACGACGGGCCTGCCCAAGGGCGCCATGCTCAGTCACGCCAACATCGCCGCCAATATGAGCCAGATCGACAGCTGGGGCTGCGGGCTCTTCTATCCGCCGAGCAAGGTCGTCGCTGTCCTGCCGTTCTTCCACATCTTCGCGATGACCGTCTGCATGAACGTGCCCCTCTGCAATGGCACGCCCGTGATCATGATGCCGCGCTTCGAGCTCAAGGGCTTTCTCAATCTGCTGCGCCGCGTCCGCCCCAACGTCCTGCCCGCAGTTCCAACGCTCATCCAGGCGCTCAGCAAAGTCACCGGCGAGGACCAGCGCGCGCTCGATTGCCTCGACGTCGTCATCTCGGGCGGTGCCGGGCTGCCCACCGAAGCCCGCACCAAATATGCTGCCGTATCGAAGGCCCTCGTCGCGGAAGGCTACGGTCTCACAGAAGCCTCGCCTGTCGTCTGCTGCGCCGCGCTGCGCGTTCCATCGAAGCCGCTGTCCGTTGGCATGCCACTGCCGGGCACCGATGTACGCTTCATCGACATCGAGACCATGCAGCCTGCCAAGATCGGCGAACGCGGCGAGCTGCAGGTCAAGGGTCCGCAGGTCATGCTGGGCTATTACAACAACGCGGACGCCTCCAAAGACACCTTCATGGATGGCTGGCTGCGCACTGGCGATGTCGGTCTTGTCGATGAGGATGGCTATGTGTTTCTCGTCGACCGTATCAAAGACCTCATCATTTCGTCCGGCTTCAACATCTATCCGCGCACCATCGAGGAAGCCTTGCTCGCTCACGGCGCCGTAGACGAAGCCAATGTAATCGGCGTACCCGACGAGTATCGGGGCGAAGCGGCCGTGGCTTTCGTCAAATTGAAGGAAGGCCAGACTGTTACAGAGAGCGAATTGAAGAAATTCATCGGCGAGCGCATCAACAAACTTGAAATGCCGCGTGAGATCATCTTCAAGGATCAGCTGCCAAAAACGCTCATCGGCAAACTCTCCAAAAAAGAACTGCGCGATGAGTACAAGGCAATGAAGGGACAGAAAGTTGAACCGGCGTGAGAGCGAGAATCGCGATCTCTTCGCGATCGCTGATTTGGCCCGCGAGTTCGGGATATCGACCCGGGCTATCCGCTTCTATGAGGCCAAGGGCCTGCTGACCCCGGAGCGTGTCGGCTCGACCCGCGTCTTCCGCCGTCGCGATCGCGCGCGGCTCATTCTCATCCTGCGCGGCAAGCGCCTCGGCTTTTCGCTTCGCGATATCTCCGACTATCTGAGCCTCTACGACGCCGACCGCACCCAGCACGCCCAGGTTCGCCTTCTGGTCGATATGGTCGATCACCGCATGCAGCTACTCGAGCTGCAGCTTGTCGATCTGCAGACCACGATCGCCGAACTGCGTGAGATCAAGAAGCTTGCTTCAGAGCGTCTTGCGCAGGCGAGCTAGCAAGCGTTTCGAGCCACGTAACCAGCGCTTCGGGCGCCATTGCGTGGCCGAAGAGATAGCCCTGCATCACATCGCACCCCAGAGCCTCGAGGAAGCGTCGCTGCGCGACCGTCTCGACGCCTTCGGCCACGACTTTGAGCCTTAGCGATTCTCCGATCCGGATCACCGCCGTCACCAGTGCCTGCACCGCCTCATTGGCTTCGAGATCGGCCATGAAGCTGCGATCGATCTTGATCTCGGTAACCGGCAGCCGCGCAAGGTGGCTGAGGCTCGAATAGCCCGTGCCGAAATCGTCCATCGAAATCGCCACGCCCATCTCCCGCAGCAGCGCCGCATTCTCGGCCGCCACGGGATACGCACCCATCATCACGCTCTCGGTAATCTCGATGGTCAGTCGATTCGCGGAGAGGCCGTTATGAGAAAGAGCATTGCGTACGATCACCGGCAGATTCCGGTTTCTGAACTGGATCGCCGAGACGTTCACCGCCACGCAAGGCACATGATGTCCTGCGTCATCCCAGGCGCGCAACTGGCGGCACGATTCATTGAGACAGAATTCACCGAGCGCTTCAATGAGCCCGCAATCCTCGGCCAGCGGAATGAAGCGGCTCGGCGGGATATCGCCAAGCGCCGGGTGGTGCCAGCGCGACAGCGCCTCAACGCCCGCAACGACTCCCGTCTTTGCGCAGATTTGCGGCTGATAGTGCAATCGGATCTGTCCGCGTCCCACAGCGTCGCGCAGCAAGGCGCCGAGCAGCAGCCGGTCCTGTGCGTCGCGGTTCATGTCGGCATTGAAGAAGCGGTAGGTGCTTCGCCCATCCGCCTTTGCACTGTACATCGCCATGTCGGCATTGCGCAGCAATGTCGCGCTGTTTATCCCATCCGCCGGGCAAAGGCTGATACCGATGCTCACCGACGCAGGCAGGGTCACACCATCGACCCGCACTGGCTCACCAATTGCCACCAGCAAGCGCTCGGCAACCTTTTGTGCGCGTTGTTCATCCGCGCCGGCGAGGATGATGACGAACTCGTCGCCGCCATGGCGGCTGATGATGTCTTCGGGCCAAAGCTCGCTGCGCAACCTTTCCGCGATCTTCACCAGGAAGCTGTCGCCAACCGAGTGGCCGAGAGTGTCGTTGACGTCCTTGAAGTGATCGATGTCGAGGAACAGCAGAGCCGCTTTCGGCGCGTCGGCGCGATCGAACCGCGCCTCCATCTCCTCGCGCAGTTTCGTGCGGTTGGGCAGGCCGGTGAGATTGTCATAATAGGCGAGATTGGCGATGCGCTCTTTGGCCTCGTGCCGTTCGAACGCCAGCATGCAGAGCTGCAGGCAGGCCTTGACCACCTGCTCGTGCCACGCGCCCGGCCCGCGCTTCTCGCGGAAATAGAATGCGAATGTCCCCGCGACGCGACCGTCTTTGAGTTTGATGGGGCTCGACCAGCAGGCGAGCAGTCCCAATGGGAGCGGCAAAGCTTTGTAATCGGCCCACAGCGGATCGTTTTCGATGTCCTCAACATTGACCGCCTCGCCGCGCCAGGCGCAGGTGCCGCACGAGCCGGCGACCGGTCCGACGTCGAGACCGTTGATAGCCTCGCTGTAGTAGAGAGGAAGCGATGGAGCGGCCAGTGGACGAAGCTTACGGTCGTGGTCGACTGCGAGAACCGACGACACAACCTCCGGGAACATCCGCTCGACGCGCTCGCAGATCATCGTCATGATCTCGGTGAGCGCCATCTCCTGCGCCACGGCTTCAAGCACATCGCGCTGCAGGCTTTGAATCTGCCGGGACTCGGTGGTGTCTTCAAGAATGCCGATGAGATGGGCAAACTTGCCGTCGGGACCAAACACCGGACGAAGCATCACCGTGAGCCAGAGCTCGCGGCCGACGCGGTCCTGCGTACGAACCTCTTCTTGTACGCTACGCCCGCGGGTCAACTCGGCCCAGAGGCGCTGGTAATCCTTTTCGACGTAGTGCGGGCTACCAAGAATTTCGCGGGCGGCGCGTCCGTGGACCTCATGCGCCTGATAGCCGAGCATCTCAGTGAAGGTGCGGTTGACGAAGATGATTTTGGCTGCGGCGTCGGTGATATAGACAGCCGAGTTCGTTTCGTTGACAGCGAGCTCCATGAGCTCCTGCCGACTAGTCTGCGTAGTTCCCCCAATAGCCCCGTACCGACCCATACTCGTCGGCGCGCATTCTGCGCACCATCCTCTGTGATCGCTCCAATCAAGCCGCTTCGAGAGTAAACAATTGCTGCTCTAGGCACAGGTCGATGGGTACCGAACGTGCGGGATGGTTGCGGAAGTATTGAACATGACAGGCAATTAGCGCCCGCCGCGAGGTTTGACGTTCGTTGTCATAGGGTTGGGTTTGCGCGGCCGCTTCCACCCCGCCGGCGGTGCAATCACCGGAACATGCGTCCCCAGCCCCATCTCCCCAGGCGGAGGTTTCCGTACGGTCGCCCCCTTAAGCCGCTCGATCTCATCCCGAATCCTGCCGGCCCGCTCGAAATCTTCGGCATTGGCGGCCTCGGCCATCTCCTTGACCAGTTCGTCGATCTTGCGGTGAATAGACTGCAACGACATCAAGTCACCTCCAGAAAGATCTGCATGTCGTCGAGTGTGGCGGCTTCGTTGACGGGCTTGTCCCACCGGATGCGGCTGATACGCGGAAAGCGCAAAGCCACACCGGATTTGTGGCGCGTCGATTGGTGCGCCGAATCGAACGCGACCTCGAACACCAGTTCCTTCCGCACCTCGCGTACAGGCCCAAAGGCCTGGATGGTGTTGTTGCGCACCCATTTGTCGAGCAGCTTCAGCTCCTCGTCGGTGAAACCGAAATAGGCCTTGCCGATGGGGACGATCTCGTTCCCCTTCCAGACGCCGAACGTGTAGTCTGAATAGAACGACGATCGCTTTCCGTGTCCACGCTGCGCATACATCAGCACGGCATCGACAACATTGGGATCGCGCTTCCATTTGAACCACAGTCCCTTCAGCCGTCCCGGCACATAGGGCGAGGTCCTGAGCTTGACCATGACGCCTTCATGGCCGCGCTCGGCGGCACCGCGGCGGCGCATTTCGGCGAGCTCGTCCCAAGAGGCGTAGGAGAGGATTTCTGAAAGGTCCATGCGCGGCTGCGGATTGGCCTTGAACCAGGCCTCGAGATGCTGGCGACGCTCGACCCAACCCAGGGTCCGGATATCGGTGCTGCCGTCGAACAGCATGTCATAGACCCGGACGAAAGCCGGATGCTCCTCAATCAGCTTTGGTGAGGCGGCTTTGCGGTTGAGCCGCTGCTGCAGATCGTTGAAGGGCGCGGCCTCGAAATCGCGGCCGACCAGCAATTCGCCGTCCAGCACCGCTTCGCCGAAGACATTGCCGACGAGATCGGGGAAGGATGCGGCGATGTCGTCGCCGGTGCGGGAGAACAGTGAGACTTTGCCTTTGCCCAGAATGAGCTGGACGCGGATACCGTCCCATTTCCATTCGGCGGAGAAGTCGGCCGGATCGAGAACCGCAAGATCCTTCACCTCGTCGATCGGGTTCGAGAGCATCATCGGATTGAAGCGCGAGGTGTGATCGATGTCCGGCCGCGCGCCCTTGTTGTCGAGCCAGGCGAACAAATCTGTGTAAGGTATCTGGAGCCCGTGCCAGATTTCCTCGAGCTCGTGCAGATCCTTGCCGCTCATATTGGCAAGGGCGGTCTTGGCGAGACGGGCAGAGAGCCCGATGCGCAGCGCACCGGTCGCGAGCTTCACCAGCGCCCAGCGTTCATTGATACCGGCGCGGGTGAGCAGCGCCGCGATCAGTGCGGGCAACTCCGATTTGCTCGTCGTGTTGAACAATTCGATCAACTCGCTCAGCGACGGCAAATCATCCTGCGCGCCGTGATGTGGCCAGATGAGCGCAATCGTCTCGCCGAGATCGCCGACATAGTCGTAGCTCATGCCGAACAGCACGGGATCGACCTCTCGCGTGACGACATCGCGGAGAATGGCCGGCTTCACGTTCTTGAATGTGAGAGCACCAGTGAGGATAGCGAGCGCGTAGCCGCGATCGGGATCGGGGGTCGACGCAAAATACTGGCTGAGCGCTTCGATCTTGCGATTGCGCGACGGGGTGAGCGCCAGCAATTCGAGGAGCTGGGCGAACTTCTTCATTCCGCCTCCTCCGGCCCATCCTCATAGGCTTCGATGTTGAGCGGCTCGGCGGCAAGACCCTGCTGCTGGCTCCAATAGACCAGCGCATCCTCACGGCCATGGGTGACCCACACGGTGTTGGCACCGGTCTCGGTGATGGTCTGGCGCAGCTCGTTCCAATCGGCATGATCGGAAATGACCAGTGGCAGCTCGACGCCCGATTGGCGGGCCCGCTGCTTGACGCTCATCCAGCCCGAAGCGACGGCGAGCACCGGATCAGGCAAGCGCCGCGACCATCGGTCCTTGATGGCAGAGGGTGGGGCAATGACGATCTGACCGGCGAGATCGCCCTTGGTCATGCCGAGCGCGGGGCGAAGATCGCCGAGTGGGATGCCGAGTTCGACGTAAAGCTCGCAGAGCCGGATCATCGCGCCGTGCAGGTAGATCGGCGCGTCGTACCCCGACTCGCGTAGCAGCGAGATGACGCGATGCGCCTTGCCCAGGGCGTAGCAGCCGATGACGTGGGCGCGATCGGGGAAGGCAACGACGGAGCGCAGGAGGCGCGCGATTTCGTCGGCGGGCGCCGGATGCTGGAACACCGGTAGGCCGAAGGTCGCCTCGGTGACGAGGAGATCGCATTTGACGAGCTCGAAGGTCTGCGCGGTGCGATCCGGCAGACGTTTATAGTCGCCCGTCACGACGATGCGCTGGCCCCGATATTCGAGCAGCACTTGCGCCGAGCCGAGGACGTGCCCAGCGGGATGCAGCGAGACGGTGACGCCGTCGATCTCGCGCTTCTCGCCGAAGGGCAGCGGATCGAAGCGGCCCGCGCAATCCTCGCCATAGCGGGTCTTCATGATGGCGATGGTGTCCGGCGTGGCGAGTACAGAGCCGTGACCCGAGCGCGCGTGATCGGCGTGACCATGCGTGATAATCGCCCGGTCGCGCGGCTGCGGCGGGTCGATGAAGGCGCCGATAGGGGTGACTTCGAGGTCGCGGCTGAGGAAGGGCTGGGCCATGATCGATCTTAACGCGGACAATGGAGGGACGGTTCACCTTTGTTGGCACGAGCGAAGGCTCCCGACAGCCTGACGGCTTCGGGGTCTAGTTTGCCGCGGCAATAGAGCCGCGGGCGGAGAGCGCGTGCAGCGCCTCCGATTGGGTGGGGTGCAAAGATGAGGCACCCCGCGCTCTCCGCGATGGATTTTGGGAATGGCCGGTTGACAGCCTTTGGAGCCGCGAGCCGGGATCCGAACCCGGAGGATGCGACCACCCTCCGCCATCACTGTCGCCAGCCACTTCGTCGGT
>JBDSHC010000035.1:0-85253 GCA_039918675.1 Devosia sp.
GCCGACCTCACGGCCCGCGCGACCGCGATCTCGTCGCTCGTCAGCTCCCGCACCATCAATCCGAACGAAGGCCGCTCGTGGCTGGGGCTTGGTCCCTATGCCGGCGGCAATGCCTTCGCGAACCCGAACACCGGCGCCAGCCAGCCGGGCGATCCGCAGAAATCCGCGGAGCCTGCCAAGGCCGACGCTGCCGTCGAGGAAGACCAGACCAATGCGTAACGACCTCGATCACGTCTTCTTCGAAACCAAGCTGCTCACCGACGACGCGGGCGCCATCACTGGCATCGCGTGGAAGTACGATCAGGCCGACCGCATCGGCGACATGATCGTGCCCGGCGCCTTCGCCAAGGCCGCGTTCCCGCTGCCCATGCTGCCGTTCCATGACATGGGCGACCCCATCGGCGTTTGGGAAAGCGCCGAAGACAAGGGCGGCTCGTGGACGGTCAAGGGCAAGATGCTCATCGACGAGGTGCCCCGGGCCCGCCAGGTCCGCGCGCTGGTCAAGGCCGGCGCCGTGAAGGGCCTCAGCATCGGTTTTATGACGAAGAAGGCCACGGCCCGCCCTGGTGGCGGCCGGCTCATTCAGTCCCTCGAATTGTTCGAAGTCAGCCTCGTGACCGTGGGCATGCACCCCGGCGCGAAAGTGACTTCGGCAAAGTCGGCAGTGGAGGCCCTAAGCCTCGCTGCCATGCTCAACCGCGCCACTCTGGCGCTCACCAAAGGAGCCTGACGTGAAGCACGTCTCGCAGACCGCCATGATCGCCGGCGCAATCGAACTCAAGGGCGATGACGACGAGCCGATCGCCATTGTGCAGAAGGCCATCGACGACCTCACCAAGTCGATCGACGACCGCATCAAAGCCGTCGAGGCCAAGGGCGGCAACGCCGACACCGACGCCACGCTCAAGAAGCTGGTCGACCGTCTCGACACGCTCGAAAAGAAGGCCAATCGCCCGGGCACCGACGACAAGACGCCCGACGAGAATACGGAGCTGCAGACGAAGGCCTTCGGCTCGTATCTGCGGCTGGGCAATGCAGCGCCGCCCGACGAGCTGAAAACCCTCGTCGTGTCGAGCGACCCGCAGGGCGGCTATCTGGCGCCGACCGAAATGTCGACGGAGATGATCCGCGACATCACGCAGTATTCGCCGATACGTGCCCTCGCCAGCGTGCGCAGCACCGCGTCGTCGGCTGTCTCGTATCCCAAGCGCACGGGCATCACCAACGGCCTCTGGAAAGGCGAACTGCAGGCGGCCGGCGCCAGCGAGCCTGCCTTCGGCCAGGTGGAAATCCCGGTCCGCGAGGTGAACACCTACGTCGACATTTCGAACCAGTTGCTCGCCGATAGCGGCGGCCAGGCAGAGGCCGAAGTGCGCCTCGCCCTCGCCGAAGACTTCGGCCAGAAGGAAGGCGCGGCTTTTGTCGACGGCACGGGCGTGCTCGATCCCGAGGGCATCCTGACCGCTGCCGGCGTCGGCTATACCTTCACCGGCAACGGCTCGACGCTCGGCAGCACGCCCGCCGACAAGCTGATCGATCTCTACTACAGCCTGAAGGCCGCCTATCGGAACCGCGGCACGTGGCTGATGAACGGCTCGACCCTCGCCGCCATCCGCAAGCTCAAGGACTCGACGACCAATATCTACCTCTGGCAGCCGAGCCTCGCCGCCGGCCAGCCCGAAACGATCCTTGGCCGTCCCGTCATCGAAGACCCGGAAATGCCCGACGTGGGCAGCGGAACCGAACCGATTGTCTTCGGCGACATTGCGACCGCTTACCGCATCATCGATCGCATCGGCCTCTCGATCCTGGTGAACCCCTACCTGCTCGCCACGACCGGGGTGACCCGCATCCACGCGACCCGCCGCGTCGGCGGCAAAGTCGTGCAGCCCGCCGCGATCAAGAAGCTCCGCTGCGCGACGTCGTAAGCGAAACCCGAAAGGAAACCATCGCCATGCGCGATCTCGCCAACAATCTCGATTTCAAGCGCGGCCTGTCCCCCGTGGCGGCCGGCACCGACAACACCGCTTACGTGTCGCAGATTCTCGACACCAAGGGCCTCAAGGGCGCCGTGTTCGCCATCCTCATCGGCGCCAATACCGACGCCGACGCCACCTTCACCGTGCTCGTCGAGGATGACGACGCCTCCAACCTCGGCACCGCCGCGGCCGTCGCCGACGAATACCTCAACGGCACCGAGCTGCTCGCCGGCTTTCAGTTCGACGACGACAATGAGGTGCGGAAGATCGGCTACCACGGCCCCAAACGTTATGTCCGCGTGACCATCACTCCCGCGAACAACGCCGCCGGCAACATCTTCCTCGCCGGCCTGTGGGTCACCGAACCGCTGGATAAGCCCAGCGCCAACCCGCCGGCATAAGGGGAACCGCGATGCTCAAGGTGAACATCCTCGTCCCCGTCGACGGCTACGAAATCGGCGACACGCCCGAAATGACCGGCAACCGCTTCCGAGAATTGGAAGCATCCGGCCACGTCGAGCGTGCGCCTGCCGACGACGAGCCGGGCACCGAGACCAAGTCGCCGGCGAAGCCCAAGGGCAAGCGCCGGTGACGTGCCCCACCGCGCTCCACATGTCTGCGGCCTATGCGGCCTCGCCCATGCATCGGGTGAACGCTGCCCCAAGGCCAAGCAGCAGACCAAGGAGCGCAACGCCCGCGCTGACGCCCGACGACCATCGGCGCGCCAGCGTGGATACGACGCGGGATGGCAGGCAGCGGCCAAGGCCTTCCTCGCCGAGCCAGGGCACGACCTCTGCGCCAGATGCGGGGCACCTGCCAGCGTCGTGATGCACATCGTCAGCATCCGGAAGCGCCCCGACCTACGCATGGTGCGAACCAACTGGCGACCCGGCTGCAAGCGCTGCAACGCCCTCGAGGCAGTGGAAGAGCGAAAGACCGAACGATGAGCCAGCACTACTTCACCATCCCTCCCGACACCGCCCTTGCCGTTGCCAAGGGTGACGACGCCTGGTCACCCATCCGCGCCATGACCTCGCTGGGTGTGGACGCCGAGCCAGGCCAGCCCGTGCGCATCGAGATCATCGAGGGTGCAGCCAATCATCGCCGCGTGCTCGACACCAAACCCAAGGGCATCGCGCTGCCGTTCCGCATGACGTTCCCCAATGCACGGACGCGCCTGTTCTCAGGCCGCATCATCACCACGGTGACAGAGGGCAAGGCACTCGTCTCAGTCGTGGAGATCGAGGGCATCGTGCAGCGCGTCACCCCCGGGGTGGAAGCCGACTTTCCCGACCCCATGAGGACCGGCGCGGGTGGGAACGCGCGAGATTTGCCCGAAATGGGAGTTTGACCGATGGCACTCGACCTCGAAACGCTCAAGACGCACTGCAACGTCACGATCGACACCGATGACGACCTACTCGAACGGCTTCTGGCATCGGCCGAAAAGCACGTCGAGCGTGAGCTTGGCTATGCCCTCGACGATGAGGACGAGCTGCCCGATGGCGTGCCGGAAGACCTCGAGGAAGCCGTGCTGCAGATCGCGGCGCACTGGTACGAAAACCGGGAGGCCGCCCTTGTGGGCGTCACGGCCATGTCGCTGCCCACCGGCGCCGCCGACGTCATCGCCAATCACCGCACCTATACGTTCGGGTGACCCATGCGAGCCGGAAAATTCGACCGCGAAATCCTCATCGAGTCCTATACCAGCGTCCAAGACCCGGGCACCGGTGAGGAAATCCCGACGTGGGTACCGCTCGCCACCATGCGGGCCGAAGTCATCCAGTCCGGTGCCGATGAATTCTTCGCGGCCGGCGGCATCGAAGGCGTCGTGCTCTCGGTCTTCCGCACCCGGTACGTGGCGGGCGTGACGGTGCAGAGCCGCGTCACTTTCGAGGGGCGCATCTTCAACCTCATCGAGGTGAAGGAACTCGGCCGGCGTCGTGGCCTCGAGCTGCGCGGGAAGGCGTCATCCGAATGACCGTCACCATCAAAATCACCGGCCTTCAAGAGATCGATCGGGCCCTTGCCGACCTCGGCACCAAGGCCCTCGCCAGGGGCGTGCTTACCCGCGTCGGCAAGAAGCGGTTGCAGCCGATCGCGGACAAGGCGAACTCGCTGGCTCCTGATGATCCTGCGACGCCGGGCGGGCTCAGCACATCGTTCACCGTCGGCACCAAACTCACCCCGCGGCAGCAAGGCCTCGCCAAAAAGGCGGGCAAGGATTTCGTCGAGGTATATGCCGGCACCGCCGACCCGGCAGGGGTGCAGATGGAATTCGGCAACGTCAATCACGGCCCGCAACCCTCGCTGCGCCCCGCATGGGAAGAGGGCAAGGAAGCCGTCCTATCGGGGATCGGCGCCGACCTCTGGAGCGAGATCGAAAAGACCGCGGCACGGAAAGCAAAGCGAGCGGCCGGCTGATGGAAAACGATCTTCGCACCGCCCTGATCTCCGACGCAACCATCGCGGGGCTCGTCGCTGATCGCGTCTATCCAAGCGCCTATCCTCAGAATAGCACCGCGAGTGCAATCCGCCTGCGCAAGGTGGTGGGCTCGACGGGCCTCACGCATCGTGGCAGCGATGGCTTGTCGTCTGCCGTCGTGCAGGTCGATCTTCGCACCGCAACCGCGGCAGAGGCCTATGCCCTGCGCGACGCCATCGTCGCCCGCCTGCACCCCTTCACGGGCGTTGTGGACGCGACCGATTTTAGTCTCATCTCCCTCTCGTCCGATCGCGGCGTCGATTTCGACACCTCGACCCCTACGCCCTGGTTCACCGCCTCAGTCGATTTCAACGTGTGGTGGAGGGCGGCATGAAGGGCGCCAAGCCTCGTCTCGTCGTCGACAATGATCCGGTGACCAAGGCGCCGGCAGCGCCCTCATGGCTCAGCGCCGACGCCAAGAAAGAATGGCGCCGCATCATGCCCGTTCTGTTGAAGCGCAAAATCCTCACCACGGCCGATCTCGGCAGCCTCGAAAACTACTGCCTTTGCATCGGCACCATCCGCGAGATGGAACGCAACCTGCAGCGCCAGGGGCACATCATCGAGGTGTTCAAGGAAAACACCGATGGCGATCTCGTCTCGCTCGGCGTGAAGCGCAATCCGGCCGTGTCGGTGCAGGCCGACGCCATGACGCGGGCCCGGCTGCTCGCCGCCGAGCTGGGGCTCACTCCGGTGTCGCGATCGCGGCCGGCAATTCGCGAGGACGAAGATGACGACGACCTCAACCCGCTCGACGTATCCTGACTGGATTTACGACGGCTCGACCATCGACGACCCTCTAGGATTCGGTGAGCGCGCGGTCAAATTCCTGCGGCTGCTGAAACACCCCAAGAGTGGCCTGCCGTTCCAGCTCGACCCGTGGCAGGAACGAATCGTGCGCCGCATCTACGGGCCGCGCCATGAGGACGGCAGCCGCATCGTCCGCACCGTCGTGCTGCTGCTGCCCCGTGGCAATCGCAAAACCTCGCTGGCAGCCGCCCTGGGGCTGCTGCACACCATCGGCCCGGAGAAGGTGCCGGGTGGCGAAGTCATCACCGCCGCGTCCGATCGCAAGCAGGCGCGCATCGCCTATGAGGAAGCGCGCGGCCTCGTGCGGGCGCACAAGAAGATTTCGCCGAAAGTCCGAAACCTCGATTATCGCAACCGCCTCGTCTATCCGACCTCCGGCAGCTTCCTGGAGGCTATCAGCGCCGACGCCGGCACGCAGCACGGCCGGACGCCGGTGTTCGTTCTCGCCGACGAGTTGCACGCATGGAAAAAGCGCGACCTCTGGGACGTGCTGCGCAGCGGCTTGGTGAAGACGCCGGGCTCGCTGCTCGTCGTCGCTACCACGGCCGGCCGCGGCCAAGAGAATATTGCTCATTCGATTGTCGACGACGCCCGCAAGGTGGCCCGCGGCGAAGTCGACGACGAGTCGATCCTGCCCGTGCTCTTCGAAGCGCAGAAGGATGACGACTGGACCGACGAGGATCTATGGCGCCGCGTCAATCCGGGCCTTGCCCACGGCTATCCCGACATTGCCGGACTGCGCCAGCTCGCCAAGGAAGGCGAGCGCAAGATCGGCGACCGCGAGGCCTTCCGGCAGCTCAACCTCAACGTGTGGCTCGACCATAGCGCCGACCCGTTTGTCGAAATGTCGGTTTATGACGAGGGCGCAGGGGAAGTCGATCTCGTCGACCTCGAGGCATCGCAGGCGCCGTGCTGGCTGGCGGTGGACCTTTCCAGCAATTCCGATCTTACCGTCATCGTGGCGTGCTGGCGGGTCGATGGCGCCTATCTGGTCGCGGCCTGGTACTTCTGCCCCGAAAACAACATCGACACCCGCCAGGTGGTCGATGGCGTCACCTATCGGGTGTGGACCGACGAGGAATGGATCACCCCGACGCCCGGCAATGTCGTCGACTTCCGCGTCGTCGAGGACAAGGTGCGCGACCTCTGCGCCAGCTTCAATGTCCGCGAGATCGCCTTCGATCCTCACCTCGCCCGCAACAGCATGAACACGCTGCAGGAAGAGGGCTTGCCCGTCGTCGAGATGCGCCAAGGCTGGGTCACGATGGCGCCGGCCGTCAAAGAGCTAGAGCGCGCGATCATCGGCCGCAACTTCCGGCACGGCGGCAACCCGGTGCTGCGCTGGAATTTCGAGAACATCGCGGTGCACACCGATAGCGCCGGCAATCGCGTGTTTCACAAGGGCAAGTCGAAAGACAAGATCGACGGCGCCCAGGCCTCGGCGATGGCGATCTCCCGCGCCGCTGCCGGCGACACCTCCCGTTCCAGCTACGACGATGCATCCGACGATTTGGAGGATTGGGCCTATGTTGCATAGCGTCGACCTCGCCGCGGCCGAATTCATCGGGTCTCTGCCGACCGTGTTCTACGAGCGCGACTTCGCCGAGCTGCTGCAGCCCGTGCGCGCCACCAAGGCCCGGGCTCACCAAGAGCCGACGAAGGGCAGCGGCATCTTTCGCGATGGCAACTATGTGACCTATCGCTACGGCGTCGAGCCGCCCAAGCCGCGGCATAAGCCGCTCTTCAAACGCGAGCAGCGGGCGCACGTCATCGATCGCATCAAGGCATCGCTTGGTCGCTGGCATCACTCTCGGTTCGAAAACGAGGGACCATGCCGCGCCGGCATTCGGGCGCAGCTCTGCCTTCAGGGCGTACCGTGGGCCGCCGCCGATCAAGAGGCCGCCGATCTCGTCGCCAACGCCTTCCGCGCCCTCGGCGTCACCGTTCGCCCCTCATGGGAGGAAGGGCAGCGGGAATATGTCGTGCCGCGCGAATGCTGCGCCTGGTGCGGTGTGGACGTGCCCGACGACCTCATGGCGGAAAAACGGCACATGGGCTTCTGCTCCGACGTGTGCGCTCGCTCGGCAATGCAGCATCGTGATTATGTGGCGGTGCGCCACGAAAGCCGGGCCTACGAGTCGGCGCGCGATGTGATTCGACGGGCGCAGCGGCCTATCCGAGCTTGCGAATGCTGCGGCAAGGATTTCCGGCCGACCGCCGACGATGGCCGGTTCTGTTCGAAGCGATGCAAGTATGAGGCTTCGAAGTCGCCGCCGCGCGACTGTGAGCATTGCGGAACGGCGTTTCACCCGGTCAAGACCGACGCCCGCTTCTGCTCGAAAGAGTGCAGCCATGCCGCCAGCCGAAAGCTCGAGGCGCGCCAGTGTCCCCATTGTGGCGATACCTTCCGGCCGCGGGTGCATGACCAGCGATATTGCGGGGAGCCGTGCACCCGGCTTGCGCGCCGTGTCTCAGCCGAGCGGCCTTGCCTGCAGTGTGGCACCATGTTCCGACCGCGAGGATCCCGCGAGCAGCACTATTGCGGACCCGCGTGCACACGCGCCGCTGCCGTGCATCGCGTCATCGTTCTGACGTGCACCTGCTGCGGCAATCCCTTCGCGGCCAACACCCGTAAGGCCAGGACGTGCAGCCAGGCATGCAAGCAACTCGAGCGCGGCATCCGCCTCGGCAAGCCCCCGCAGTCCCTCGGCTCGCACGTGTTCGACTATTTCGTCAGCGTGCCGGCGCTGGCCGCTATGCAAACATAGGAGCGAAAAGTGTCAGGATTCGACGGGATCGGAGAATCGGCGATCGGGGAGTTGCGCAACTGGTACGCGCTAGTCGATTGGACAGGACCGCGGGTGACTCTTGACGCTTCCTCGCTGATTGCGAAAGCCGGCGTTCGGGTTGATATGGGAACAACGGTCTATCGCGACTTCTCGATTGGCGAAAGCGCCTTAGGTGAGGTTGGTCAACTCGAGGCAATTCACCCACAAGTCTATCTCAGGGCCACGATCGTCCCAGCCGTCGGTGCGGTTGCTGCCTATCAGCCTGGCGATCTCAACCTCACGCCCATCAGCATCGAGCCAATCGTGCGCAATCGAAGGACGACCGTTAGGATTCTCATGAGCTAGTCTGACCCTTCATCGGAGCTGGCCCACTTAGGTCTTAGGCTTTCGACCACACGATCCGTTTTCCTTTGAGATGTCGTGTCTCGCTCGCCCAACGCACCTGTGCATATACCGCGGCGTTGTCGATGCCCGGACCGATCAGATGCAGCAGCTCTTCCATCGCACTGCGACACCACGCCGGGTACGGAACCGTCAGTAGGTAGCCAGTCGGATACCGGAAATCATGTTCAAAATTCATCTCGCCGATGCTGTAGACGAGCTGATGAAAGGCCTCGGGAGGGGCCAGCCCGAGCGCCTCGGCCTCTTCCAGCAAGGCGCGAATATCGTGCCTCAGGCTGAGTTGTTTCAGCCCCTTCCGAGGGAACCCCCGGTTGAGTAGGTCGGCCTTGAGTGCAAGTTCGATCGTATGAGCCAGAAGGAAATACGCGGGATGCGCGACGGCCTGCTCGTCGTTTTCTGACAGGCGGTAGAACGCTGCCAGGTACTCACGGCCCCGCTTTAAAAGATCGGCCGCATAGAGGGCTGCCGGCTGTTCCATTTCGATCGTGTCGTCGGCAGTCTCGTTAGCTGTCGTCATGGAATGCCTCTAAGTTGTCGGGTTCGATGCCGCCACCGCACCAAGGCCCAACTCCTTCAGCCAGTCTTCGAGGGTGCGGGGGGAGCCCTTGATCGCGCGCATGGCCGCGGCGAGGGACTCCTTCGATTGAGCGGACGATAGGGCATCATCGATTGCGCGCAATTCGTCGATCTTGCCGTTGCTAATGGCGATCGACCAATCCATCACGGAAGATCGAAACGTCCCCCTGGCATCCACAGTGTGAAATTCAACGCCATTAGATACAGTGCTTTCGCCGAATGGGACGTGAGCCACGATATTACGTTCCTCGGCCGCCTTCTTCGCTCGCTTGAGCAGATCATCGATGCGCGCCTTTTCTTCAACCCGGTGAATGCCGATGTTGACGATCGTTCGAACCGCTTGAATCTTCTCCACCATGCCCATGTTCCGCGCCACGATGGCGCCCGCCAGCGAGTCCAAATCGAGCAGTTGAGCGAGCGTTCTCGCGATCGTGGTCTCTAGCAGCGCGAAGTAACCGACGTAGCACCCCACAATCGCCCACGCCCGCATCGGTTGGGTGAGCTGGACAAAGAGAATGGTGCCGAACCGCTCATGAGCCTCGGTCAACGTCATCATCGCGGGCCCGTCGGGCTCGTCAGTCATCGGGAAATCCCCAAAGTATATTCCCCGGAGTATATACGGGAACGATAGCGTGTGCCGAGGCGTCCCGCGAGTCCGCAGCTGCGGACGAGCTGCTGGGGCCGACAGGCTAGTCGACAACACATCGCGATGTCACCGGCGCGAATGTTGCCACGATGGCGCGGAATCGTCGGGTCGTTATAGAGTCGGGAAGTTCGCTTCGAGTCGAGGCAAAGGCCAAGACATCTGCCACCTGCAGGAGTGGCGGCTTAGGACGCGGAACGTTGGCGAGCGTGATCCTTCCCGGTGAAAAGGGAAACCACTCCCGTTCGATCAGCTCCATGAGTTTGACGTCGGAGGGTGACCAACGGACCATGCCATCCTCGTCGGGATCTAGAACAAATCGCAGCTCGGGTATCGGATAGGTTTCCATCACCGGCAGGAGCGATATTCCGGCGAGCCGCGCAACGCTCTTTTTGTCATGCTCCTCGAGGATACGCATGTCCGCTTCGGCGAAAGGTACTTCACTGCCGTCGATGTGAGTCCACATCGGCCGAGACGCCGCCCCCTCTGCTGGCGACGCCGTGTCAGGCAGAGGCGACAGCGCGATCGATGATTGCAGAGCCCATCGCTGTGCGAGAGCAGCGACATCGGCTAGCATTTGCATGATCTCTTCGTGCGTGAGGTGTGCGAAGGGCAGTTGTGCCCGTCGCTCGGGTTTCCGCAGTAACTCAGTACTGTGCAGCTCCTCATCAGGAGCGCCGCCATATCGGACCTTGATCTCGGCTAACCCATGCTCGACGACGGCACCGAGAAACACAGGCACGACGACGACCGCGTATGAAATCGCTCGTAGCCCGCAGCTTTCGTCGCCGTATACCGTCGCCAGCAACGAAACCTCCGACCTTTGTCTCTCAGACGATAGCGAGCGCCGAGCGCCCCGCGAGGGCTAAGGTGAAGGCGCCGGCTAGCGGTCAAGGCAGGTTCACCCCTAGCAGCCTTTCCCGTCTAGTGCTCAGGTGCGTCGATCTACCTGCGCCCGCAACTCGTCGAACATGTCCGCTGGCCCGGTGAGGGCGACCATCCGGTCGGCATCCTCGCCAAACTCATGGGCATCGGTGAGAAATTTCGCCCCGCCAAAGAGCTTGAATACCCACGCTGAACTGAAGCGGTCACTGGGGTTAGTGACCCCCTCGTACTCGAAAACCCCATTGCCAAGATTGCCCCTGTACGTTTCGGCGCCTGGACCAAAGTTCGGGTTTGGTTCAACGGCTCCGCTCGGGGCCGCAAAGGCCAGCGCCCCGTAGTTTTCCGGAAGATATACGCCGGCGTGGTACCATAGGAGACCCTTCGGGATCATCTCAAAAAGCCCCCTCAAGTGCTCATCCTGAAATGGAACCAGCGACGAGCCATCAGGGCTCGCGCCGAGTTCTAGCCCGTCCTCGAGCTCGCGCTTCAACCGCAAATTCTCGCCAAGCCGCGTTTCGGTCGCCTCGATGCTCGCGACCGCATCGTCATGTCTGCCGCCAAACGGCAGTACGGCGGTCAGATAGTGTTCATGCCTCGCCTTGGCGCCGTTACATGTTGCACAGCACGGAGCCTTTGGCAGGTTCGCTCGCTGCGCTTCGAGGAAAAACTCTCTCGCAAAAATATGGTCGCCCTGCCGTGTGGAGCTGGCGAGCTGACAGTAGGCGCAGAGACGTTTTGAGTATCCGCTTGTCATAGTGCGCTGCATGCTTAGCGCGCGCGGAGGCGCGCCCCAAGGACGTTATTGATTTCGAAATCGAACAGGGGCAGCATGGTCAGTGGGTGTGACAACCCTGACTAGTGATCGGCCGGAGAGAGCCTTGGCGGGCTCGGCCTCTCTTGACGGAAAGGCTCCGGCTTAAAGGGTCGGCTCAATTTTGAGCTTACCCAACGGACGCGCTTGGCGGCGCGGCACCGATCGGCCATTTATGGCCGGGGGCCGTCGTGCTGTCCAGAGGGTTTCGGCCCTTAAAAGCGATGGACCTGTCTCACTGGCAGGTTGTCACCCCCCGGCTGCCGGCGCCGTCCCCGGCAAGGCTGTGACAAGCCAAATCCAGTGAGACCACAATGAACTTCATCGACGTACAGGCGAGCCGCGCGCTCGCCGAGATCGGCGACCCCAGCCGGGGCATCGCCTTGAGACGCAACGCCGCGGCCGATTTGGTCGCCGCCCTGATCGACTTTCTCGACGACACTGACGCCGACCCCGACCTCGAGCCTTCGATTGGCTGGGGGCCGTTCGGCGACGATCTGGAAGGCGGCGACGTGCAAGACGAACCGCACGACGCGGGCGACGACGACGAGCCCAGCCTCGGAGCGCCGGAACCATCCTATGCTCTCGCGGAAATCTTCTGGCCGCCGACCGGCACTTTGTTCGGGCCGGCGTTGCCGCGCGGATCGCAAGAGGGTTGGGCCCAAGGTGGAAAATCCGACCTTGAGGACGAGCACGACGGGCTAGAGCCTGAGAACGAGCATGGCCCGTCGTGGTCAGAGCCGGGCGAAGAGCAGCGACAAGCTTTGCTTGTCAGCGGATCGGACGAAGGGGACGAGCCGACGCTCGGTTTTACCGAGCACATCGACCAAGTCAGCCGGACTCGGACAACCAGCGAGTGGAGCTTCGGCGACGGCGAAGCTGACTATGTCGCCGTGACGAAACGAGGCCGGATGCGCGCGCGCAGCGCTGACGACGAAGGCGGCAGGCGCATTGTCGGTGGAGGGAGCGGAAGACTGTGAGGCCGGCACCTGCCTAGCCCCCCGGTCCCGGCGGCTCGCTGCCGGGGCTTTCATGTTGCATTTCATGTTGCGCGGACCTGCCGACAGTCAGACGGAAGTGCCGGAAACAGGCGGTAATTGAACGCAACACGGACGTGACACGAGGCACGTGAAACACTCGCGGACATTGGCCTCAAGGCATTGAAATATCGGATAAAAAGCGCTGGCTGGGGAACCTGGATTCGAACCAAGATTGACGGAGTCAGAGTCCGTAGTTCTACCGTTGAACTATTCCCCAAAGGCCTGCGGGCACTAAGGTTGAACGGGGACGGCTGCGAACCGGCCTGTCACGTTCGGGCGGGCTTGTAGCGGCAAACCGGGCGTGGATCAACAGAGATGGTGGCCATTTCTGGGGCTGAGATCGCGTGTTTAGCTCCCGCCGACCGCCGGCAGCGGAAAACGCCGGACTTCGTCGAGCAACTCGAGCATCCCCGACACTTCGGCTTCAGCAAACGCGTGACCCCGCTCGGCCGACGCATTGAGCGCATCGCCCACGGCACCGGCCGGATTGAGATCGGAGGCGATCCAAGCATAGGCGTGGGTGCCCGTCGGTCGCAGATATTTGAACTGCTGCTCGTCCCGAGCCGCGATCGAGCGGAAGTCCTGCAGCTTGTCGAGATGAACAAGCTCGGGCCGAAACGCCAGCATCAGCGATGTTTCGAGATCGCCGGCATGGATGCCGCGGCGCTTTTCGACATCGCTCAGCATGCCATCGGGCGGCTGGAAGCGGGTCCAGCCGGTCTTGACCACCAGCATCTGCTCGCGCACCCGCAACTCGCGTGCCACGATGCCCATGATCTCTTCATTCCCCCCATGCGAGTTGATGAAGACCAGCTTCTTCACCCCCGCCCGGCTCACCGACTGGCCCAGCTCGAACCAGGAATCGAGCAAGGTATGCGCCGTGTGAGTCACGGTGCCCTTGGCCCAGATATGCTCGTTGGATTTGCCGACCTGCTGAATCGGCAGGATGCGGAGATCGAGATCGGCGGGCGCCCGCTCGATCAGCAGATCGAGGCATCCTTGGTTGAGGATCATATCGGTACCGACCGGCAGATGCGGGCCGTGCTGCTCGACGGCAGCTATCGGCAGGATGGCAATCGTGTGCATCGGATCGACCGTGTCGAACTCCGCCGCCGAAAAGTCGGTCCACTGGATCTTGCGTGGCATCTAGATCTCCGTCGCCGGACCGGCGGCGATGGCCTCGATCTCGATGAGGAATTCGGGCCGGGCGAAGCCTGACACGACCATCAGCGTCGAAGCCGGCAGAGGATGAGAAAATCGGCCGTTACGCACGTCCATGTAGGGACGCAGATACTCTCGCGACGTAACATAGGCATTGATGCGCACGACATGCTCGAGACCCAGACCCGCCGCCCCAAGGATCGCTGTGATGTTGTCGAAACAGATTTCCGCCTGCCCCCCCGCATCAGGTGGAATTTCTCCGTCCTTTGTAATTCCGAGCTGGCCGGAGCAGTAGACCAGCTTCTGTCCCGCCGGCACCTCGACTCCATTCGAATAGGCCGAGAACGGCGGATGAATGGTAGGCGGGGACAGGGGCTTATGCATAGCGACCTCGGCGTGTGCACAGCTAACCGGCAAGATCGCGCGAAAGCTAGCCCCAAATCGAACAGCCGTGCTACAAATCTAGGCAAAGCCGCGCTTGCCGCAAAATCGGGCTTTTCTTTTTCTCGGCCAAGCGGAATCAATCGGCTCAGGATGCGCAAAACGCGTCGACCGGCGGCCTCCCAGCTGCCGCCGGCTCAAGGTGACTTCAGGGGAAACAGGAGATTCGGAAATGCGTCATTCGACAAAACTGATGGCCGCGGCTGCGCTACTCGCGCTTGGCGTCGCGATGCCAGCACAGGCACAGGACAAAGTCCGTTTCGGCACCAACTGGCTCGCCGAAGCCGAGCATGGTGGGTACTATCAAGCCGTGGCCGACGGAACTTACGCCAAGTATGGTCTCGACGTCACCATCGTCCAGGGCGGCCCACAATCGCCCAATGAAGCTCTGCTGATCTCGGGCAAGGTCGACTTCTACATGGGCGGCATCTTCTCGGTCTTCGACGACGTCAAGAACGGCATTCCGATGATCAACATCGCAGCGATCTTCCAGAAGGATCCGCAGGTGTTCATCGCCCATCCCGATGTTGGTGTCGAGACGTTCGCCGATCTCGCCAAGCTCGACACGATTTTCATGGGTAAGGATCTGTTCACCACGGCCTTCGAGTGGATGAAGGGCAACTTCCCCGGCTTCAAGGACGAGCAGTTCAAGCCCTACACCTTCAACCCGGCGCCGTTCATCGCCGATCCGAAATCGGCGCAGCAGGGCTACCTGACGTCAGAACCGCTGGCGGTCGAGAAGGCCATGGGCAAGGCACCTAAAGTGTTCCTCCTCGCCGACGCCGGATACGATCCCTACTCGACCACCATCGAGACGACCATCAAGCTCGCGACTGAGAACCCGGAGCTCGTCCAGCGCTTCGTCGATGCGACGATCATCGGCTGGTACACCTACCTCTATGGCGACAACAGCGCCGGCAATGCCCTCATCAAGAAGGACAATCCTGAGATGACGGATGAGCAGCTGACTTATTCGGTCGCGAAGATGAAGGAATACGGCATCGTCGTTTCGGGCGCCGCCGAAACTAAAGGCATCGGCTGCATGACGGATGAGCGGCAGAAGGAATTCTACGACAAGATGGTCGCCATCAAAGTCGTCGACGCCGGCATCGACATCAAGAAGGGCTACTCGCTCGACTTCGTCTGCAAGGGCGTTGGCATGGATTTGATGCCGAAGTAAGGCTGACCCTGAGCCACGCAAACATTGGAAGTGCGGGTCCGCCCGCACTTCCTTGCCAGCCGGAAGCCGGACTTGACCCTCAGCGAACCCATTTCACCACCGATTGATGTGCCGCGGAGCACCGCGCGATCCGTGGTCGCCATGCGCGGCGTTTCGAAGATATTCTCGAACGGCACGCTGGCGCTCTCCAACATGTCGCTGGATGTCGAGCGCGGAGAGTTCCTGAGCCTCCTCGGTCCGTCGGGCTGCGGAAAATCCACCGCGCTGCGGATCATCGCCGGTCTCGGCGCGCCCTCCTCCGGCAGCATCGAGTGGCCGTCCTCGACCATCAATTCCAAAGGCCTGCCCGAAGGCGATATCGGCTTCGTCTTCCAGGATCCGACGCTCATGCCGTGGCAGACGGTGTTCGGCAATGTGCACCTGCCGCTGAAGCTGCAGGGCATCGGCAAGGATGCAGCCCGCGCTCGGATCATGGAGACGCTGGCGCGGGTCGGGCTCGCCGACTTCGCCAATGCCTATCCGCGCGAACTCTCCGGCGGCATGAAGATGCGCGTCTCCATTGCCCGCGCGCTCGTCACCAGGCCGAAGCTCCTGCTGATGGACGAGCCCTTCGCCGCACTCGACGAGATCACCCGGCAAAAGCTCAATGACGACGTGATGATGCTTTGGAAGCAATCCGGCGTCACGGTGATTTTCGTCACCCACTCGGTATTCGAGAGCGCCTATCTCAGCAGCCGCATCGTCGTCATGCGCGCCCGTCCCGGTCAGGTCTTCACCGATTTGCCCCTCAGCACATCGCATGAGCGCGACGAGAACTACCGAACGTCCGAAGAGTATCGTGCCACTTGCGCAATCGTCTCCAGGGCCCTGCACGATGCCATCAACAGCGCGGAGGTGCGCTGATGACCGGCCATGTCGCAGGTACCGATGACGCCGTCATCCTGGCGCCGCCCAAGACCCGCCTCAGCGAACAGGTGCTGCGCATCCTCGTGCCGATCGTCATGCTCACGCTGGCGGTGCTGGCCTGGCAGATCTATGTCGTCACCAGTGGCACGCCGAAATACATCCTGCCCAGTCCGGTCGATGTCGGCGCCGCGCTGCTCACGGACTATCCCACGCTCCTGCCGTCACTGTGGGTCACCCTCACCATCACGTTCGAGGCGCTCGCCCTCGCTCTCGTCGGCGGCGTGCTGCTCGCGGTGATCCTGGTGCAATCCAAATGGATCGAGCTCGCGGTGTTCCCCTTCGCGGTGATCCTTCAGGTGACGCCGATCGTCGCCATCGCCCCGCTGCTCATCATCTACACGCCCAACACGCAGACAGCCCTGCTGATCGTTGCGTTCCTCGTCGCGTTCTTCCCGATCCTCAGCAACATGGCGCAGGGTCTCAAAAGCGTCGACCACAATCTCCTCAATCTGTTCGACCTCTATGGCGCCGGCCGCTGGAACCAGCTCATCTATCTGAAGATCCCGGCCTCGATGCCCTACTTCCTCACCGGCCTCCGCATCGGAGGCGGTCTGGCGCTGATCGCCGCCGTCGTCGCCGAGTTTGCTGCCGGCTCTGCGGGTGCTGGCTCGGGCCTCGCATTCCGCATTCTCGAATCCGGCTATCGCCTCAACATGCCGCGCCTGTTTGCAGCGCTGGTGATGCTGACGTTCACCGGCGTCGCCATCTTCGGCGCCACCTCGTTCATTTCGTGGCTCGTGCTGCATCGCTGGCATGAGAGCGCGGTACGGAGGGAAAATTGATGGAGACGCTGCGCGACGCATCTGTTCCATCCGCCATGATGGGCCGCCCCGGTGGCGGCATCGAACGGGTGGACATCGCCATTGCCGACGGCAAGATCGCCTCGATCTTGCCGCACGCGCCTGGCCCCGGCCGCGACCTTGATGGCGGCCTCGTGCTGCCTGCGCTGGTCGATATCCATACCCACATCGACAAGGGTCACATCTGGCCGCGCAAGGCTAATCCCGACGGCACCTGGCTCAGCGCACTGCTGGCGACACTCGACGACCGCGAGCGCCTGTGGTCGGCCGCCGATGTGCGCCGCCGCATGGATTTCTCGCTGCGCGCGGCCTACGCGCATGGCACCGCGGCGATCCGCACGCATCTCGATTCCGAACCACCACAGCACCGGATTTCGTGGGAGCTGTTCGACGAAGTTCGCGATCAGTGGCGCGGGCGCATCGAGCTGCAGGCCGTCGCGCTGTTCGGGCCGGAGATTCCGCTCGATCCCGCAACACTCGACGACGTGGCCCGAGCAGCCAAGCAGCATGGCGGCATTCTCGGTGGCTCCATCGGCGTCTTCGCCCGATCCAAGGAGACCATTCTGCGTCTCGTCGAGAAGGCCGGCGAACTCGATCTCGAAATCGATCTCCACGCCGACGAGACAGGCAACCCTGAAGCACACGCGCTCGAGCACCTTGCCGAGGCAGTGATCGAAACCGGCTACAAGGGCAAGGTTCTTGCCGGCCATTGCTGCGTGCTGACGGTGCAGGACGAAGCGACGCAGAAGCGTACGATCGAAAAGGTGGCCCGCGCCGGCATCTCGATCGTCTCGCTCCCCATGTGCAATTTGTATCTGCAGGATCGCACGCAGAGCGGCAACGTCACCCCAATCCGCCGCGGCGTCACACTGCTGCGCGAGTTTCGCGCTGCCGGCGTCTCCGTCGCCATCGCTTCCGACAATACGCGCGACCCGTTCTACGCCTATGGCGATCTCGACGCGCTCGAAGTGTTGCGCGAGGGTGCCCGCATCATCCATTTCGACCATCCGCAGGACGAAGCGTGGACCTGGGCCCGCGCCGTGTCTGGCGACGCCGCGCGCATCGCCGGGTTCGACTACAAGGCGGAGATCATGGTGGGCGCCCCGGCCGATCTGCTGCTGTTCCGTGCCCGCAACTGGACCGAGCTGTTCTCGCGCCCACAGTCCGACCGCGTGGTGCTGCGCAACGGCGTCGCCATCGACACGACGCTCCCCGACTATCGCGAACTCGACGATCTGATGGAGGTCTGAAATGGACATGTCCGCCTTCCGCGCCGCCATTGGCGACATCCCGGTTCAGGACCATCCGAGGATCGTGCAGCAGAAGAGCCGCGATCACTATTGGTACTCGCCGCGCCTGAAAGCCGAGCTCGAGAACGTCACCGCCGAGATCGTCGTCATCCCGCGGACGCAGGCCGAAGTGGTGACCATCCTTGCCGCTGCGTACAAGACTGGCGTGCCGATCACGCCACGCGGCGCCGGCACCGGCAATTACGGCCAGGCCATGCCGCTGTCCGGCGGCGCAATCCTCGATCTCAGCGGCCTCGACAAGATCGTCTCCATCGCCAAGGACCGCGTGCGCGCCGAAGCCGGCATCATCCTCGAAAAGCTGGATGACGCCACGAAGGAAGCCGTCGGCGGCGAGATGCGGTTTCATCCCTCGACCTATCGCATGGCGACGCTGGGCGGGTTCATCGCCGGCGGCTCTGGCGGTGTCGGCTCGATCCGCTGGGGCGGCCTTCGCGCCTTCGGCAATCTGCTCGGCCTCAAGGTCGTCACCTGTGAGGAGACACCACGCATCCTCGACCTGACCGGCCCGGACATCCTCAAGGTCGCCCACGCCTATGGCACCAATGGCATCATCGTCGAAGCCGAGATCCCGCTGGCCCCAGCTTATGACTGGGTCGACGTCATGGTGGGCTTCGACGACATTATGGCGGCCTGTGCCTTCTCCGAACAGGCCGCGCGGCAGGATGGGTTGCTGCTCAAGGAAATCTCGCCCGTCGCCGCGCCACTCGCTTTCGACTGGTTCAATCGCCACCGCCCCTACATCAAGAGCCGCGAGCAATCGGTCGTCCTGCTGATGGCAGCCCCGGCATCCGTCCCGGCGCTGCTCGACTTCATCTCCTTCCATAAGGGCGATCTGCTGCTGCGGACCGACACCCTGCCCGATGATGAACGGAGGAAGCTGCCGCCCATCTATGAGCTGGCGTGGAACCACACGACGCTACGTGGCCTGAAGCTCGACCCCGGCATCACCTACCTCCAGACGCAGTATCAGGACCTCGAACACGTCAAATGGGCCATCGATACCTTCGGTGATGAGGTGCCGATGCATCTCGAAATGATCCGCTTCGACGGCAAGATCGTCTTCGCGGGGCTCCCTATCGTCCGCTACACCAATGAAGCGCGACTCGAAGAGATCATCCGCATTCACGAGGCCAATGGCGTGCTCGTCTTCAACCCGCACCGCTATACGCTCGAAGAGGGCGGGATGAAGAAGACCGACCGCAATCAGCTCGACTTCAAGAAGCAGGCCGATCCCAAGGGTATCCTCAACCCCGGCAAGATGATCGCCTGGGACGATCCGAATTTCGATCTCAACAGCGGCCGCGCCTGGCTGTTCGATGGGCTGAAGACTTTGGGCGCTGCCTGATGCGGGTGATGGTTCTGCATGCCCATCCGGTCGAGACCAGCTACAATCGTGCGCTTTGTAACGCCGTTCTCGAAGCGCTGACGGCCAAGGGTCACACGCCAGATCTCGTCGATCTTTACGCCGAGGGATTCAACCCCGTCCTCAGCCGCGAGGACCGCCTCAACTATCACGACGTTGCCGAGAACGTGACGCCCGAACTCAAGCCCTATGTCGACCGGCTTATGGCGGCCGAGGCGATCGTCGTCGTGCATCCCGTTTGGAACTACGGCTTTCCAGCGATCCTCAAAGGCTATTTCGACCGCGTCTTCATGCCCGGCGTCTCCTTCATCCTCGAAGGCGGCGACGCGTCCGACAAGGGCCGCCTCGTCCCTAATCTCAAGCACATCAAGAAAGTCGCGTTCGTCACCTCCTATGGTGGCGACCGCTGGCGCACCTGGCTGATGGGCGATCCGCCGCGCCGTATGGCCAGGCGCTGGGGCTGGGTCACCTTCGGCGGCTGGCTGCCGCCCACCTACCTCGCCCTCTACGACATGAACAATGTCACGCCCGACGGTCTCAAGGCCTTCATCGCCAAAGTGCAGCGCGTCATCGGCAACTGGTGAGCTAGACCACCTTCGCCTTGCGCTTGAACTCCGGCTTGTCCCATTCGCGCGTCGACATGACTTCGCCGATCGCTCGCGCCGCCTGCCACATATCGCTGTAGCGCAGATAGAGCGGCGTGATGCCGAAGCGCAGAATGTCGGGCTCGCGATAGTCGCCAATGATCCCCCGCGCGATCAGCGCCTGTATGATCGCATAGGCCTCGGGATGGCGGAACGACGCCTGCGTGCCGCGCAGTGCCGGGTCGGACGGGGTGATCGGCGTCAGCTCCGGCGCAGCTGCACCGACCTCCGACACGAAGACGTCCCATAGCATGTCGGCCTTGCGCCGCAGATCGATCAGCGACACGCCCTCGAACGCGTCGAGCGCCGCATCCAGCGCCGACATGCCGATCACCGGCGGCGTACCGACCCGCAGCGCGTCGATGCCGTCGGCGGGCCTATAGTCCGGCTCGAACGCGAAGGGCTTCGCATGCCCAAGCCAGCCGGTCAGCGGCTGTCTTAGTCCGTCAAGAAAGCGCGGCGAGACATAGGCAAAGGCCGGCGCCCCCGGTCCACCATTGAGATATTTGTAGCCGCAGCCCACCGCGAAATCGGCGTCGGCGCCCGCGAGGTCCACCGGAAAAGCCCCCGCGCTATGCGCGAGGTCCCATAGCGCCAAGGCTCCAGCGTCATGCGCCATCTGCGTCAGCCGCAGCATGTCGCGCCTGAAGCCAGTTCTGTAGTTCACCTCGGTCAGCATCATCACCGCGACCTCGCCGGTGATCGATCGCGCGACATCGCCGGGCGGCACAACACGTAGCTCGTGACCCTTGCCAAGCAGTTCCGCGATCCCCGAGGCGATGTAGAGATCGGTGGGGAAATTCCCCTCCTCCGACAGGATCACACGGCGATCCGGCCGCAACGACAGCGCGACGGCCAGGACCTTGAACAGATTGAGCGAGGTCGAATCGGCGACGATCACGGTGCCCGCCGCCGCGCCGATCAGCGGCGCGATCTTGTTGCCGACGGTTCGTGGCAGATCGATCCAGTCAGCGCTATTCCAGCTGCGGATGAGGCCATTGCCCCATTCCTCCGCCACCGTGACCGCGACCCGCGCTGCCGCCGCTTTGGGCATGGCGCCGAGCGAATTGCCGTCCAGGTAGATCACGCCATCGGGCAGCGCGAAGCTGTCCCGCGTGTGCTTCAGCGGGTCAGCGGCATCAAGTTCCTGAATGCGCGAGCGCGCCACATGCGACATAGCAGATGTCTCCTGCCGCATGTCTCTGCGAAGGCAGAGGAAAAGTCGATAGACAGCCGCTTCGCCCGGCCCTAAACCCGCGCCATTCCGCCGGACTCAGCCAATGCCCGCATCCTTGCTCGACCAAATGCTCGACGCCGCCCGTGCCGGCGCTGCGGAGATCATGGCCGTCTATCTCGACGAGGGCGACCCGGACGTTGAGCACAAAATTGACGGCTCGCCGGTCACGCTCGCCGACCAGCGCGCCGAGGCGGTCATCCTCGCCGCACTCGCCTCGACCGGCATCCCAGTACTTGCTGAAGAGAGTGTCGCCGGCGGCCACGTTCCGGTGCTCGGTGAGCGCTTCTTCTGCATCGATCCGCTCGACGGGACCAAGGAGTTCCTGAAGCGTAACGGCGAGTTCACCGTGAACATCGCGCTCATCGAGCATGGCCTGCCCACTCTCGGCGTGGTGATCGCCCCCGCCACCGGCGCTACCTTCATCGGCGGCCCCGACGGCGCGTTCGAGATCACGTCCCGCGACGAGAGAGTTGCGCTGCGCACCAATCCCGACGGCCCGATGAAAGTCGTCGCTTCCCGCTCGCATGGGCACGACGCCCTCGCGGGGTTCTGCGAGAAATTCGAGGTCGTGGACGACGTTTCCGTCGGCTCCTCGCTCAAATTCTGCCTTCTCGCGCAAGGCGCGGCGCAGCTTTACCCACGATTCACCCCTACCTCTGAATGGGATACCGCGGCGGGCCAGGCCGTGCTCGAAGCGGCGGGTGGCGCCGTGCTGACAGTTTCAGGTACGCCGATGAGCTACGGACGGGGGGGCGATCACCTCAATCCGTTCTTCATCGCTGCGGCAAGCCCCGAACTGGCAGAGCGTGGAGCGACGGAAATGCGGGCGATTCTCTCGAGACGCTGATCCGGGGACAGGAAAGCCCCGTTAACTGCGCATAGCTTCGATGCACGGCGCCTTCTTGCGGTCACATGAACGTATGTATATAGGCCCGTCATATTCTTGTCCGGCATATGCCAAGGCGCTCGCCTGTGAACGTTCGCACCATCTGTCTTTCGATCCTGTTCGACGGTGAATCCACCGGCTACGAGATCCGTAAGCTCTCCGTTGAAGGGGAATATTCCTACTTCATCGATGCGAGCTTTGGGGCAATTTACCCGGCTTTACAGAAGCTTGAAGGCGACAAGCTCGTAACGTCGCGGGTTGAACATCAGGACGGCAAGCCCGCTAAGAAGATTTACGCCATTACCCCGCTCGGACGGCACGTTTTTCTCGACTCGCTGTTTGATGAACTTGGCGAAGATGAGTTTCGTAGTGAGTTCTTGCTGTTCGCGCGCTTTGCGCACGAACTTCCACAGTCTCTCGTTCAGGCGCGGTTAATCGAGCGGGTCGCTATGTTCGAAAAGCGGATCGCCGAGATGGACGATCTGCGTTCCAATCACACCAGTCCCGCCGATCGCTGGATTATCGACTACGGTCGATCTTGCATGGCGTTCGCGCGTGACCATATCGAAGCCCATATGGGCGAACTAATCGCGATGGCGCGGCCCGATGCCGCCGCCGCCGCGGAATAAGAGGGCAACTTCCGAATGCGTGCGATCTACTCCTACGGCATTGCGCTGATTATTGTGCTTGGCCTTGCGCTGTGGCTGTTCACCGGGACTTTGGTCACCGGCGGCAAAGGCCCCGGTAATGGCGAAAAGCCCGTTGTCTCGTTGATCGAGAAGGATGGCGGGGCGCTGACCGATGCGGTCGAAAAGTCCGGCATCAACTCGCACGAACCCAAAGAGGGCGACGTCGACCCCGCGCTGACCATTGCCGAACGCAATGACCAGGCCGGCGGCGGCGCCGATGCCAAGCCGCGTTCGGTGCGCATCTCCGTTATCACCGCGCAGAACATGCCAATCGAAGTGCCGCTCCGCGGTCGTACGAAGGCCAAGACGGAGGTGAGCGTCGTCGCTCAGACGTCAGGCATCGTCCAGACCGTCGCCGTTACCAAGGGCCAGTCGGTCAAGGCCGGCGACACGCTCTGCACGCTCGATCAAGGCGCCCGCAAGCTCGCCGTCGATCAGGCTCAAGCCTCAGTCGACCAGGCCCAGACGGCCTACAACTCAAACCTCGAGCTGGTGAAGAAGGGCGTCGCCGCTCCCAACACCTCCCTCGCCGTCGAGTCTGCCCTCAAGGGCGCGCAGGCGCAGTTGCAGAACGCGCAGCTCGAACTTGGACGCACCAATATCAAGACCGATGTCGATGGCATCGTGCAGTCGCCGCTGGCCAGCGTCGGCGCCATGCTCGCACCGGGCGCGCCATGCGCCACGGTCGTGCAGCTCGATCCGATGCTGTTTGTAGCGTCGGTTCCCGAGGCCCGCATCTCTTACGCCAAGCTCGGCCTCAAGGCTGCGATCAGCACGGTCACCGGCGACAAGGCCGAGGGCACCGTCTCCTACATCGCCTCGACGGCCGATGAAGCGACGCGCTCCTTCCCGGTCGAAATCCAGGTTCCGAACGCCGACCTCAAACTGCGCGACGGCATCACCGCCGACGCCGTGGTGAACGTCGGCACAGCGCCGGTGCACGTCTTGCCGCAATCGGCGCTGACGCTCGATGATGAAGGTGTCCTCGGCATCCGTACCGTCGAGGCCGGGAGTAAAGTTGCGTTCCATGCAGTGACTATCATCAAGGACACGCGCGACGGAGTTTGGGTCGTTGGCCTGCCCTTCAAGATCAATCTGATTACCGTCGGGCAGGAATACGTCCAGCCCGGCCAGATCGTCGATGCCAAGACTGCCGACGGGGAGCCCGCTCAATCATGATGAACTTTCTTGAAAGCGTTCTGCGTATGCCCCGAGTGGTGCTCACCGTCATGGTGTTGCTGCTCGGCGCCGGCGTCGTCAGCTATATGCAGCTGCCGCGGGAAAGCTTCCCGGCCATCGACATCCCCTATTTCTACATCTCGGTCAGCCAGACCGGCGTGTCGCCGGCGGACGCGGAACGTCTGCTCGGCAAGCCCGTCGAAGATCGCGTCAAGGACATCGATGGTCTCGTCAACTTCACGACGACTTCATCGACTGGCCACGCTTCGGTGCTGCTTGAATTCGACGCCAACGCCAACAAGGACAAGGCCCTTTCCGACGTTCGCGCCAAACTTGACGGCATCACCGCAGAGCTGCCCGACGATGCCACGACGCCGACGGTAACCTCGGTCTCGACTGCCAGCTTCCCCTCGATCTCGATCGCCGTCTATGGCGACGTGCCCGAACGCACCATGGTTCAGAAGGCGAAAGAGCTGCGGGAGGCGCTGGAGAAGCTGCCCGACATCCAGTCGGCGGACATCTCGGGTTCGCGCGACGAAATGCTCGCGGTCACCATCAACCTCGACGCGCTCGAGGCCTACAATCTGACGGCCGCGCAGCTGTTCGACGCCCTCGCCAAGAACAACCTCGTGGTTCCGGGCGGCACGCTCGACACCGGCCAGGGTTCGTTCAACGTTGAAGTGCCGGGCCTCATCACCACGGCGCAGGACGTCTACACGCTGCCGATCAAGACCGTTGGCGACACCGTCGTCACCTTCGGCGATGTCGCGCAGATCACGCGGACCTTCAAGGACGCGACGAGCTACGCGCATGTGAACGGCCAGCCGGCAATCACTCTCGCCATCGTCAAGAAGCTCGGCACCAACGTCATCAACGTCGTCGACCAGGCCAAAGCGGTCACCGAAGAGACGGTAAAGGACTGGCCTCAGGGCCTGCAGCATTCGTTCCTGCTCGACCAGTCTGAATCGGCCAAGAGCCTCTTCAACTCGCTGCAGGCGTCGGTGCTGACCGCCGTGGCGCTGGTCATGATCGTGTGCGTCGCCGCACTCGGCCTGCGTCCCGCCATCATGATCGGCATGTCGATCCCGATCTCGTTCATGATCGCGTTCCTCGTGACGTCGATGTTGGGTATGACGCTCAACATGATGATCATGTTCGGTCTCGTCCTCGCAGTGGGTGTGCTCGTCGACGATCCAATCGTCGTCGTCGAATATGCCGAACGAAAGCTGCAGGAGGGCGTGCCCAAGCGCGAAGCCTTCATCCTCGCGGCGAGGAAAATGTTCGTGCCCGTCGTATCGGCCACGTTCACCACGCTGAGCGCCTTCGTTGTGCTGCTGTTCTGGCCGGGCATCATCGGCAAGTTCATGAGTTACCTGCCCACGATCGTGATCGTGGTCATGTGTGCGTCGCTGGCCTCGGCACTGGTCTTCATGCCGGTCATCGGCGCGCTGATCGCCAGCTCGCATGTCGATCCGGCCGAGCGGGCTCGCGCGGACGTTGTGATGTACGCCGACAAGTTCGACGTCAAAAAGGTTGGCGGCATCACCGGTGTCTATGTCCGCCTGATGAGCCGGCTCATCCACTATCCGCTCGTCACGCTGCCGGTTGGCTTTGGCATCCTGATTGCCATTTTCGCGCTGGCGCATCCGTCGGGCTTCGTGCTGTTCCCTGATTCAGAGCCTGAGCAGGGGACCGTGAGCGTGGTTGCGCGCGGCAATTACTCGCCGGTCGAGATCCGCGACATGCTCGCGGAAGTCGAGACCCGCATCCTCACCGTCCAGGGCGTCAAGGACTCCGTGATGTCGTTCGGCGGTGGTGGCGGTGGCTTCGGCGGTGGCAGTTCTCCGCCCGATACAATTGGTGTGTTCCAACTCCAGTTGCAGGACTGGGCCGAGCGCGTTCCATCAGCTGAGATCTTCCAGAATATCCGCACCAAGGTCGCCGAAATCCCGGGGCTGGAAGTGCAGATTGCAGCGGAGCAGAACGGGCCTCCGTCCGGCAAGGCGGTCAACCTCCGGGTTGAAAGCGCCAATTACACAGATCTGCTACCCGTCGTGACCAAGCTGCGTGCCTTCGTCGAAAACGATCTCGGCGACGCAATCGACGTCGAGGACGGCCGCCCTGCTCCCGGCATCGACTGGCAGGTGACGATCGATCGCGTGCTCGCGGCGAAATATGGCATCGGCGTGCGTGAACTCAGCCCCTACGTCCAGCTCGTGACATCGGGCGTCCGCATCGGTTCCTACCGGCCTGACGACTCGACCGACGAACTCGACATCCGTGTTCGTCTGCCTAGGGAGCAGCGGACGTTCGACGCGCTGGACTCTCTACGCATCGCGACGGCACAGGGTCTTGTCCCCGTGTCGAACTTCATCACCCGAACCGCTGTGACGAAGGTCGCGACGCTGACGCGCAAGAATGGCGTTTACTCGATGAGCGTCGCCGCGAACCTTTCGCCCGGCGTCAATTCGGACAGCAAGATCAAGCTGGTCAAAGCCTGGGAGCAGGAACAGATCAAAGCCGGCGCCTTCCCCACCGGCACCCACATCGTCTATGGCGGCGCCGATGAGCAGAACGCAGAAACCGGAGCGTTCATCGTCAAGGCATTCATCGTTGCCCTGGCATTGATCGCGCTTATCCTGCTGCTGGAGTACAACAGCTTCTGGCAGGTGGTCGTAACGATCTCGACGGTCGGCATGTCGCTGGCTGGTGTGATGCTCGGCCTGGCTGTTACGCAAACCCCGTTCTCGATGATCATGACGGGCCTCGGCATCGTGGCTCTGGCAGGCATCGTGGTGAAGAACGGTATCGTGCTGACCGATACTTATAATCACTACAATCGCGGCGATGGGGTCGAACCTGTGAAGGCGATGCTAATCACCATCAGCCAGCGCGTTCGTCCGGTGCTTCTCACCGCAACCGTGACGGCGCTCGGCGTCATCCCGATGGCGATCAACATCGAGTTCGACTTCATTGGTCGCGAGATCAATGTCGGCGGCCTAGCCGGCACCTGGTTCGTCGCCCTGTCGATCGCCCTCGTCTCTGGCCTCTTCGTCTCGACCGCCCTCACCCTCGTGATGGTGCCCGTGATGATCGTCGCCCCCAAGGTCGCCGGCCACCAGTTCGCCCGGTTCTTCCTCGGCCTCTGGCACCTGCCGGGCCGCCTGCTGGCGATGCTCTTCCGCCGCCGTGGCACGGTGAAGGCCGTGACGCCGGAGGGCGAAGTGATCGAGGTCCCCGACGAAGCGCCAGCCGCCCTGCCCAAGCCGGCCAATGACGAAGACCCCAACCGTCAGGCAGCCGAATAGCCGGCACCGGATTGAACTGAAAGGCCCGCAGCGATGCGGGCCTTTTTCTTTGCGACGATCACGTTCCTCGCCAGAAGCCCGAAGTCGGGTCCTTCTCCCGGTCACGGGGAAGGTGGCGTCGAAGGCGACGGAAGGGGGCGGCCGCCAGCATCATGCCTCAGTCAGTCCGCCTCCCCCTTCAACCTCTCCTTCGTCATCCCCGGGCTCGAACCCGGGGACCCAGCCGGATAGTCCGCTGGGTGGCCGGGTCAGGCCCGGCCATGACGATCGGGAGTAATGTGACCTCAGGAAAAGACTGGAGTAGAGCAGCGTCCCTCACCACCAGAAGTGACGACAGCCCCCACCACCCTATCGCTCGTCATCCCCGGGCTGGACCCGGGGACCCAACCGCACCATCCGCTGGATGACCGTTCAAGGAACCGTCCGAACGGAAGGGCCCTACTCCGCCGCCGGCAGCCCACGCTTGACGAAGCCTTCGGCATCGTTGGCCGCCTGCCGGGCGCGCTCTTCGGCCTCGGTCGCCTCGCGCTGGCGATTCCACATCTGGGCGTAGAGACCGTCGCGCAGCAGCAGCATCTGATGGGTGCCGCGTTCGGCGATAAGCCCATCGCGCAGGACGATGATCTCGTCGGCATTGATGATGGTCGACAGTCGGTGGGCGATGACGACCGTCGTGCGGTTCTTGCTGACAACATCGAGCGCGGCCTTGATGTCCTGCTCGGTCTTGGTATCGAGCGCCGACGTTGCTTCGTCGAGGATCAGGATCGGCGGTCCCTTGAGGATTGTGCGCGCGATCGCGACGCGCTGCTTCTCGCCGCCCGAGAGCTTCAGCCCGCGCTCGCCCACGGGCGTGTCGTAGCCCTTGGGCAGCGACGCGACGAACGGACCGATCTGCGCGAGGTCTGCGGCTTCGATCACCTGATCCATCGTCGCCTCGGGGCGGCCATACTGGATGTTGTAGGCAATCGTGTCGTTGAACAGCACTGTGTCCTGCGGCACCATGCCGATGGCCGCGCGCAGCGAAGCCTGCGTGACGTCGCGAAGGTCCTGCCCGTCGATCGTGATGCGGCCTGCGGTGACGTCATAGAAACGATAGAGCAGCCGCGAGATCGTCGATTTGCCTGCCCCCGTCGGTCCGACGATCGCAGTGGTCTTGCCTGCCGGCACCTCGAAGCTGATGCCCTTGAGGATGGCGCGGTCCGGGTCGTAGTGGAACTTCACGTCCTCGAAGCGGATCACGCCGCCATTGACGGTCAGCGGCGTCGCGCCGGCCTTGTCCTCGATCTCGGGGTCCTGATCCAGCAACTGGAACATCGCTTCGATGTCTGTGAGGCCCTGGCGGATTTCGCGATAGACGAAGCCGATGAAATTGAGCGGGCGGTAGATCTGCATCAAGAAGGTGTTGAGCAGCACGAAGTCGCCGATGGTCAGCTTGCCCGCCAGCACGCCCTGCACGGCCAGGACGCCGATGATGATGACGCCGATATAGAAAATCACCGCCTGGCCGAAATTCAGAAAGCCCAGCGAGGTCCAGATGCGGATCGCCGAGCGCTCATATTTGGCCATCGAGCGGTCGAAGCGCTCGGCTTCCATCTTCTCGTTGGCGAAGTATTTTACGGTCTCGAAGTTCAGCAGGCTATCGACGGCCTTGGAGTTGGCGTCGGTGTCGCTGTCGTTCATGTCGCGGCGGATCGAGATGCGCCAGTTGCTCGCCTTGATGGTGAACCACAGATAGAGCCAGATCGTAACCACCAGCACGCCCAGATAGCTGATGCCGAACATGACGATGAAGATGATTGCTGTGATTACGAACTCGACCAGAGTCGGCGCGGTATTGAGCATCGTAAAGCGGACGATGGTTTCGATGCCCTTGGTGCCGCGCTCGATGACCCGGCTCAGCCCGCCGGTCCGCCGGGCCAGATGGAAGCGCAGCGACAGGCGATGGAGGTGCTGGAACGTCTGGTAGGCGAGCTTGCGTACGGCATGCTGGCCGACGCTGGCGAACATGATATCGCGCAATTGCTGGAAGCCGGCATCGACCATGTTGCCGATGCCATAAGCGACAACCAGCACCAGCGGCACAGCTATGCCCATCACCAGCGCCTGATTGCCGCCCGCAGCCTGGTTCACTCCGTCGATGATGCCTTTGTACGCGAACGGTATCAGCGTCGTCGCAACCTTGCTGACCAGCAAAGCGCCGATGGCCAGCACGACTCGGACCTTCAGATCATTGCGCCCCGTCGGCCACATATATTGCCAGAGGTGCCTCACCGTAGTGAGCAGCGAGCCCTCCGCGGTCACTGTCGCGGGCTTCTTTCCAGTCTCTGGGGATGCCATCAGGCCGTCTCTATTTCCAGGCGGCGTGGTGCAGCGGAGAGGTCCGCGACGAGGCCGCTGAAGAGGCCCGAGAATGCGCCATTCAGCGCGCCGAGCCGCTCAGTATTGAGTGAATAGCAATTGCGCGTGCCCTTGGGGCTGCGCTCCACAAGACCCGCATCGAGCAGCACCTTGATATGCTGGCTGACGGTCGATTGCGCCAGTGGCAGGGACTCGGTCACGTCGGTGCAGCAACAGTCGCTTCGCCGTTCGGCGAGAATGCGCAGGATCGACAGCCGCACCGGGTGCCCCAGCGCGCGCATCACATCGGCGAATTCATCGTCGTGCATCTTGTCCATCGTCAATCACCGATAGAAGAGAAGTGGACCGCGCGCAAGCGCCATCAGTTCAGTTGCAGCGTCGCGAAGGATGAATCCTTCCCCTTCGCGGGCGCCGGCAGCACGACGACATTGGGGTATCTGGGGTCGTACTTCAGCGGCGGCGGCGCCTTGGCCGTTTTAGCTGCCTTGGCCACTACCGTCTTTGCGGGCGCCTTGGTTACCTTCACCGGCGCCTTCACGATCTTCACCGGCGCGGGCGCCACTGTTTGCTCCGGTGCAATCGAGGCCTTCAGCACCGGTGCGATCGTCACTGGCGGTGGTGGTGGCGTCAAATTCGCGGCACCCTGCACGGATGCTCCACCGATCTCACCACTCGTCAGCAGATCGCCAAAACGCGCGGCCGGGGAGATTTCCGCCTGCAGCCGTGCGCCCGTCCCTTCGTCGCCATTGGCGCCCAGTTTACCGGTCTGCGGCATGAGCATCAGGTACGCCGGCTGCACCGGCGCGGCTGTATTTCCCGCCGCGCTCAGCACGCCATCTGCTCTGCTCGGCGCGATGCTCGCCTCAAGCACAATCCCGCCGCCATGTGTCCCGCTGGCATCGACTGCCCCGCGCCTCGGCACCAGGGTCAGGTCTACGCCTGCAACAGGCGCCGCCCCGCTACCACTGGCGTCCAACGATCCATCACGAGCGGCCAGCGCCACATCGGCCGTCATCCTCGTATCCGGTGCCATCCGTCCGAGCGCATCAACGCGACCGGCGCTGGGTGCCAGCGTGGCCCCAGCCCCATCCGACGTCACGCCCACGCCGCCGCTGGCGCCAAGCTCGACCAACCGCCGCGTCAACGCCACTTCGGCCGCGGGCTGCACCGGCATGCGGCCAGTCGCGCTCAACTTGCCCGCTGGCGCAGTGAGGGCCGCGTCAGCTGCATCGCCGTTTCGCACCCGTACCGACCCATCGACGATCAACCACCCGCCTGGCGCACTCAGCACCGCCGACGCCGCAGGCGACCCCGGATACTCAGTGGCATTGGCTTCGATCCAGCCCTGCGCGCGCGACGCCTCGGCGTGGATCGGCGGTGTGTCCGGCGGCACTTCGGATATCAACGCCGGCCGTTCGATAGTCTCCTGCTCGGGCCCGATGAGCCCGGAATTGGAGACCTTGTCCCTGAGGCAGGCGCCGAAATGCGCGCTATCCTTGGAACAGTCGAGGATCGCCGGGCCGGCCAGAATCCCGCCCACGACCAAGAGCGTCGCCATCGCAACGCCGATCGTCGCCGACACCGAAATACTGGTGCGTGCCCCGGCCAAACCCTACCCCTGTCATGGGGCCAGACTACGTGGCCGAGCCCCTTGTTTTCAGCAATTTATACGTGATTGACTCATAAAGCGCCTCAAATGAGGCGTCGATGATGTTCGCGCTGACCCCGATGGTCGACCAGCGTTCCCCCGTCCCATCCCTGCTTTCGACCAGCACACGGGTGACCGCGCCCGTGCCGCCGTCCAGAATACGTACCTTGAAATCCACCAACTCCAGATCGGCGATTTCTGCTGAGAACTTGCCCAGATCCTTGCGCAAAGCGAGGTCCAGCGCGTTCACCGGACCATTGCCTTCCGCCACCGACATCAGCCGCTCGCCATCGACGATGATCTTGACCACCGCCTCGGTGACATTGACCGTCTGCCCCTTGGCATTGTGCCGGCGCTCCACTGAGGCGCGATAGCTCTCGACCTCGAAGAACTGCGGCAGCGTCCCCAGCACGTCGCGCGCCAGGATCGCAAAGCTGGCATCGGCGCCGTCATAGGAATAGCCGCGCGCCTCGCGCTCCTTCACCGTCCGCAGCAGCCGCTCGAGCCGCGCATCATCCTTGTCGATGGCGATGCCGTGCCGCTTGAGAGCCGTCAGCAAATTGGATTTGCCCGCCTGCTGGCTGACCATGACATTGCGCTCGTTGCCGACGCTTTCGGGCGGCACATGCTCATAGGTCGAGGGGTCCTTCGCCAGCGCCGAGGCATGAATGCCCGCCTTGGTCGCAAACGCCGAGGCGCCCACATACGGCGCCTGCCGTTCCGAGGCGCGGTTGAGCAGATCGTCGAAAGCGCGGCTGACCCGCGTCAGCTCCGCCAGCTGATCGGTACCGACACCGGTCTCAAACTTCTCCGCGAACACCGGCTTCAGCATCAGCGTCGGGATCAGCGTCACGAGATTGGCATTGCCGCAGCGCTCGCCGATACCATTGAGCGTCCCCTGGATCTGGCGCACACCGGCGCTCACCGCGGCCAGCGAATTGGCCACCGCCTGCCCCGTGTCGTCATGGGCGTGGATGCCAAGCTTGCTGCCCGGCGCGACCTTCATCACCGCCGCGACGATCTCGGCGATTTCGATCGGCATGGTGCCGCCATTGGTGTCGCATAGCACCACCCAGCGCGCGCCCGCAGCGATCGCCGTCTCGACGAATTTCAACGCATAGGCGGCGTTGTGTTTGTAGCCGTCGAAGAAATGCTCGCAATCGATCAGCACTTCCTTGCCCGCCGCGACGCCAGCCTCCACCGTCTCGCGCAGATTGCGCAAATTCTCGTCGCCGCTGATCCCCAGCGTCAGCTTCACCTGATGCTCGGAGGATTTTCCGACAAAACACACCGCGCTGGCACTCGAAGCGAGCGTCGCCTGCACACCCGGATCATTGCCAACCGACCGGCCGCTGCGCTTGGTCATGCCGAAAGCGGTGAAGATCGCGCGCTTCGTCCGTTTTTCGGTGAAGAACGCGTCGTCCACCACATTCGCGCCCGGATAGCCGCCCTCGAGATAGTCCACGCCGATCTCTTCGAGCAGCGCGGCAATGCGGATCTTGTCCTCCAGCGAGAACTCGATTCCAGCCGTCTGCGCCCCGTCGCGCAGCGTGGTGTCGAAGAGATAGAGGCGGTCTTTGCTCATCACAAATTACTCGTTGGTGGCCATTCGGCCGTGTCGTGGTCGGGATGTTGTCGCGTCGTCTGCTGCACCTTGGCGATCGGCCAGCTTGAGGTGCGCCCCTCGCCGAGCTTGATCGGCTTCAGCGCAATGGCTTCGTCTGTCCACGGAACCTTCGCCTCGATGTCGTAGGCGAAAACCGGCTTGATCCGCTCGGGCTCATCAAAGGAGCCGATGGTGGGCGCAATCCAGTCCTCCCCTTCTGCGCTTCCCCAGGCGAGCGGCGTCCCGCAATCGCGGCAGAAGCCGCGTCGGCCGGTGTGCGACGATTGCCACCACGCGATTTCACCGCGCGTCACCTTGAAGTGTGAGGTCTCGACGCCGGCGAACGTGCCGAAGATATTCCCCGACGCCTTCTGGCACATGCGGCAATAGCAGATGCAGGGCCGTTCCGGGACCTTGTCCAATTCGTAGCGAACCGCGCCGCATTGGCACCCGCCCGTCAGTCCAACCTCGCTCACGGCTGGGTGCTCCGGGTCGGCGTCCAGTCCACGGTGTCGTGATCAGGGTGCTGATTGTTGCTTAGCCGGATGGCCGTCGTTGCCTCCTCGCCATCGGCGATTTCAGTCGTGCCGAGGCTCTCGACTTCACCGAGATCGAACATCGAAGGATGCTTGCCTTCACTCCCCATCTGCCAGCGCAGCGAGATGCGGTGCGGCTCGTCGAACGCGCCGATGCTCATGCCAACGCGGTCGCTCTCATCATGCTGATAAAAGAGCGGCGTTCCACAATTGGGGCAGAAACCGCGATCGACATGCTCGGAACTACGAAACCGCGCCGGCGTGCCGCGCGCCCAGGTCAAATGCTCGAGCCGCACGCCAACCAGCGCGGCGAACAGATTGCCCGTCGCCTTCTGGCACATGCGGCAATAGCAGACATGCGGATTGTGGTGCAGCGCCTCGGCGCGAAACCGCACCGCGCCGCACTGACAGCCGCCGGTCAGCGGTCCCGCCGGCATCGGCCATTCGTCGCTCATTGCCTACCTCCATTTGCCGGCCATCTATTGGTGTCGCGGTCAGGATGCTGGAAGGAATGCAGCACCGCGAGGATGTCGCGCTCCTCGTCGGTCTTGCCGATCTCCTGCGCCACCAATTGGTCGCCATGCCCGACGATGGGGTGGCGATTATCCCGCGCCAACTCGCCGGTTGGGACGATCTCGTTGGGATGGTCGAACGAGCCGATGGTCAGCGATGGCTGGCCGTCACCCCATTGGTAGGTCAGCGGCGTGCCGCACTGGCTGCAGAAGCCGCGCTGCACCTTCATCGACGAGCGGAACTGCGTCGGCGCGCCCCGCGTCCAGACGATATCCGCATCGAACTCGGCCCAGGCGCCAAACAGATTGCCGAGAGCCTTCTGGCACATGCGGCAATTACAGATCGAGGCAAAGCGCACCGGGCCATCGACCCGATAGCGCACCGCGCCACACTGGCATCCGCCGGCAAAGACCGTGCTCATGTGGATACACCCTCCGCAGGCGGCCACTGCTCCGTGTCGTGATCGGGATGCTGATGGCTGACGATGCCGACCAGAAATTCGTCGGCCTTGACGTTGTCGCCGGGCTGCCGCACGGGCAAATTCATCAGCGTATCGAAATAGCTCAGCTTGTCTGCCGGGTTGTTCTGGATCGCCGGCGGTGCAAGCTCCGGATTGTCCAGCGCGCCAATCGAAAGTTCGACGACGGACGCGCCAAAATCATAGGCGAGCGGCGTTCCACAATTCGCGCAGAAGCCGCGCCGGACCTTGTTCGAACTCTGGAACCAGCCGGGCTCGCCGCGCGTCCAGGTCACGCCAAACCCGGTCACCAATGGCCCGAAGAAGCCGCCATAGGCCTTCTGGCACATGCGACAATGGCAGATCGAGGCGCGTCCGAGCCGCTTCGCCGTGAACCGCACCGCACCGCACTGACAACCGCCCGAGACCTCAGGCATGACACACAGCCTCGATGTTGTGGCCATCGGGATCGAGCACGAAGGCCGCGTAATAGGTCGGATGATAATGCGTGCGAAGGCCCGGCGGTCCGTTGTCGGTTCCGCCAGCGGCAATCGCCGCGGCGTGGAATGCATCGACCTCGGCATGCGATTTTGCCGACAGCGCGATGTGCAGACGACCCGACAGCGCGCCGCCATCGCCAACCCACAGGAACGGCATCGCATCACCAAACCCAGTGGTCTTGCCGCCTTCGTCGAACGACATCATCGGCACGATCCCAAGCGGCTTCAACGCCGCCGTATAGAACGCGATCGACTTGTCATAGTCGCCGGTCGCGAGCGCGACATGGTCAAGGCTCATCGTCTGATCTCCCATTTGGTCGCACGCTCACCGGCATCGTTCTTGCTGTCCATGAGCTGAATGCCTTCAGCCAGCAGCGCAGCACGGATGCTGTCGGCGCGCTTAAAGTCCCCTGTGTTAAGAGCTGCAAGACGCTCTGCCACGTGAGAGTCTATATGTTTCTCTGCCGTGTTGGACTCTGGTTCTAACTCTTCGCGTAGGCTACGAACCTCATGCCAAAAGGGGGAGGCTTGATCTTCCGTAGGAGGCATATGGGTGTTTGCCCAGTCTCGCAGCGCCACGATAGCGGCCAAGGTCCGTACGTGAGGCCTTAGTTTCCCCGAGGGCCACGTCGGTTTCTCCATTGCAGATTTTACGAGATTTCGGATGTTGTTTTCGCTCCGTCCTGCTAACGCGCGCACGGCGGTCAATACATTTTGGTGCGTCCCAACAAACGCGCTTCTCGGCCCTGAAAATCCGAGCCACTTTAAGGTGTAGTACACAGCGTATCTATCGCTTTCACGGTGCTCCGCCTTTGCAATGACCTCGTCAAACACTCGGAAGGCCGCATTGCAGTCCAGATCGTCAGAGAGTCGATGGACTACCTTTTGCTTTACGAGATTGAGCTTCGGCCGCGTCGTTCGTTCGGCCGCAAACTCGTACCATTTTGTGAGTCTGGCCTCGGCTTCCTCGAGTCGCTTCACCGTGAAGTCGATAGGCTCGCGGTAATGCGTCATCAGCATCGCCAGACGCAGGACCTCACCGGGCCATTTGCGGCCGCCAAGAACATCGGTGTCCAACAGCTCGCGGATCGTGAAGAAGTTGCCGAGAGACTTCGACATCTTCTGGCCTTCGACCTGGAGGAACCCATTGTGCAGCCAGTAGCGCGCCATGGTGTCCGTGCCATGCGCGCAACGGCTTTGTGCAATCTCGTTCTCATGGTGCGGGAAGATCAGATCCAACCCGCCGGCATGGATGTCAAACACCTGCCCGAGATAGCGCTCGCTCATTGCCGAGCATTCGATGTGCCAGCCCGGCCTGCCCCTGCCCCAGGGCGAGTTCCAACCGGGCTCCTCGGGGGACGATTTCTTCCACAACACGAAGTCGGCAGGGTTGCGCTTATGCGCATCTACTTCGACGCGCGCGCCGGCAAGATTGTTCTCGAGGTCGCGGCCGGACAAATTGCCGTAGTCAGGCATCGAGCCGACATCGAACAGCACCTCGCCCGCGCCGCCCGCTTCATATGCGTGATGGCTGGCGATCAGCTTGGCGATGAGCCCCTGCATGCCCTCGATATTGTCGGTGGCGCGCGGCTGCACGTTCGGCTCGAGGCAGCCGAGCGCGGTCGTGTCCTTGAAGTATTGGTTCGCCGTCGTCTCGGTGACCCTTCGGATCGCCTCGTTCAGCGGCAGCCCAGGAAAATCCCGCGCCGCCCGCGCATTGATCTTGTCGTCGACGTCCGTGATGTTGCGCACGTAGGTGACGTGATCCACGCCGTAGACATGGCGCAGCAGCCGGAACAGCACGTCGAAGACGATCGCCGGGCGGGCATTGCCGATATGAGCGAAGTCATAGACCGTCGGCCCGCACACATACATGCGCACATTGTTCGCATCCAAGGGAACGAAGTCCTCCTTGGTTCGCGTCAGCGTGTTGTGCAGTTTCAATGTCAAATCCGAAGCCATGAGCTATCCCAAGCGTGGTGACGCGCTGGCAGCGGGCTCTTCGGGATCAGGACTCAGAGGATGAAGAAAACCGCGCCGCCAACAGGTGTTAGCAGCAAATAATCGAGCAGATAATCGAGATCGACGCGGCGGTTTTCATGGCGCGCAATCTGACGGCGAAGCGGCCCGAAAGCAAGAGGGCCGGATCGGTAAGATAAACAGCCCGGAAACCGGTCAGTGCGCGTAGGTCAAATGGCAGCTGGAACAGCGACCCTTGAGCGCGTCGATCGCCGCCTGATAGTCGGCCGTCTTGCCCGCCTTGGCCGCCACCAACATGGCCTGGGCGCTGGCCTTCTCCGCCGCCATGCGCTTGGTAAAATCGGCCCAGTTCTGCCAGATCTTGGGCGTCGCACGGCTGTTGGGCGTGATCGAGCCCTCGCGGAACAGCCCGGGGAAACTGGTGAAGTTCTTGAGCACGGTGTTTGCCGCGTCCACCGCCTTGGCGCCGCTCAGATTCTTGGCGCCACGCAGGATCTGACCGTTCTGCTTCATCGCCGCGGTGCGGGTCTGGACCAGCTGCTCGTCACTCATGGTGGCCGCCGGCACGCTGCCGGCGAACACAAGCGTCATCGCGAGGACCGCCACGAAAACCGCCACGGCACTCTTCACGGTCGGACTCATCGACCGCGATAGGCCTGATGGCAGCCGCCGCAGCTGCCGCCGATTTCCTGAATTGCAGCCGTGTAACCGGCGGTGTCACCGGCCGTCGCAGCGACCAGCATCGCCTGCGCCGCCGCCGAATCCTTGTCGAACCGGGCCTTGAAATCCTCCCAATTCGTCCAGATTTCGGGCTTCGCACCGGACTTGTCGGTGATCGAGCCTTCCTTGAACAGCGCCGGGAAGTCAGTGAAATTCTGCAGCAACGTCGTCGCCGCCGCTACCGCATCAGCACCGGTCAACTGCGCCGCACCCCGTAAGATCCCGCCATTTTCCTTCATATGCGCCTGCCGCATCTCGACCAACTGATCGTTGGTCATCGTGGAGATCGCTGGATTTACAACGACTTCGCCTTGGGCAACCGCGATCGCGGCGAGGGAAAGTGTGGCGGCAAGTATGGCAATGGCGAGACGTTTGATGGGCATCGATACAACTCTGGTGTCGTGGGTGGGTAGGCTCTCAAGAAGGCTAACACCTTGCAAGTGCAGTTATTCCGGTCGGAGAAGACGACCGTTCACGTTGCGGTGAGAGGTCTCCAATAAACAGACCATTTCGGAACGGTCCGATTTTCGGCTAATTGCTGGTCTAGCCCATTTTTGCGGAAGGGCTCTGTCGTTTGGAACTGATGGTGAAAGCGTCGAACATCATGCTGCGCGTGGCGTTGCTGTGCTGCGCCATGGTAATTTTCATGCTCGACGCGACTAACGCCTATGCGCAGACGCGCAATTGCCAGTCACTGTCCAAGACCCTCGCTTCGATCGAACGGAGCGGCAATTTCCGCGATTTGGGCAGCATCAACGATCGGACCCGAGAACTCGAACGTGCGGTACAGAAGGCGGAGAGCCAGTATGTGCGCGACGGGTGCAATGCTGCGGCCAAGCGCGGCGAAAAACTCAATAGCCAGTGCAAGGCGGAAGCGCGGGCGGTGGTCAAAGCGCGCGATGCCTTCGCCAAGGCCTCAAGCCAGGCTGAAACCGGTAATGCCGTCGCGCAGCAGCGCGAGGCCGTGCTGCAGGAAATGGCACGCTTCAACTGCTCGTCGCGATCCAGCGCCTCGGTCAACTCCGAGGAACGCGGCAATTTCCTCGACCAGCTCTTCGGGGCGTTCGACGGCTTCGGCGATGGCAACACGACGCAGGGCGACGACTTTTCGGGCTATGCTGGCTACGAGACGGTCCGCACGGTCTGCGTCCGGATGGTCGATGGCTATTACTGGCCGATCAGCTATTCGACGCTGGTCGACTACGCCGCCAACGATCTGACGCAATGCCAGGAGCAATGCCCAGGCATGGATGTCGACCTCTACTATTACGACAATCCCGGCCAGAACCCCGACCAGATGATCAATCTGCAGGGCGTGCCCTATAAGAGCCTGCCGACAGCCTTCGCCTATCGAACGGCCTATGACCGGGCGAACAGCTGCAAGTCGCAGGTGGCCTATGGAGGTGTCACGCTCGTGGCTCAAGCCGATGGCAGCAACCGCGCCATGGTTACCTATGCCGACCTCAATTTCCCGCTGCCGATGCGCGATCCGCGCCGCGCCACCGAGGTGACGATCGTGCCGGTCGCAAGCGTCCCCTTCGTCGATATTCCGCTGCCGCGGCCCCGTCCGCCAGCCCCGGGCGAAGCTCCCAAGCCGGTGGTGGTCAAGCAGGCGGCGAGCGACCCACTCCGGATCGTTCAGTTCGGCGACAAACGCGTCAGAGTAGTCGGGCCAGACACGCCTTACGCCCCAACAGCGGCAACAGGGACTTAAGCTCAGGCCCGTCCTCGCGGCCGGTGAGCGCCAGCCGCAACGGGTGGAAAAGCGCCCTGCCCTTGCGTCCGGATTTCTCTTTCAGCGAGCCCGTCCACGCTGACCAAGTCGTCTCGTCCCAGGGCTCGGCGGGCAACAGATCCGACGCCTCAGCGAGGAACACCTTGTCCTCATCCGCCGCGGGGTGATGGAAATCCGCACCCAGCACCTTGGCCCAAATCTCGATGTCGCTGAAGTTCTGCAAATTGGCCCGCAGGATCGCCCACGCTGCCTCATTGATTGAAGCCGGCAGTCGCGGCGCCGCTTCTGCGTAACCCATCACATGCAGCAGACGCGCATTGAGGCTCTCCAGCTCCGCTGGATCGAACCGCGCCGAACCGTGCGAGATCATCGAGAGCTCAAGTCTCTCCGCCACGGCCGCGAGATCGGCATAAGGTTCGACTGGCAAGCTCGATCCTGTCAGCACAGCGACCAATGCGACTGACATTGCCTCGAAACCATCGGCCCGCAACTCACTCAGCGACAGCGAGCCAATGCGCTTGCTCAGCCCTTCACCCTCGGATCCGGTCAGCAGATTGTGATGCGCGAAGGCGGGCACGCTGCCGCCCAGCGCCTCAAAGATTTCGATCTGCGTGCCGGTATTGGACACATGGTCTTCGCCGCGGATCACATGGGTAATCGCGAGGTCGATATCATCGACCACTGACGGCAGCGTGTAGAGGTACGAGCCATCGGCGCGGATCAGCACCGGGTCCGACATCGACGCCGTATTGACCGTCTGCGACCCCTTGATGAGATCGTCGAAATGTACGGGCCGCCCATCGAGCCTGAAGCGCCAATGCGGCCTGCGACCTTCTGCATCGAACGCGCGCTTTTGCTCCTCGGTCAACTCCAGCGCAGCGCGATCATAGATTGGAGGCTTGCCCAGCAGTCGCGCTCGCCCGCGCTTGATCTCGAGCTCGTCCTCCGTCTCATAGGCCGGGTAGAGTCGCCCCGATGCAATCAGTCTGTCCCGCGCCACGTCGTAAAGCGCCGTTCTATCCGACTGCCGCACCCTGAGGTCCGGCGTCACCCGGAGCCACCCGAGATCGTCCTCGATACCTTGGGCAAATGCCGCGGTGGACCGCGCTAGATCTGTATCATCGAGCCGTAGCACATATTTCCCGCTGGTCTTCAGCTTGAACAGCCAGTTGAGCAGCGCCGGACGCGCATTGCCCAGATGCAGCTTGCCGGTCGGCGACGGGGCGTAGCGCACAATGGTCTGGCTCATGCCGGGCGCATTCCAAAGTAGATCAACGCGCCACCGACCAGCACCAGCGCGATAACCGCCAGCATGGGCAGGCGCTTGCCAGCGGACGCCAGCGCCTGCATCGGCGGCACCCGCGACAGGTCGAAGCGATTGACTATGTAGAGCGAGGCAGAGATGGAGGCCACGCCGCCGGCGATCAACCACAAATTCTGGCCCATCACTCGACGCCCTGCTTGGCCGGCGCCTGCTCGCGCATCACCACATCGCTCTCATCGCGATAGCCATTCGTGATCGGATATTTCCGTCCGATGCCGAACGCCTTCTTGGTCAGCTTCACACCCGGCGCCGCTTGCCGACGCTTGTACTCGGCGATCAACAGCAATTTCTCGACACGCTTCACCAGGGCTCGGTCGAACCGGCCCTGCCCACGTGCCACGATCTCAGCGACGGAGAATTCCTCCTCCACCAGCCCGGTGAGGATTTCGTCGAGGATCGGATAGGGCGGCAGGGAATCCTGGTCCGTCTGGTTCGGCCTGAGCTCGGCGCTCGGCGCCTTGTCGATGATCGCCTGTGGGATCACGTCGCCATGCGGGCAGAGCGTTCCATCGGGAATGTGGGAATTGCGCCAATCGGCAAGCTTGTAGACCTCCATCTTGAAAAGGTCCTTGATCGGGTTGAAGCCGCCATTCATGTCACCATAGATCGTCGCGTAACCGACTGCCATCTCCGACTTGTTGCCCGTGGTCAGCAGCATGGCGCCGGTCTTGTTGGAGACCGCCATCAGCACCAGCCCGCGCATGCGCGACTGGATATTCTCTTCGGTCAAATCCTGCGGCGCATTGCCGAACACCGGCTGCAACTCGGCCAACGCTTCATCGACCGGCGAGCCGATCGACACGATGTCGTAGCGCACGCCGAGCCGCTCGGCGCAGTCCTTGGCGTCGCGCAGGCTCTCTTCGCTGGTGTAGCGATAGGGCAGCATGATGCAGTGCACATTCTCCGGGCCCAGCGCATCCGCTGCGATCGCCGCAACGATGGCGCTGTCGATACCGCCCGAGAGCCCCAGCACAACCTTGCTGAAGCCGTTCTTGCGCACATAGTCGCGCAAGCCGCGCAGCATCGCTTGCCACGGCGCTTCTTCGACCGATGCCAGGTCGACCACATCGCCATTTGTGCAATGCCAACCGCGCTTGCCGCGCTCCCAATCGGAAACGATGAAATCGCTCTCGAAGCTCTTCGCCTGGAACACCAGTCTATTGCCCGGCTCCATGCCGAACGACGCGCCGTCGAACACCAGCTCGTCCTGCCCACCGACCTGATTGAGATAGAGCAGCGGCACCTTGTCTTCGTCGGTACGCGCCCGCACCAGATCCTTGCGGGTGTGCTGCTTGTCCTTCCAGTAAGGCGAGCCATTGGGGCACAGCAGTATCCCGGCGCCCTGCCCGACGAGATACTCCGAAACCGGCCGGTGCCAGATGTCTTCGCAGATCGGCACGCCGATCGTAACCCCTTTGATCGTCATCGGTTCCGGAAGAGGACCAGCGCTGAAATAGCGCCTCTCGTAGAACACGTCGTCATTGGGCAGATCGTGCTTCAACCGCCGCGCCACGACCTTGCCGTCCTCGGCGAGCAGCACGGCATTGTAAAGCGCCACCCCCTCGCGCCAGATCGTCGGCAGCAGCAGGCTGACACTCGTGCCCTTGGTGGCGCGCACCAGTTCACCGGCCGTATGCAGCGCGTCCTCGACGAAGCGCGGCTTGAAGAACAAATCCTCCGGGAAGTAGCCAGTCAGGAACAGTTCCGACAGCATCAGGATGTCCGCCTTCGCCTCGACCGCCTGCGTCAACGCGCCCTTCGCGAGTTCAAGGTTCGCCGCCAACGCCCCGACCTTGGGGTTGAGCTGCGCGAGCGCGATACGAAGGCGATCTGCCACTGTGGAAATGTCCGGTTGAGGTCGCCGGAACGATTAGCCGCTCACCCCATGAAGGGCAAGCGGCACGCCAGTTTGCCTCGCGGCAGGATCAGAAGTCGTAGGTGAACTCGGCCATGAGCCCGTAGCGGATCATCTTGAACGGTTGGGCCAGAGAGAGAATGCTCGTCTCGACCGCCACAGGTGCGGTGTAGGCCGGGGCAACGCCGCCGGGATCGGGAATGAAGACCCGGGTGTAGGTCGCGTCGGTCGTTCCCTGCAGGTAACTGGCGCGGGCGCCGAAGCGCACCGTGAGATTCTCGGTCGGGTGTGCGCCGATCCAGCCCTCGGCCTGCGCGCCGTAACCCCAGCCGGCGATATCGGTAGGCGATGAGCGCATCGACGAAATGTTGCCATTGGCGACGCCCGAGTATGGGAACTGCGCGGCGCCGGCATAGACCGCCGTGCTGAACGTTGGGTCCTCTGGTGTGACAGTGCCCGACACGTTGGCATAGGGAACCGCGGCGATTTCGCCAGAGATATCGAAATAGTCGCCGAGCATTGCTTTGCCCTGGACGCCCATCCGCAAGACCTGGACATTGACCGAGTTGGCCGTGCTGAAGCCACCAATCGTGGTGGCGCCAGTGACGGGGTCCGTGGTCACGGCATCGCCGCCATTTAGTGTCGTGTAATTCGTCCGGCCGCCGGTGGCGTCCTTCATGTACTGGTAGCCCACCAGGAAGCCAGCGCCCGAGCCTTTGGAGTCGCCAATGGGATCCCAACCGATGTCACCACCGATGTAGCTCACCTGACCGTTTGTCGGGCCGATGCTGGCGATCGAATAGCCGACATTGCCTTTGACGAAGCTGTTGGTCGAGTGATCCTCGATACGCAGATGCAGTTCGCCGATATGGCTGGTGTCGCTTGTCGTCAGAGCGCCGCCACCGAATGAGCTCGAGCCGATCGAATAGACGTAGCGCATGCCGATTTCGAAGCTGACAGGGTCGGTCTCGTCACCGAGATCCGACCAGTCCTTGGGCTCTGTGGGGTAGCCCTCGCGCAGGTCCGATGGGCTGTCGAGGTCGACGCCCCAGTCACCATAATCCGCTGCAATCGCAGGCATCGTCATGGCTGCAAGCAGAGCCACGATACTGGTGGTCGAACGGAACATGACAACCCTCGGCACAACAAACGCGATGGCTCGTTTATGCTCTGTTAGGGTTAATACAGTGCTAAGTGCTGGATTCCCTAGGCTCTCGCGGCCACGCGCGCGGGGCGCTGCACACGGATTTCTTCGGCGACGAGGAACGCCAGCTCCAGCGACTGGCTCGCATTGAGCCGCGGATCGCAATAGGTGTGGTAGCGATCCTTGAGGCTCGCCTCGGTGACTTCCGCCACGCCACCGCCGACGCATTCTGTGACATCATCGCCGGTCATCTCGATATGGATGCCGCCGGCATAGGTGCCGAGATCGCGGTGGATGTTGAAGAAAGAATGGACTTCGCTCAGCACGCGGTCGAACGGCCGCGTCTTGTAGCCATTGGCGGCCTTGACGGTGTTGCCATGCATCGGATCGGAGCACCACACAACGGTACGGCCGGCGCTCTTCACGGTCTCGATGATGCGCGGCAGGTGCTCTTTCACCTTGTCCGAGCCGAAGCGGCAGATCAGCGTAATGCGGCCTGCTTCGTCGCTCGGGTTCAGCCGATCGAGCAGCCTCAACAAATCGTCGCCCGACAGGCTCGGTCCGCACTTGATGCCGATGGGGTTCTTGATGCCGGCGAAATACTCGACATGCGCGGCGTCGGGCTGGCGGGTCCGGTCGCCGATCCACAGCATATGTCCAGAAGTCGCGTACCAATCATTGGTGATCGAGTCCCGGCGCGTCATTGCCTCTTCGTAGCCGAGCAGTAGTGCTTCGTGGCTCGTATAGAATTTGGTCTCGCGCAGCGCCGGCGTGTTCTCGGAATTGAGCCCAAGGGCGCGCATGAAGGAGATCGCGTCGTCGATCTTGTTGGCGAGTTCCTCGAAGCGCGGATAGGCGGTAGAGCCCTTCATGAAGCTCACGGTCCATTCGTGGACGCGCGACAGATCGGCATAGCCGCCGGTTGCGAAGGCGCGCAGCAGATTGAGTGTCGCCGCCGACTGCCGATAGGCGAGCAGCAGGCGCTCGGGATCGGGCACGCGGGAGGTTTCGGTGAAATCGATGTCGTTGATGATGTCGCCGCGATAGCTGGGTAGCGTCACGCCATCGATGGTTTCGGTGTCGGCAGAGCGCGGCTTGGCGAACTGACCGGCGATGCGTCCGACTTTGAGCACGGGCTTACTGGCGCCATGCGTCAGGATCACCGCCATCTGGAGGAAGACGCGGAAGAAGTCGCGGATGTGGTCGGCGCCGTGCTCGGCAAAACTCTCCGCGCAATCGCCGCCCTGGAGCAGGAACGCCTCGCCCCGCGCCACTTCGGCCAGATGCGCCTTGAGGTCCCGCGCTTCACCGGCGAACACCAGCGGCGGGAACTTCGCTAGTTGCGCTTCGACCGCGATGAGTTTGGCTGCGTCGGGGTAAGCCGGCACCTGGGAAATCGGCTTTTGCCGCCAGCTGTTGGGGGTCCAGGTGCTCATGATTGGTACTCGCCTTCGATCAGGAGGCGGGGTGTATCAACTGAGGCCCATGCCGGTCAAACTTTGCTGCCGCCGCGGTAGCGGCAACTGGGGCTCTTGAACGTCACCAATTCTTCGGCCGCCGTGGGGTGCATGGCCATGGCACGGTCGAAATCGGCCTTGGTGGCACCCATGCCGATGGGAATCGCTGCCATCTGGATCAGTTCGGCCGCGTCGGGCCCCAGAATGTGCAGCCCCAGCACCTTGCCGCCATCTGCTTCGGTGACGAGCTTCATCACCGAGCGGGTGGATTTGGTCGAGAGCGTAATCATCATGGGCCGAAAACGGGCGATGTAGACGTCGATATCACCATGCGTCGCGGCCTCGGCTTCGGTGAGCCCGATGGTGGCGATCTCCGGCTCGGCGAACACCGCGGTTCCGATGAGGCTATGGTCCACCCATTGCGGGTTGTCGTTGAACACAGTCTCGGCGAAGTACCAGCCTTCGCGGACGGCGACAGGGGTCAGTTGCGCCCTGCCCGTGACGTCGCCCACGGCGTAGATCGAGTCGACGTTGGTCTTTGAGAATTTGTCGACCTTGATCGAGCCGTCGTCGTTCATCGCCACACCGGCGGCGTCGAGCCCGAGCCCGGCCGTGTTTGCACGCCTGCCCGTCGCGAACATCACTGTGCCGTATGGCGCTTCAACACCATCTGAGAACTTGACGAGCGTGTCGGTACCCTGCTTCTCAAGCGAGGCGATTGTCGTTTGATAGATGAACTTGATGCCACGTTCCTCAAGTCCTGCTTCAAGTCCGGTCCGCAAATCTTCGTCGAAGCCGCGCAGGATCTTTTCGCCGCGATAGATGATGGTGGTGGGCACGCCGAGACCGGCAAACACCGTCGCGAACTCCACGGCGATGTAGCCGCCACCATCGATCAGTATGGAGTGCGGCAACGACGGCAAGTGGAACGCCTCATTGGAGGTGATGCCCAGTTCCTTGCCCGGAATATCGGGGACATGCGGGTGCCCGCCTGTCGCGACGAGGATGGTCTTTGCAGTCAGCTCGCGCCCGTCCTTGACGAGGCGCAGGCCGTTGGCACTGGTCAGCACCGCACGGTCGCGGAAGATTGTTCCGCCGGGCCGCTCGACCGCTGCGACATAGGCCGCCTCCAGCCGGGCGATTTCCTTGTCCTTGTTGGCAATCAGGGTCGGCCAGTCGAATTTGGCGTCGACCGTCCAGCCGAAGCTCGGCGCCAGTTCGAACATGTCGGCAAAGCGCGAGGCGTAGACGAAGAGCTTCTTGGGCACGCAGCCGCGGATCACACACGTGCCGCCGACGCGGTACTCCTCAATCACCGCAACTTTGGCGCCATACGTGGCTGCCATGCGGGCCGCACGCACGCCGCCGGAGCCGGCGCCAATGATGATCAGATCGTAGTCAAAGCTCATGGCCAGCGGGTTGCCCGAAAAAAAGACCCCGCGCAAGGCGGGGTCTCAAAAGCTTGCGTCGATCGTGACGGCTAGACGTTGTAGCCAGCGGCCTTGAGGGCGGCACGCACCTTTGTGACGAACTCGGTGCCGAAATTGCTGGTGTAGACGTTCATCACCGCGCGCACGCCTGCGTTCAGGGTCTGTGACCTCTCAGCCAGCTTCTGGCCTGCCGGCGACTCGTAGAAGGCGACGATGGCGGTCAGTTCTTCGCTGCTGAACTCCACGGCGTAGACGCGGGCGAACTGGTTGAACAGTTCATCGTTCTTCCCCTTATAAGTCTCGAGCACCTGGCCGATGATCTCGTCGATCTTCTCGGAGATTTCGGGGTTGGACTGCGAGAACAGCTTGCTCGTCGCCGCCGCGGTCTGCACCAGGATGGCTTCGTAGATGCCCTGCTTGTTGGTGAGATCGATATATTTGCGAGCCAAGGCGAGCTGCTCTGGAGGGATTTCCTGAGCCAGTACCGGAGCGGCAGCGCCAAACATCAGCGACAGAGCCAGAGCTACGGCAGCCAAAAGGCGCGACGTGCTGAACATCTTCATCTGTATTCCTAACCCCCAGAAAGCGACGGCTGCGCCGTCATGCCTCGATTGTCTCGATGCCGTTTGGTCCGGCGACATAGGCCCTGGTGCATAGCCCCAGAAACAGCCCGTGCTCAACCACTCCCGGCACATTGTGCAGGTCGGCTGAGAGCGCTTCTGGCTCGGAAATACGGCCAAATAAAGCATCCAGCAACAAGTGTCCGCCATCGGTAAGCACCGGCTCGCCGTCAGGCGTCCGCCGCAGGATCACTGCGCCCTCCGCGCCATGCAAACGAGCGACGGCCTCGACCATGACGGTCGTAGCGGCCAGACCGAAACGGTTGACCTCGATCGACAGGGGAAACCGTCCCAGCGTCGCGACGACCTTGGATTTATCGGCAATAACGATCATCCGCAGGCTGGCCGCGGCAACGATTTTCTCGCGCAGCAGCGCGCCACCTGCGCCCTTGATCAGGTTTAGCCCCGGCCCGATTTCGTCAGCGCCGTCGATCGTAAGGTCCAATTCAGGGGTCTCTTCGAGCGTCGTCAATGGGATTGCCAGTTCGCGGGCCTGCGCCGCTGTCGCTTCGGAGGTCGGCACGCAGATGCAGTCGAACCCGGCTTTGACCTGGATACCCAGCAAATCGACGAGATGACGCGCTGTCGACCCCGTGCCAAGCCCAAGGCGCATGCCGGGCGTGACCTCCGCGAGCGCCGCCGCCGCCGCCTGCCTTTTCAGATCCTCGCTCAAGCCCAAGGCCCCCTCGTCTTGGCCGGTGCTAGAAGTCCGCCCGAGGACTGTCAACAGCCCGTTCTCACGCGTCCGTGATCGGAAATTGTCGTTTTGCCGCAACACCGTCGCCCTTCGCTCTCAGAAGTGACGTGGAATCGTGCGAGACAGCACTTTCGGGCATGCGTCATTTTAGCTATGCGTTTTGCTACGGTTTGGGGGGCCTTCGGCCCCTATTTTCGGCTAGAGGCACCTATGGACAGACGTACATTCACTCTTGCGGCGATTGCCGCACTGGCGGGCGCGGCGGCGACGCCCGCTTCGGCCAAGCTTTTCTACAATCCCGACACCAATTCGTGGGAAGAGCGCGAGGTTTCCTCGGGCGGCAAGAAATACAAGAAGATCGAGCGCGAGACGGTCAAGTACGACACGAAGCTCAAGGTCGGCACGATCGTGGTCGAGACCGGCGAGCGCCGTCTCTATCTCGTGCTCAGCGACGGCATGGCAATGAAGTACGGCATTGGCGTTGGCCGTGACGGCTTCCGCTGGTCCGGTCAGCACAAGATCACGCGCAAGGCCGAGTGGCCCGATTGGACCCCGCCAGCCGAGATGCGCAAGCGCGTTCCCGATCTTCCGGTTCATATGGCCGGTGGCCCCAAGAACCCGCTCGGTGCCCGCGCCCTCTATATCGGTTCGACGCTTTACCGCCTGCACGGCACGTCGGAGCCCTGGACCATCGGACAGGCCGTGTCTTCGGGCTGCATCCGCCTCACCAATGAGGACATCATTGACCTCTATGACCGCACCAAGGTTGGCGCGCTGGTCGTCGTTCACAACTCCTGAGGGTTCTGATCCCGTAAGTTTGAGGCCGGTCGTTCGCGACCGGCCTTTTTGTTTACCCATCGCCCGGCTATCGTGTCGCCAATGACCATTCTGTTCTCCCAGCGTGATATCGCACCGGCCGGCCTCGCCCGGCCGCTCATTGACCGCTATGGCCGCGAGATCAGCTATCTGCGGATTTCAGTGACCGACCGCTGCGACTTCCGCTGCGTCTATTGCATGTCCGAGCACATGCAATTCCTGCCCAAATCCGAAGTGCTGAGCTTTGAGGAGATCGACCAGGTCGCCTCTGCCTTCATTGCGCGCGGGACACGCAAGATCCGCCTCACCGGCGGCGAGCCCCTCGTCCGGCGCGCCATCATGCAGCTCGTCGAAAGGCTCGGCTCGTACATCGGCGATGCCGGGCTCGAGGAACTGACGCTCACCACCAATGGCAGTCAGCTCAGGCGCTATGCCGGCGGGCTGTTCCGCGCGGGCGTGCGCCGCATCAACGTTTCGCTCGATACGCTCGATGAAGCGCGGTTCCGCGACATCACGCGGCGCGGCCGAATTGCCGAGGTGCTCGATGGCATCGATGCAGCTGCCGGTGCCGGACTCAAGATCAAGATCAACATGGTCGCCATGCGCGGCGTCAATGATGACGAGATCGAGCCGATGATGGCCTGGGCCCATGGCCGCGGCTTCGGGCTGACGCTGATCGAAGGGATGCCGCTGGGCGAAGTCGGCATTGATCGCGTCGATTCCTATCTGCCGCTCAAAGAACTGCGCGAACGTCTCGCGGCGAAGTACACGCTGGAGCCCGCAAACCATCGCACGGGGGGGCCGGCGCGATACGATTGGGTCAGCGAAACCAACGGTTTGCTCGGCTTCATTACGCCGATGAGTCACAATTTCTGTGAGAGCTGTAACCGCGTGCGGCTCACGGCCACCGGCCAGCTTTATATGTGCCTCGGGCAGGACGACATGGTCGATCTGCGCGAGACACTGCGGAGCTCAGGTCCCGCGGCACTCGACGCTGCGCTCGATCGCGCGATGCAGCTCAAGCCAAAGGGGCACGACTTCATCCTCGATCGTTCCCATAGCGGCCCGGCGCTCAGCCGGCACATGTCGGTGACGGGCGGCTAAGCCGGCGCATGCCGGTGCGGGCGGCTAAGCTGCTCTGCGGTTGCGGCCGCCGCTCGGCGCGTCCACCACGAACACTTCGACGATGCGATCGAGTTCGGTCGCTTGCGTCTCGGTCTGCTCGATGGCGGCATTGGTCTCTTCGACCAGCGCGGCATTGTGCTGGGTCATTTCGTCGAGCGTCCGCACGGCGACGTTCACCTCTTCGATGGCGCTCGCCTGGTCGCGGCTCTCGCGGGCGATGCCTTCCATCAATTCATTGCTGGCGCGCGCTGCCTGGAGGATGGCGCTCAGCTTGGTCGCGGCTTCGGAGACGAGTCTCGAGCCGCCCCTCACTTCAACGCCCGATTGCTCGATCAGCGATTTGACCTCGCTCGAGGCTTCCGCCGCCGATTGTGCCAGACGCCGCACTTCGACGGCGACCACCGCAAAGCCCTTGCCAGCCTCACCCGCACGCGCCGCTTCGACGGACGCGTTGAGCGCCAGAAGGTTGGTCTGGAAGGCAATGTCGTCGATGAGCCCGATGATGTTGGAGATCTTGGATGAAGAGCTGGTGATGCGCTCCATGGCGTCCGTCGCCGCTTCCATCACGCGCGCGCCCTCGTCCGCCGTCGTCGCCACGCTGCCCGCAGCCGCGCTCGCATCCTGTGCCTTGGTGGCGTTGGACTGCACCGTCGTCGCCAATTGCTCGATCGTCGCCGAAGTCTCCTCGATCGTCGCGGCCTGGCGGGTGGTGCGCTCGCTGAGATCGTTGGCACCGGACAGGAGTTCGCCGGTCGCCGCTTTCAACGACTGCGAGGTGCCACGCAGCTGACCGACGATGTCGGTCAGGCGTTCGGCCACCGCATTGGTGTCGTCTTTGAGGCGCGCGAACGCGCCCTCATATTTGCCATGCACTCGACCGGTGAGATCGGTGTGGGCGAGCGAGGCTAGCACGCGACCGGTTTCGTTGAGGCCGCGATCGACCGTCTCGACGAGGCCATTGACGCTGCCTGCAAGCTCGTTGAGCTCGGCATCGGGGAACTTCGCCTCGACGCGGCGCGTGAAGTCGCCGGCATTGGCAGCGTTGACCACCACGCCGAACGCGGCCTGCAATTGCTGCATCATGGCGCTGCGGTCGATGCGGCGCTGATTGGACGCAGCGCGCTCACCCTCGGTCAACTCGTTCACCTTGAGGGCGTTCTCCTTGAACACTTCGACGGCCTTGGCCATCGCGCCCAATTCGTCGCCACGCTCGGTATCCTTGACCTCAGCTTCGAGGTCGCCACTCGACAGCGCGTCCATGGTGCGCGTCAGTCGCGTGATGGGCTTGCTCAGTGAGCGCGAGAACAAGAGGCCCAGCGCACCGACGACAACCAGGAGGCCAACGCCGATGGCGAGCATCAGATTGCGGATCGCGGCGATCGGCGCGAGCGCCTCGCGCTCGTCGATGACGGAGACAAGCGCAAACTTCTGGCCAAGGAAATTGACGGGCACAGCGGTCGTGATCATCGGAGCGTCGCGGTAAGTGCTGAACGTACCCTGGGCGGTGATGCCCGCGAGGGCACTATCGACGACCGGGGATTCGAACTTGGTCTTGAGATAGTCGCTGTCGGCTGAAAAGGACGAATCCGACCGCATCAGATGGTCGCTGCCGACCAGGAAGGTCTCGCCCGTCTCGCCCATGCCATTACGCGACGACATCGTGCTGTCGATGCTGGCGAGCGGAATTTCGACCGCCAGGACGCCAGCCGGCTTGGCGTCCTTTCCAAAGACGAGGGTGGCTACGAAGCCTGCCTGCACTGCACCTGCCGGTGCGTAGGAAACGTCGTCGGCGAATGCGTACTTGCCCGCTTCGGTAAAAGCTGCTGCGGCCCGATAGGCCCGGCCGAGCGCCGTATTGGCATATGGCCCGCCGCTGCCGTCGGCGAACTTCGTGCCGAATTCGTCATTCTTGTTGACCGTGTAGACGAGGTCGCCATTGAGATCGAAAATGAACAGATCGACGTAGCCACGCGCCTGCGTGACGGCGACAAGTTGGGGGTGCATGCCGTTGTGACCGAAGTCATAGGGCCCCTTGCTCTCCGACGTAGTGAGGTTGAACTTCCACTTTTCGCCGGGCGGATTGGGGTTGTCGGTGATGTAGTTCTTACGCACGACGTCGCCGGCATTCTCGATCTGGGTCCAACCTGAGGCGAGCTGCCGCGTTGCATCCTGTGCCGCACCACCGACGCCTAGTTGCACGACATCCTGCGCCAAGCCGTCAAGGAACAGTTCGACCTTCTGCGCCCGCTCAATGGAGATTGCCTCAAGCCGCTCCTGTGTCAGCCGCTGCGTGTTGGACGCGCTGATGACATAGCTGCCGAACCCCACCCCGGCGCTGACCAGCAGGGCTGACCCCACGATGGCGGCAGGCAATTTCTGGGCAATCGACAAACGAGCAAACATGAATATATCCCCATAGCGGCGGGATGAATCATGCGGCTGTATGGCTAATGTTTGCTTACCGAATGGGAAGAACTCGTAGGAAAACATCAGGAAAACCGGAAAACTTGACGGAAAACGCACGCCGCACGGCTCACCGCTATCGGCCGAGAGTCTCCGCAAAGAATTGCAGCATGGCTGTTCGCATGCGCGACGTCTCCCGATGCCCGACCCCGGGCTCCGACACGAAATCTAGGCGCCCGCCTTGCTGCGAATAGGCGGCGCTGACGGTCTCCCAAGCGCGTTCTACCGATAGCGGCGGCGTCAGATTGTCGGCTTCGCCGATGCAGATCAGTTGCGGCCGGGGCGCGACAAGCGCCGCAATGTCGCCGGCGTCACCATGCTCGAGCAGACCCGGAACGACCAGATAGATGCCGTGGTCGTCATGCGCCCCAAGCTCGATCATCGTGCGCAAATCGGCGAAGCAGCAGAGATGCGTCACCGCCGCAACCCGCTCGTCAAGAGCGGCCAGCCAATAGCTGAGGCTGCAGCCCATCGAGATGCCGAAGGCCCCTATTCGCGCTTGGTCGACATCGGGTCGCGTCAGGAGATAGTCGAGCGCTGCCCGATGGTCGGACAGCATCTTCCCGAACAGCGATTTGCCATGCCACAGCAACGCCTTGCTGGCGGATCCTTCCGAAGTGAATCGGCGTTCTCCAAACACCGGCATGTCGATTGCCAACGTCAAATATCCCGCGCGGGCGAAGACGGGGCCAAGCGGATCGAGCAGATATTCTCGGCCGTCGAGCAGCTCGTCAGCACCGATATCGTAGCGGCCGCCATGCGAGTGGCCATAGAGGATGGCGGGGTACGGCCCGGCCGCCTTCGGTCGTGTCAGCAGGCCACGCACATCGGTGTCGCCGATCCGCAGCCGTAGCCGCTCCAGCACATAGCCATCGCGATCTTCGGGCGTCGATGAGATAAGGACACTTCCGGCCGCTCGAGCCGAAGCAGCTCGGCGAACTGCGTACGGGTCAGTCTCATTGCCGCGCGAGGCTCACTTGTCGTCGTCGGCGACGCTGACGAACTCAAGCGGCAATGCCGTCGTGTATTTGATCTGGCCCATCGCGAAGGACGAGCTCACATCGGTCAGATTAATCTTGGCGATAAGCTTCTTATAGAAGGAATCGTAGGCGCCGATGTCGGGCACCACAACGCGCAGCAGATAGTCGACCTCGCCGCTCATGCGGTAGAACTCGACGACTTCGGTGAAGTCCTCGATGACCGCTGAGAATTTGCGCATCCACGATTCATTGTGCTCATTGGTGCGCACGGACACGAACACCGTCACACCCGCATTGATCTTGACCGGATCGAGCACCGCAACCCGGCCGCGGATCACGCCATCCTCTTCCATCTTCTGAATGCGGCGCCAGCACGGAGTCGTCGACAGCCCGACCTTGCGGCCGATTTCCGCGACGGGTGTCGTCGCATCTTTTTGCAGAAGGGCGAGAATCTTGCGGTCGATCTTGTCCAGTGCCATGACGCCCCTCTTGAAATCGCTTTGCGGAAAATGCCGCTAATTCCACACGAGACGCAAATAGCCCCGCCGCAAATACCTAGTCAACGAAACTTTGTTGCGCGTGTCAACGATTGAAGAGCCCAAGCAGCCACCCCAAAAAGTCGAACTCCGCATCGTTCTTCTGGCGCCGCCAATCGGCCGGATCGGTGAAGCTGCCCGACCAGATACCGGCCCTCTCGATGCGGGCCTCCGCCAGCGGCAGCGCGTATTCCAGGTCGGCCACGGCCCAACCTGCGGCAACGATTCTCGTACCGAGATCGGTATCGCCAACGCGGCATCTAGCCAGCACACGTCCATAGCGATCGCGCCCTTCGCGCGAGCACGAAACGTCACCGCCCTCGACAGCCTTGGCCACAAACGCCCGCGCCGCGCGACCGCATTCCCACGTCTCTCCGCTGTCGCGTGTGCAGCTTTGATCGAGTTCGACGGCGTCGAAACCAAGCAGGCGAATCCGAACCCCGCTCACCTTGATTGTATCGCCGTCGACCGCGACCGCTTGCCCGGTCAGCGCCGGACCCGGCGGCGTGAGCCACGCGGCAAGCGACGCAATGAGCGCAATCGCAACCAGCGTCAGCACGGTGCCGAGCGGACTTCGGCGTCGCCGAGATCGGTGCCAGGTCGCAGTCCGCATTTCACTCCCTCTTAACCACGATCAGCGTAGGGTCCCGCGCAAGCGTAGCGAATGCGTAGCTCTTTCGCAGCATCGAGTTAGTTGAGTACCAGCGTAATGCCGTTTGAGCAGGCGCATCAGGCCGATGTGCGCTCCCAGATGGGGCGCGATCTGCGTCGCAATGCGCAGCGCACGGTGTTTGACGCGCGCCAGCGCCTTACCTCGTCCTCCGGCACCCGCGCCAGCTTCGATTTCGAACTGCTCGACGACTACGCGGCCTCCCGCAATTCGAGCCTGCTCGTCCTCACTGTTACCTTCTGCATTCTGGCGTTTCTCGCCTCGTTCTGGGTGGAGCCGCTTGCCGCCGCAGGTTGGGCCGGCCTTGTCGCTGCCGCGAACGTCGCGGTGGTGCTCGCCGCCCGCCGCTTCAAGCGCACCTCGCCCGAACAGTTCATCGCGAGCCGCTGGACCGCCACCTTCGTCACCGTCGAGATCGTCTACGGCGTCGCCTGGGCGCTGATCGCGACCTTCACACTCTTTGCCCATGACAGCGGCGGCGGGCTCGCCGTCGTGATGTTCGCCCTGGCACTGGTCGGTATCGCCGCCAACGCGGTCTCGACCCGCACGCTGCCAGCCGCCACGCTGATGTCGACGCTGCCCGTGGCACTGACGGTCGCCATCAACCTCGTCTTCCTCGGCGGCACGCTCAACTGGTCGCTCGCCGCAGTGACGGTTGGCGCCGAAATCTTCTTCGTTTATCTCGCGCGCACTATGCATGCCTCCAAGCTCGAGGAGATCATGCATCAGGCCGAGAAGGATCAGCTCATCAATGAGCTCGAAGAGGCCCGGCAGATGTCCGACGAGGCTCGCCGCCACGCCGAGCAGGCCAATATCGCCAAGTCGCAATTCCTCGCCACGATGAGCCATGAGCTGCGGACGCCGCTCAATGCCATCATCGGTTTCTCCGAAGTCCTCCAGTCCGAACTGCTCGGCCCGCACCAGGTGCCGCAATACAAGGAGTATGCCGGCGACATCCACCGCTCCGGCCAGCACCTCTTGAACCTCATCAACGAGCTGCTCGATCTGAGCCGCATCGAAGCGGGCAAATACGAACTCAACGAAGAGGCGGTAGCTCTCATCGACGTTTCCGAGGATTGCCGGCGCATGGTCGAGATCCGGGCGAAGGCAAAGGGCATCGAACTCAGCTTCACCTATGGCAATAATCTGCCCAAGCTATGGGGCGATGAGCGCGCCATCCGTCAGGTGGTGTTGAACCTTCTGTCGAACGCCATCAAGTTCACGCCGCAATCGGGCAAGGTCGCGCTGATGGTGTCCCGCTCCAACGATGGCGGCCAGCTCATCTCGGTGCGCGACAATGGTCCGGGCATCCCCGAGGATGAAATCGAGACCGTGCTCTCCTCTTTCGGTCAAGGCTCGCTGGCGCAAAAGACCGCCGAACAGGGTGCCGGCCTCGGTCTCCCCATCGTCCAGAAGATCATGGAACTGCATCAGGGCCGCTTCGATCTCTTCTCGAAACTCCGCTTCGGCACCGAAGTCATTGCCACCTTCCCGCGTGCCCGTGTCATGGACGCACTGGCGCCGGTAATCGAAAAGACCGAACGTCTCCAGATCTACTCGGAAGCGCGTTAATCCAATGCCTCCCGTCGAGTTCATGCGGCTCTACGAGTCCCGCACAGGCGCTCATGATCTCGATGGGACGCTTGCACTGATTGCCGACGATGCGGTGTACCTGTTCAGCGACGGCTCGTCGCATGTCGGTAAGGCCGCAATTGCAAAAGTCCTCGCGTCGAACTTTAACAGCATCATCGACGAGACCTATGCGATCCGCGACCTGAGCTGGCTCGCGACTTCGGGCGACATTGCGGCCTGCGTTTACACCTTCCACTGGTCCGGCACGATCGATGGCAGACCTGCATCAGGCAATGGTCGCGGCACGTCGGTGCTCAAGCGAAATGGCGATGGCTGGCTTGTCGTCCACGAGCATCTCAGCAAGGGCGGCCTCTAGTCCCGCAAGCCAGATTGCTTCCCCACTCTTTTCTACTATCGTTGAGCTATCTGAGGAGAACTTGATGAGCGTCAGCATTGGACTTGTCGGCACCAGTTGGTGGTCGGACTTTATGTACGTCCCGGCCATCAAATCGCATTCTGGCTCCATACTCACTGCAACATGCGGCACGGATGCCGAGCGCACCACTGCCTTCGCCGCAAGGCACGGAATTGCGCATGCCTACACCAGTGTGGAAGCGATGCTCGCTGCGGGCGGACTCGATGCGCTGATCGTCGCGACTCCCGATGACACGCATAAAGCAATCACCCTGGCCGCCTTGCAGCATGGGCTACATGTGCTCTGCGAAAAGCCACTGGCGCTCAACGCAGCGGACGCGGAAGACATGCTGCGTGCTGCCAACGCCGCAGAGCGCAATCACATGGTGCTGTTCACCTGGCGCTGGCAGCCGTGCTTCCAATATTTGAAGGCCCTCCTCGACGAAGGTTTCGTCGGTCGCCCGCTCCGCGCGCAGTTTTCATTCGCCAGTGGCGGTGGCTACGCGCAGAACTATCAATGGCGGCTCGATGGCAACCGCGCCAACGGTGTGCTGGGCGATCTCGGCGCGCATATGATCGACCTCGCCCTCTGGCTGGTCGGCGATATTGCCGAAATCTCCGCCGACGCCCCCGCGCTGATCAATCGCACCGGCTTCGATGGAAAATCCTCCCGACCTGTCAATGACACTGCCCACATGACGCTAAAATTCGCCGACGGTGCGCAGGGCACTATCGACGTCACTACGCTGCAGCGACTGGCCGACACGAACATCCGGATCGTCGCGAGCATCGATGGAGAAGCCGGCAGCATCGATGTCGAGTACGAGCCCATCGGGCCCAATGCTAGCGCCCGTATCCGCGCCACTCGCGCCAGCGATGCTGGCGTGACGCGGCTGGAGATTCCGTCGAGCTACCTTGCAGGATCTGACCCGAGCAATGTCGGCGCGATCTACTCGAACCGCCCCGTCGGCGCACGGCTCTTCATCGACTCGATCCTCGGCGGCTTCAAGCCCGAACCGGGTTTTGAGCAGGCATTGGCCGTTCAGCGCGTCATCGATGCCGCCCTCATGTCGCACCACGAACGCCGCTGGATCGCGCCCTAGTCCACGATCCCGCCGATCATTCGCGCAACGAAGCGCAGCGCCTCGGCCTTGCGCTTCCACAAGTCAGCAATTACTGCGGGTTTCCCGGCGCGATAGGCCAGTGCCTCGCGCACAATCGCGTCGTCGCCAAAGGTCTCCAGCGCCCACCCACCAGCTCCGGTCTTCGATGTGATCTCGCCCGTCGCGTCTGTGTAAGCGAGACGACTAATCCCGAGCACGCCCCACATGGGTTCGGCACGGCCCAGCATACGGAGCCCGCGCGGCGTCCACAGTGACGAAGCATCACGGTGCCAGCCGGTCCAGTAGCCGGCGGCGTTCTCGACGACCCAACTCATCAGCCGCTTGCGACTCTGCCACAGAGGCGTCTGGTTTAGCTGGCCGAATACTGCGTCGCCTGCCGGCAGCGACATCCAAGTCACAGGGTTGCGATGGGCCAAATCGGCGCGAATGAAATTATTGTCCAGCGAGGTCGGGCCCGCGACAGCGGCATCAGGTCCCGCCTTCAGCTCCGCTTCCGTCAGCCACACGCCGCCCAGCATAGGAAGACTGTGATCGGTGGCGTAGTCGAGGTGTAGCGCAGCCAGACCATCAAGCTCGGTCTCCGACGCTGTCCTCGATAGAACTGCGACGAAGTCGAGATCGCTTTGCCCCGAGTGAAAATCGCCGTCGGTCGCTGACCCAATCAGATGCAGGCCGACGACAAGCTCGCGATGTGGCGCAAGCAGGTCGGACAGGCGTTTTGCTGCGCGGTCGATAAGCTCCTGGCCAGCCGGGCTTGTCACGCCTTGCCGCTCACTCCAGCACTTGCGAACGTCGCCATGTGGCGGTGCAAATGGAGCGCGGTTCTAGCGAGGACCATGCCCAACGCGGCACCGCTGCCCTCGCCCAGCCGCATCCCCAGATCGAGCATGGGCTTGACGCCCATGCGGTCGAGCACCTTGCCATGCGCGCTCTCGGCCGACACATGGGCGAAGAGGCAATGGTCGATTGCATCGGGGTTCACCGCATGGGCAATCGCCGCCGCGGAGGTCGCAACGAAGCCGTCGACCACCACTGGGATTTTCTGATGCCGGGCCGCTATCAGTGCGCCCAGCATCGCCGCGATCTCGCGACCACCGAGCCGTGCGAGGATCAACAGTGGGTCGCCAATCGCATCCTTGTGCAGCGCGAGCCCGCGGTCGACGGCGTCGGCCTTGCGCGACAGGCCGGCATCGTCGACGCCGGTGCCTCGCCCCACCCAATCGGTACCAGTGCCACCATAGAGCGCTGCGTAGATCGCCGCGGCCACTGTGGTGTTGCCAATGCCCATTTCGCCGATGCCGAGCACGTCGGGCTTACCTGCGATCGCTTCCATGCCATAGGCGATGGTCGCCGCGCACATCTTGTCGTCCATCGCAGCGGTCTGCGTGAAATCGCCGGTGGGCAGCTTCAGGGCGAGCTCGAAAACGCGCAGATTGATCTCGTGCAGTGCGCAAATCTGGCTAATGGCGGCGCCGCCCTCAGTGAAGTTTGCGACCATCTGCGCCGTCACTTCGCGCGGGAAGGCGCTCACGCCCTGATCCGTCACGCCGTGATTGCCGGCAAAGATCGCGACCATCGGGTTGTCGAAGCTGGGCTTCGCCTTGCCCTGCCAGCGCGCCAGCCACTCGACCATTGTCTCTAGCTGCCCGAGCGAGCCCGGCGGCTTGGTTAGTTGCGCATCGTGCATGCGCACCGCGTCGACTGCCTCCTCGTTACCTCCCGGCACCAGCATCAGGAGGTCGAGGGTCTCGGCGAAAGGATTGGTCATTTAGTTTGCTGTCTTTCTCAGGCGGGTCTTGAGGTCATCCTGGCCCCAGCCAAGGACGATGTTGTGGTTCCAGGCGAACACCGGGCGCAGGATCGGTGAGAGCGCCACCTGCCACGGCTTGGTGACGTCGACCATCCAGTCGTAGCGCACATGCGTGCCCTGCCCCTGCCCCTCGGGCGTCAGCGTCCAGCGGCCAAGCCCGTCGAGCTCTCCGCGTGCCTCGCCCTCGATCAGTCGCATCGGCTCGATCTTCGTCGCCGTCATGTTGAAGCTCAGCGTGTAAGGCAGCGCGGTGCCCCAGGTGAACCGCCGCACGGCGCCAACGCCGATGGTGTCGCCCTCGCTCAGAACTTCGACTTTCTTCACCGCCCGCCACCAGTCGGGCCACGCCTCGGGCGTAATCAATTCGGCCCAGATGCGTTCGACGGGGGTGTCGAAATACCAGTCACTCACAAGATCGAAACGGGTCGCAGCCATGGCTTGCCTTGGTCGGGTCGTTGGGGGACAAGGCGTGGACTCATATCCATCGGTTGGGGAATTGCAATTGACTGACGACGGCCCCCGGCCCACCAACGATAACCAGCCAGTTCCGACGGCCCCCCCCGGGCTGCGGCTCGCTGAAAATCTGCTGATGGGCCTGCGATTCTATTCGCGGCTACCCACCGGGAATGCGCCGCATGTGCGCCCGAATCTCGATCGCATGGCGCTCACCCTGCCACTGGCCAGCCTCACCATCGGCCTGCCGCCGGCGCTGCTGCTTCTGCTGCTCGAATGGCTGTCGGTACCGCATCTGTTCGCGGCGGTCCTCGCCATCGGTCTCGGCGTCATCGTCACTGGCGCCATGGCCGAGGACGCCCTCGCCGATGCGGCCGACGGACTGTTCGGCGGCCAGAATATCGAGCAGCGGCTCGAGATCATGAAAGATAGCCGGCACGGCACCTATGGTGTCTGCGCCATCCTGCTGCTGCTCGGCCTGCGGATCAGCGCCATCGGCATTCTCGCCAATCCGCTCGAAGCGGCGGGGGTCCTGCTGACGGCACCGATCATCGCGCGCTCCGGAGCCCTTTGGCTGACCATGGCGCTGCCCGCCGCCCGCTCCGGCGGTGCTGCGGCGAGCGCTGGCCAGGTGACAATGCGCAGCTTTGCGATTGGCGCCGGCATCACCGTGGTCCTAAGCTTCGTTCTTGCCGGCTTCGCCGTCGGCATCCTCGGACTTGTCGCAGCTTACGCCCTCGCGGCCGCGACGATCCTGGGCTGGGTTACGCTCTGCCGCCGCATGATTGGCGGCCAGACGGGCGATCTCATCGGCGCCTTGCAGGCCCTGATTGAAATCGCGGCGCTGACCGCCTTCATGATCTTCGTCTAACCGCAGCGCATCTCCCGGCGCTTGATTTCGCCGCAATCCACCCCACACTCTAGGGCATGCTCTTCGTAGGCGCCGCATTACTAGTCGCAGTCGGGATCGCGCTGCTGATCAGCGCCGACGCCGGCTCGCTTCTGGGCTTGACCCAGCAGCAACTCGGCCAGCTTGTCCCCCTCGTGATCATCGCCGTCATCGTCGCTGCTGGCGCCTTCTCGCGCCGCCAGAAGGTCAGCACGATCCTGGGCAATTTCCTGGTCTGGGCGGGGCTCTTCGTCACCGTACTCCTCGGCTACACCTACCGCGAGGATTTGAAGGCCGCTGCGGCCCGCGTCTTTGGTGAACTCTCGCCAACTTCGGCAATCGTCGATTCCAGGAACGGCACCGCAAGCTTTCGCCGCGGCATGGACGGCCATTTCACGGTCGCCTCGACCATCGATGGGGCCTCTCTGCCACTGCTGTTCGACACAGGGGCCAGTGCGGTTGTCCTTTCCTACGCCGACGCCCAGCGAGCTGGCATCGATGTCAAAGCCCTCAGCTTCACCCTTCCTGTGATGACCGCCAACGGCACGGGCCGCGCCGCGCTCGTCACGCTTGACCACATCGAAATCGGCAACATTTCCCGGCGCAACATCCGTGCCTTCGTCGCCGAAAATGGCGCGCTCCAGGGCAGCCTGTTGGGCATGAGCTTCCTTGAAACGCTCAGCCGATACGCAGTGGCCGGGGACATGCTGGAATTGGCCGACTAGCACGTCAGTCCGTGGGTTAGAGCGCGCTATGCGCGCAAATACGTACCCATACGCACGGTCCTTTCCAGCGCCACTACAACCCTCCCATCCCCTCGCATGGAGCGAGTTCGCGACGAGCGATCTGTGATGGGGAGGTCGGGTGGTGCAGGGGTCGCCTTGCATCATTCCGATCCTGCAGGAGGTCGTGGACGAGCTATCCTGCGTCCAGGGCCCGGTATGGCCGAATAGGTCCATGTCGCGCGCCGTAGTCAAGGGACCGGCCAAATGCGGGATTGGAATAGAACCCGATCGCGAGGCGGGACCAAAGGTCCCAATACTCGCCGGAACTACCGGCTGGACCAATGGTCCCGCCTCGCTCGCTCTTTCCTGAGGAAAGAGCGCTTCCCGAAAAATCCGGGCGCCAATGCGTGCCGGACGCTTCCGTTTACCCGTTCCAATATGCTTCATAGGCCAGCGTCGGAGACCCCTTATGCCCCAGCGAGACTATGACGAGCGCCTGCTGCGCGTATCTTTCGAAGTCGCCAAGCGCGCGCGAGAGAACGGCGATCATCCTTTCGGCTCGATCCTTGCCGACAAGGACGGCAAAATTATCCGCGAACTGGGCAACGGCTACTCAGCCGAAGGCGGCGACCGCACCGCCCACGCCGAGAAACTTCTCGCCTCTTGGGCGGCCAAGAATATGAGCCTTGAAGAATTGCAGGAGTGCACCCTCTACACGTCGGCCGAGCCCTGCGCGATGTGTTCGGGCTCGATCTACTGGGCCGGTATCGGCCGGGTGGTGTTCGGCCAGACCGAGCATGATTTGAAGATGCAGACCGGGCCCCATGAAGAGAACCCGACCCTCGATCTGCCCTGTCACATCGTGTTCGACGCCGGACAGCGCCCGACTGAAATCGTCGGCCCCCTGCTCGCCGAGGAGTCGGCGCAGCTTCAGGCGGATTACTGGAACAGTAAGGGCTAAGCGACAGCCAGCTCGGGCTCGACCGCTTCGAGGGCACGCAGTATCACCTCCGGACCGGCACCGCGCTGGCACGCGTCAACGCTGAGGATCTGGCGAAAACTGCGCGCGCCGGGCCGTCCATTGGCGAGGCCGAGCATATGTCGCGTGATGTTGTTGAGGCCAACGCCGCGCGACAGTTCGCCCTCCGCGTAGTCCGCCATCGCCCGCATGATCGACGCCAGGTCGGAACGCCGCTCCGGCTCACCGAAGAAGCGATGATCGATCTCGGCCAGCAGCGTTGGCTCGTGATAGGCGGCGCGCCCGAGCATCACCCCGGACATGTGCCGCAGATGCTCCTCGGCCGCGTCGAGTGTCTCGATGCCGCCATTGATCGACATTTCGAACGGCTTCACCCGACCAGCCAGCCGATAGACGCGCGGATAGTCGAGCGGCGGGATCGTGCGGTTTTCCTTGGGCGACAGACCCTTGAGCCAGGCTTTGCGCGCATGGACATAGATATGCGCGGCTCCCGCGGCGATCATGAGGTCAACGAAGCGGTCGAGGCTCTGCTCGGTGTCCTGGTCGTCGATACCGATACGGCATTTGACCGTCACCGGGAGATCGGTCGCGTCGCGCATGGCGCGGACACATTCGGCCACCAGTTCGGGCTCGGCCATCAAGCAAGCGCCGAACCGCCCCGACTGTACGCGGTCGGACGGGCAGCCGACATTGAGGTTCACCTCGTCATAGCCAAAGCTCGTCGCAATCCGCGTCGCCTGAGCAAGTTCCAGCGGGTCCGAGCCGCCAAGCTGGACCGCGAGAGGATGCTCGACGTCCGTGAACCCCAGCAGCCGTTCGCGGTCGCCATGCAGGATCGCAGCGCTCGTCACCATTTCGGTGAACAGCAGCGCTCGGGTCGTCAGCAGCCGATGGAGGACGCGGCAATGCCGATCGGTCCAATCCATCATGGGTGCTACCGAGAAGCGGCGATCCAAGTCGCTCATTTTGCTCTGTCTTTTCTCCACGTCGATCAGATACCTATTTTGTCGCTGACCGAACCAACGGCTTGGAGAAAGCAATGTCTAGCGCCATCTCTACAGCCTCGAACAACGCCTGCGCTCCTACACTGGATTGTTGCCATATGTTTGGCGTTTCCTGTAATCGTGGCTTGGCATCGGTCGGCCGCTGCTCTTCTTTTCGTCAATTCAGCTCATAATGCGGAGACATACAGAAATGAAGCGGTTCGCTTGGCGGTTCCTGGCTCTTGGCGTCGCAGCACTCAGCCTGGCTGCGGCAAGTCCGGCCGTCGCCGGCCCGACCGAATTGGCCCTGCTATCGAGCTATATTGGGGAGTGGAGCGGCTCCAGCGCGCTGCTGGGCGGCGCCGAACCGGAACCATTCTCCTGCCGGCTGACAATCAACAAGGGCAACCAATCGAAGATCAACTATGCCGGCAGGTGTACCCTGGCGAGCATGAATTTGTCGGTGACGGGCACGATCGCTTATGACGATGCTTCGCATACTTATCAGGCGGTGATGGGGTCGAACGCGGGGTACAAAGGGACCGCAGTGGGTCGCGTCAAAGGGGAGACCATCACCTTTGATCTTGCCGAGAAAGAAGCGGATCGGGCTGGCAACGCGGTGCGGCTGGGGGCGCGGATCATTCTGGTCGGGTCAAACTCGATTACGGTCGATTATCAGGTCGAATTCAACGAATCTGGGCAGATTCTGACGGCGAACGTGCCGTTCTCGAAGTAGTGGCGATGCACGTGACGGATGCCGGCTCGCTCGTTTCGGTCTCCCATGTCGATTACAGCCTCAAGGTCGGCTCGGGTCAGTTGCAGATTCTGCGCGACGTCTCGATGGACGTGGCCGGGGCGCAAGTGGTTGCAATCGTTGGACCTTCTGGCAGCGGGAAGACGTCGCTGCTGATGCTGCTAGCGGCGCTTGAGCGGCCGACGACCGGCAAAGTGACCATCGCGGGGACGGATCTGACGGGGCTGAGCGAAGATGCGCTGGCGGCGTTCAGGCGGAAGACCTTAGGCATTGTATTTCAAAGCTTTTATCTCATTCCGTCGCTGTCGGCGCTGGATAATGTGAGCCTGGCGCTGGAGATTGCGGAGCCGGGATTGTCGTTGTCGGAGGCGCGGAGACGGTCGGCGGAAGCGCTCGCAATGGTCGGACTTGCCGACCGTGTGGATCACCGTCCGGCGGCAATGTCGGGTGGCGAGCAGCAGCGGGTTGGACTCGCCCGGGCGATGATCGCCCGTCCGGGTCTTTTGCTCGCGGATGAGCCGACCGGCAATCTGGACCAGAATACCGGAGCGCGGGTGATCGAGCTGATGTTCGACCTTGCCCGGCACCAGAAGGCGGCTGTGATCTTCGTGACGCACGATCCGGGACTCGCCGCGCGGGCCGACCGGGTTTTCACCATGACCCGGGGTGAGCTCACCGAGACCGGCAAATGATGCGGGGCGTGTGGGCGGCGATCCAACTGGGCCTGCTCGATATGCGCGGCGATATTCGCCGCTTTGGTCTGTTGGTTGTGTGCCTTGCTGTCGGGACGGCGCTGATCGCAGGCGTCAGCACCGTCGGCACGAGCATCAGGCAGGCGGTGGAGCGGGATGCGGCGGTGATCGTGGGCGGCGACATCGAATTGTCGCGGACGGATCGGCCGGCGACGGCCGCGGAGCTCGCCAGCATCGCGACCTTCGGCAAGGTGGCTACGGTCATCGACACCAATGTGCGAGCCAAGTCGGAAGCGGACGATGCGTTTGTCGATTTGATCTCCGTGGGTCAGACCTACCCGCTGGTGGGGCATGTCCTTAGCGAAGGGCTACCTGCCGGTGCTTCGCTTTTCGATGACCTCGGCCTTCGCGATGGTGCGTTCGGGGCGCTGGTCGATCCGCTGTTGCTCGACAAGCTCGGGGCGAAGGTGGGCGACATCATCCAGTTGGCGGGTACACCGTTTCAGGCCCGCGGCACTTTGCTGAAGCTGCCTGATGGGGCGGTGCGAGGCTTTCGTCTGGGTCTGCCGGCGCTTATCAGTACCGAAGGCTTCGCGGTGCTCAGCGACACAACCTCCCCCCTGCCCGGTCTCGGCACCTATTTCCGCTACAAGGTGCTGTCGGAGGCACATGACGCCGAACAGCTGCGCAGCAGTCTGAACGCAGCGCTTGGCGATACGGGGTGGACGATAAGAACCCCCCGCGACGCGCTGGGCGCGATGGTTCGATACTATGATCTGTTCATGCGCTTTCTGGTCATCGTCGGACTCGCGTCGCTGCTGATCGGCGGCGTGAGCGTGTGGACGGGCATCTCGGCCTATGTGTCGGAACGCGCGACGGTCATCGCGGTGATGCGGAGTGTCGGGGCCAGCCGGGCACGCATCTTCCTCCACTTCTCTTCGCAGATCGCGACGCTGGCGCTGGTCGGCGTCGGCATCGGCCTGCTACTGGGGGCGGGCACCGGACTGCTCGCCTTGCCGATCGTTGGACAAGCAATCGGCGTGGCCCTTCCGCCGGCGCTCTATGCGCAGCCGATCCTCGTGGCGGCAGCCGTCGGCCTCGTGACCGCGTTTGCCTTCTCCTACCTGCCGCTGCAGCAGGCGCTGAACATCGAGCCGATCATCCTGTTCCGCTCGCGGGGATTGGCATCGCCGCAATTCGCGTGGCGGGGCCTCCTCGCCTCGGTGCAGGTGATCCCGGTCGCCATCTCCGCAATCCTGTTTGTCTGGCTGGCCATCGTGATGACCAACGATCCGTCGCTGGTCGCGGCATTCGCGTTCGTGAGCGTCGCGGCCGTGGTCGTCTTCCGGCTGGCCACGGGTGTCCTGATAGCGGCACTGCGCCGCCTACCGGAATCGCACAATCCGATTGTGCGACGCGCGCTGCGGGGCATTTCCGGGCCGGAGTCGAATACCCCGTCGGTCGTTATTTCGATCGGCATGGCTCTCGCCATGCTCATCGTCGTGCTCGCGCTACAGACGAACCTCAGCAATGAGTATCTGGGTGCCTCGGTGTTCGACGTGCCGACCTTCGTCGCCTCCGATCTGTTCGGGGACGAGACTGAAAAGCTGAAGGCCATGCAGGTCGATGGCGGCGACATCGTCGACGTCACCGCAACGCCCATGTTGCGAGGCGCAGTGACGGCGATCAATGGGACAGCGGTGGATGCACTCAAGCCACGCGGGTCAGAAGCGCTGTTCCTGTTGTCGGGCGATGTGCCGCTGACCTATCGCGTCCAGATGCCACCATCGTCGCGGCTGGTCGAGGGCGAGTGGTGGCCGGCGGACTATAGCGGCATTCCACTGGTGTCTCTGCACCATAGCCTGCGCGCCGGCCTAGGGCTGAAGATCGGCGACAAGATTGCATTCGACATCTTCGGCGACAGCATCACCGCCAAGATCGCCAATTTCCGCGACTATTCCTGGCAGGGTGGGATCGACTTCCTCGCCGCCTTCGCGCCGGGCGCTCTCGAAGCGTATCCGGCAACGCTGCTCGGTGCGGTAAAGGCGGCTCCCGGGCGCGAAGATGCCGTGGAGCGAAGCCTCGCCGCGGCGCTTCCCGACGTGCGTTTCGTCGCCATCGGCGAAACGCTCGACCAGATCACGCAGGCGCTCGGTCAGCTATCGCTGGCGGCGTCGCTGGTGGGTGGCCTCGCTGTCGGCAATGGTCTCCTGGTTCTCATCGGTAGCCTCGCCGCGGGACGGCAGCAGCGCCGTGCCGACGCGCTCATCACCAAGGTTCTCGGCGCACCGCAATCCGGCATCATCGCCGGGTTCGCCCTGCAGTTCCTAATCCTGGCGGCGTTTGCGGCTGTCCTCGCCACGATGCTTGGACTGGTGGTTGCCTGGACGCTGACCAAAGCCCTTCTCGACGTCGATTTCACGGTCAATGAGTGGCTGCTGGCCGCCGTCAATATCGGCGCCCTTGCCATCGTCGCGACGCTCGGCGCGACAACGGTGCTTGGCGCTTTCCGCACGGCACCGGCACGCCTCCTGCGGGAGCTGTAGAAGCTGAACGGCATCTGAAATCAGCCGTGGCGAAAACGCATGGCACGACTTCCGTAGGGCATCGTTCGTCCAATTGTACCGCAAACTCGCAAGGCATATCTCACATGCGGGGCAAATGAGATTGGGGTCATCATGACCGATAGACGGCAGATTGTGGTTGTTGGGGGCGGCTTTGGCGGCCTTGCGACAATCCAGAAGCTGAAGGGCGTCGATGCCGAAATCACGCTCATCGACAAGCGCAATCACCACCTCTTCCAGCCGCTGTTGTACCAGGTGGCGACAACGACGCTCGGCCCGTCGGAGATCGCCTGGCCCATTCGCCAGCTCGTCCACAAGCGCGACGAGGTGACGACGCTGCTGGCGACCGTCACGGGGGTCGATACCACCGCGAATGTCGTTCGGCTCGACAATGGGAGGACAGTGCCGTTCGATTATCTGGTTCTCGCGACGGGGGCCCGCCATGCCTATTTCGGGCATGATGATTGGGAGCCTTTCGCGCCGGGCCTCAAGACGCTCGAGGACGCGACGGCGATGCGCCGGCGGCTGCTCGTGGCGTTCGAGAAGGCGGAGATCGAGACGGACGCCGAGATGCGCAGGGCGCTGCTGACCTTCGTCATCATCGGTGCGGGTCCGACAGGCGTCGAGCTCGTCGGTGCCATCATCGAGCTGGCGCGGATCACCCTCAAGGAGGACTTCCGCAATATCCAGCCGGAAGAGGCGCGCGTCATCCTGATCGAGGCGGGTCCGCGTGTGCTAGCCAATTTCGTGCCGGACATGTCGGCCTATGCCGAGAAAGCGCTCAAGAAGCTTGGCGTCGAGGTCGAACTCAACAAGGCCGTCACTGCGGTGCGCGCCGACGGCGTCGACTATGGCGGGACGACACTGAGATCGGAGACGATCATCTGGGCCGCCGGCGTGCTCGCATCGCCGGCTGCGAAATGGCTGGGTGTCGAGGCGGACCGCGCCGGACGGGTGAAGGTCAATCCGGATCTCAGCGTGCCGGGCTATCCGCATATCTTCGCGATCGGCGATACCGTCACCACGACACGGCTGGACGGCAAGCCGGTGCCGGGTATTGGCGATGCGGCCAAGCAGGGCGGCAAGCATGTCGCCCGCATCATCAAGGCGCGCCTCGCCGGCAACCGAACGACGCTGCCGTTCGACTACAAGCATCTAGGCGACATCGCCACCATCGGCCGCAGCCAGGCGCTGATCGATTTCGGGCGGATCAAGCTCACGGGGTGGGTCGGCTGGTGGATTTGGGGCCTCGCCCACATCTACTTCCTGATCGGGCTCAAGAACCGGATCTTCATCGCGCTCAACTGGCTATGGATCTACATCACGGGCTATCGCAGCGCGCGACTGATCACCCAGGACGTGCCGATCAGCGCAGCGCCAGAAGCCGATCCGGCGACAGCAGGAACGGCGGATAAGCCGCGGCAAGGTTCGAAAGCGGCATGACCTCAGCTTTGAGGCGAATGCCGAGCACGTCGCCCATGAAGTCACGGCGCGCCGCAACGCGCGCTGCGATTGCGGGGTGCCTGTCGCGAAGCTCCGCCCTACCCCGCTCGTCGAGCAGCGCGATCCCATCCTCGATGTTGGCCGAGTGATAAGGCGCGCCGACCGCAGGGATGATGTCGCACTGAATCGCCTGCCCCGACTTCAGGGTCTCTTTCGAGCCCGGATAGACCGGCGTGTTCATCCACTCATCGAGATGGATGAGATGGCCCGGGTTGAGGATCAGATTGAAGAACGGGTCGCCAAGATGCTTGCGGGCAATTGCGTCCAGCGCGCCGCCCGTCACCCCTATGCCAATGGTCGAATACCACTCGGCGGCGCAGGCGAAATAGGGCATCGCCAATCGTTCGAGCCAGTCGGCAGCATTGGAAGGGAGTTCCGATTGGTCGGCGACAACCCAGGCCACACGGCTCGACAAGCCGCCCCAATAGCCAACAGCGGTGGTCAGTGGGTCGCCGCGCTCGATGAGTTTTCCAGCGGGGCTATCGAGGCCGACGAGGCGATCGCCGGTCGAGAGCATCGTGTGGCATGAGTGCGGCAGTACACCGAGCCCCATCGTCTGCACAGCAGCAAACTCGCTCATCCCCGGCTTGATGTTGCGGAACAGCGCCTTCAGCGCCTCGGACGCCGCAACGGAACCAAACTCGAACTGCGCGATCTGATCGATCTCGTTGATGGCGCGGAGCCCGGTGCTCGAATCCATCGTCAACGCGTTGGCATTCATCACCCGCCCCTTGTCGCCGACGACCTTGCGCAGTGTGTCGATGATGAAGGCGGGGGTCTCGAACCAGATCTCGGGCTTCTTGGCTTCATGGGGGCCGAAATATTTCCACCCCAGCACACCGACGCGCTGGCCGGCAGTCACCCCCGCGCTGGTGAGAACCTCTTCGAGGTCCGGGGTCTGGCTGCGGTCCTGCCCCAGCAGACCAAAGGGCGGGTAGAGGCGCGCCGCGACTTCGATTTTCGAGTTGCGCGCGCGGCTGAGATTTTCGGGACCGGCGAGGAGCGTGGGAATGGCGCCGGCAGCGAGAATGAGGAGCGCTTCCTCGAAGCGCGGATCGAACCCGGTAAGCCAGGCGAGATTGGCGCTGTGCTCGCGGTCGGCGTAGATGAGGATGGCGTCGAGGCCTGCGGCGCGCCCGGCGCGAAGCAGATCGTCGAGACGGGCTGCGTAGATTTCCCGAGACAATTCAGGACGCTCGGCGGGCACCCCGAAATCGGGGAGCCGCGCCTCGATCAGTTGCACCGCCATGTGACTCAACTCCCGCAACTCGCAGTGTCAGCCTAGGTCGATTTTGGCGGCCTAAGCAAGTTGCCGAGCGATCACATCGCTCCTCAGGCCAGCCACTTCGCGTAGTCGGGGACCAGCAGGTGCCAGGGCTCCTCGTCTTCGTCGATGCCGGAGAAGCGGGAAATGCGGGCATCTTCGAAGACGTTGTCGGTGTTGTCGTCGTTGACCGTCGAGACCTCGCCTACGAAGACATCGCCGTTCTCGCCCCAGAAGGCGTGCCAATGCTCGTTGGGCATGAGGGTGACGCTCTCGCCCGGTGCGAGCCGCAGCAGGGCGCCGGGCTCGAGCTCGCGGCGGATGCCGTCGGTGTAGACCACGGTGCCCTTGCTGCGATCGCATTTACCGTCGGTGTCGCCGAAGAGCTCGATCACCAGCGTGCCGCCGCCGCGATTGATGATGTCCTCGGCCTTGAGGTTGTGGCGGTGCATGGGCGAGTATTGCTTCTCGCGGCTGATCATCGCCTTTTCGGCATAGAGCATGCCGCGGCCCTTGCTAAGGTCGGCATTGTTGCCGTTGCGGACGGTGAACAGGAAGAGGCCCGTGTCGCTGAAATCGCCGAGGCCGTAATCGGTGATGTCCCAGCCCAGATTGTGCGTGACGATGTTCTGGGCGATGGCCTTGCTGGCCTTGAACTCGGACGGCGTCCAATAGGCGAAGGGCGGCATGATGTAGCCGAAGGAGCGGATGAATTTATCCGACTCTTTCATGATGCGGTTGATTTCGCTGCGCTTGATCGAATTGGCCATGGCTCGTCTCAATAGGTCTCGCGGAGGTGGCGGATTTTGAGGCCCGACGCCAGCGCTTTCTGGGTGATTTTTGCACCATTGCGGGCGGTGAAGCCAAGCCGCGTTTCGCGGCCGGGCAGGAGTGTGACGGCGTTGTCGGTGAAGTAGCCGGGGACGTCAGTGGTGGCGGTGACGAAGACGGCGGGTTTGTCGGATTTGAGGATGAGCACCGGCTTGCCGTCGGCGGTTTCCCAGCGCGAGGTGACTTTGGCCTGCGGCATGTCGTAGGCCTTGTAGGGCTGGGGGAAGTAGTCGTTCTCGCCGAGCAGGGTGCCGGCCTTGTCGCGCCAGGAGAAGAACAGGAACTCGGTGGGCTTGAGATCGACGAGGGCGATGCGCGTGAGGTCGCTGGCGGCGTCGGGCGAGACATTGCCCTTGCCGGTGAAGATGACCCGTCCCTTGCCGCCGACATCGACCGCCTGCACTTCGAGATGCACCTCGGCTTTGGTGGCGGTGTCGTTGATGCCCTTGAGGATGAGCGCGGCATTGTCCTTGTCGGGGACGGCGACGACGTTGATGGGGAGGTAGAAGCGCTTGGCCATGTAGTGCATCAGCTTCCACTGGCCGCCATAGTCGAGGCTCGACCAGCTCGCCACCGGATAGGTGTCGTTGATCTGCCAGTAGAGCGTGCCCATGCAGCGAGGCTTGGTGGAGCGCCAGTATTCGATGGCGGTCTTGATGGCGAGGCCCTGCTGGATCTGGCTGAGGAACACCATCTGGTCGAAGTCGGACGGGAAGCGGAAGTAGCGTGTCATGGTTTCGAGGATGCGCGCATTGCCGCCATTGTTGCGCTGGTGGTTCTCCATCACAGGCGAGGACGGGTTGCGGTCCTCGGGGGTGGTGAAGGACTCGATGACGTTCATCGAGGTGAAGCTCTGGAAGCCGAACTCGGAGGCGAAGCGCGGGTTCACGTCGCGATAGGCGGAGAAGTCCTTGGCCTGGTGCCAGACGCTCCAGTAATGCATGTCGCCGCGGGTGTCGGAATGCCAGCCATCGCCGAAGTCCATGTAGCCGAGCGAGGGCGATGACGGCCAGAAGCGGCGGTCGGCATCTTCGTCCTCGACGATGTTGCCGAGCATCGAGTTGAGGCGATCGTAATTGGCGACGTAGCGGGTCGGATCGGCCTTGGTCTCGGGGTACCAGGTGAGCGAGCCGATGACTTCATTGTCGCCGCACCAGATGGCGAGGCAGGCGTGATGGCTGAGGCGGCGCACCTGCTGGGTGATCTCGGTGCGCACGTCGGCGAGAAACTCGCGGTCGCTGGGATAGCTCATGCAGGAGAACATGAAGTCCTGCCAGACCAGGATGCCGAGTTCGTCGCAGAGCTCGTAGAAATAGTCGGGCTCATACTGCCCGCCGCCCCAGACGCGCATCATGTTCATGTTGACGGCCTTGGCGCTCTCGAGGAGATCGCGGACCACCGCAGGCGTGATGCGGGACGGGATGGCGTCGGCCGGGATCCAGTTGGCACCCATGGCGGTGATGTCGCGGCCATTCACGCGCACTTTGAAGCTGTGGTCGATGGCGTCCTTCTCGACGATCCATTCGAGTTTGCGGAGGCCGATCTTGCGGGTCGTGCGCTCGCCGTCGAGCGTGGTCCACAATTCGTAGAGCGGCTGCTCGCCCTGCCCGTTTGGCCACCAGAGCTTCGGGTTCTTGATGGTGAGGTTGTGGTTGAAGATATTCTCGCCGGGACGGACAACAACCTTGTCGGCGATCTTGATCCCAGCGATCTCGTGCATCAGTTCGATCGAGCCTTCCGCGAAGGCGAACACATGCGTCTTGATCGAGAGCTCGACGCTGGTCTTGCCATGCGCCTGGGAGACTTGGACGCTGTCCTGACGGGCGAGGCGGGATTTGCGGATGGCCATCCTGCCGTAGATTCCGGTTGGCATCAGGCAGATGCCCCAATCCCAGCCGGCATGGCAGGCGGCCTTGCGAACGAAGTTCATGTGGACGCCCGGCAGGCCATTCGTCTGATAGTTGTAAGTGAACGGGATGGGGAACGGGTGCGCGTCGGAGCGCGCCTTGGCGACGTCCTTGGTGATAGCGAATTCGAGGCGCAGGGTGTTAACCCCGGCCTTCACCTTGTCGGTGACGTCCAAATCGTAGCGGATGAACTGGTTCTGGGTGCGGGCGATTTCCTCGCCATTGAGGAAGACGGTCGCTATGCAATCGACATTGTCGAGCGTGAGCGTCAGATAGCCGTCGACATCCTCGCGCGTCGCGGTGAAACGACGTTCCATGGTCCAGGCCGTATCGTGGACCCACATGACGGCCTGTTCATTGATGCCGAAATACGGATCGGGGATCTCGCCGGCATCGAGCAGCGCGCTGTGAACGTCGCCCGGGAGCGTGATTTTGGCCTTGGTCTTATAGGTCGGGCTGGAGAGGGTGAACTGGCCGCCCAGATCGAGCTCAGAATAGATCGCTGCGGTCGCGGCAGTTGCAGTGCTGGCCATTATTGTCCCCTTGGCGTGCCCTTTGCGGAGCAGCTTTTAGCAGGGTTTGGGCCGGTGCCAATGAGGCAATCGCCACGATCCCCGTCCAAAGCTCGATGCCCCTTCCGACTGCGGGATCTACCCTAGGCCGGAACCAGCGCGTCGAGTTCGGGCAGGAGTACGACGCTTTCCTGTTCGTTGGGGTCGGTGCGGGCGATGACGGCTATGGCGGGGACGGTACCGCGATTGGCGGGGAGATGCGGCATGCCAGCGGGAATGTAGAACATGTCGCCAGCCTTGACGACGACGTGCTTTTCGAGCCGCTCGCCGTACCAGGTGTCGGCTTCGCCCGCGACCATGTAGATGGCCGTTTCATGGTTTTTATGCAGATGCGCCTTGGCGCGGCCGCCGGGCGGGATGGTGAGGAGCATCATGCAGATGGCCTTGGCACCCACGACTTCTGCGGTGATGCCCTCGACATAATCGAAGCCCTGCTTACCGGAATAGGTCGTAGCACCGGGGCGGACGAGACGGCAGTCTAGGATGTCGGTCATGTCTGAGCTCCCTGCTGTGGCAGGGGTAGCCGATGGCTCAGGGAGCGACAAGCGGGCTGCGTGCGCATGGCGGGCCATGTAATGTCGCTCCTTGCCGAATCTGGAACCGCCCCGATGTCCACCGAAACGATCGTAGTGCGTCCGTTACTGCCGACGGATTCGCTGGTTGAGATGACGGAGCTGCTCCACCAATCCTATGCGAGCCTCGCGGCGATGGGCTTGCGCTATATGGCGACGCATCAGGGCGTCGACGTCACCGCAAATCGGGTGGCGCAGGGCGAATGCTTCGTGGCGCTTAGTGGTGGGGCGATCTGCGGGACGATCCTGTTTCGCAACAGCGAGCGGACCAAGGGCTGCGACTGGTACGACCGGCCGGACGTCGCGTCGTTCGGGCAATTCGCGGTGCAGCCCGCGCTGCAAGCCAAAGGTCTGGGACGGCGCCTGGTCGGGCTTGTCGAGGAACGGGCGGCGCTGTCGGGAGCGGCGGAGCTGGCGCTCGATACGGCGGAACCAGCAACGCATCTCGTCGGATGGTATGGACGGCTCGGCTACCGCTTCATCGAGCACCGGCAGTGGTCGCACACCAACTATCGCAGCGTCATCATGAGCAAGACGCTTCGTGCGGTGTAAGCTGCCCGGGCAACGCGCCCGGTGGTCTATCCTTGCTCCGGCCGAACATCCCGAGAGGGGTCGTTCGGCCAGAGAGGAGCGTCGCTACTCCGCCGCCTTCGCGTCGAGATCGAGGAAGCCGCCGGACTGGCGCTCCCAGAGCTGGGCGTAGTGACCGCCGGTCGAGAGGAGCTGGGCGTGTGTGCCCTCCTCGACAATGCGGCCGGCTTCGAGCACCACGAGCCGATCCATCGCGGCGATGGTCGAGAGGCGGTGGGCGATGGCGATCACCGTCTTGCCGCGCATCAGGGAGGCGAGTTGCTCCTGGATGGCGGCTTCGACTTCGGAGTCGAGGGCCGAGGTCGCTTCGTCCAACATCAGGATCGGCGCGTTCTTGAGCAGAACGCGAGCGATGGCGACACGCTGGCGCTGACCGCCAGAGAGTTTGACGCCCCGCTCGCCGACATGCGCGTCGTAGCCGACATTGCCCTTGGGATCGACCAGACCCGCGATGACCTCGTCGACCTTGGCCTGCGCGGCGGCTTCGATCATCTCCGCGTCGGTCGCGTCCTGCCGGCCATACTTGACGTTCTCGCGGATCGAGCGGTGGAGCAGCGAGGTGTCCTGGCTGACAAGACCGATGGCAGCCCGGACCGAGTCCTGCGTCACCTCGCGTACGTCCTGGCCGTCGATGCGGATCGACCCGGCCTCGACGTCGAACAGACGTAGCGCAAGGTTGACCAGCGTCGATTTGCCGGCGCCGGACCGGCCCACCAGCCCCACCTTCTCGCCCGGTGCGATGGTGAGGTTGAAGTGCTCGATGACGGTGCCGGTCTTGCCGCGCCAATAGTTGAAGGTGACATCGTCGAAGACGATCTCGCCCTTGGTCACGGCCAGCGGCTTCGCCTCCGGCGCATCGAGCAGCGTGATGGGCTGCGCGATGGTTTCCATCGAGTCCCGCACTGTGCCTACCTGACGGAAGATGTTGGAGCCGATCTCGAGGATCCAGCCCGACATGTTCATGATCTGGAGAGCGAATGGGATGGCTGTCGCCACCGCAGCAGCGGAGAGGGTGCCATTGTTCCAGCCGGTCAGCGCCAGCCAGCCGATTGAGATGACGAGGCCGGCGTTGAGGATGAACAGGATCGACCACATGTAGGTGAATACCCGCATGAGTTTCCGGAAGCCGATGGCGTGCCCCATGATCGAGTCCGACACGTAAGTGTCTTCGTGGACGCCGGTGGAGAAGGTCTTCAGCGTCTGGATGTTGGTGTAGCTGTCGACGATGCGTCCGGTCATCACCGATTTGGCCTCCGAGAGGTCTTCGGAATGGCGAGCGATGAGCGGCATGGTGATGGTGAAGAGGATGCCGTAGAGCACCATCCACACAAAGATCGGCACCAAGAGGATCCAGTCGAGCCGCGCGAAAGTGATGATCGCGACGACGACGAAGATCAGCGCGTACCACGCCGCATCGATGGCGAGGTTGACGCCGGTCTCGATGGCGTCGCCCACCTGCATGACCTTATTGGCGATGCGTCCGGCGAAGTCGTTCTGGAAGTATGTCCAGCTTTGGCGGATGACATGCCAGTGGCTTTGCCAGCGCACGAGATCGACCAGATTGGGGACGATGCCGTGGTTACGCACGAGGGTGTCGAACAGGAAGGTCGTGGGACGCACGAGCGCGATCACCACGACCATGCTGAGCAGCGTCGGCCAGTGATCGGTGAAGACATTGCCGGGCGTGGTGGTGGCAAGAAAGCCGACCACGAGACCGACAAAGATGGGCATCATCGCATCGGCAATAGAGCCGATGGCAACGAGGCCGAGGCGGATCAGGAAGGGGGCGCGAAACTGGCCGACGAAATAGAAGACGAACTTGCGCAGCCCCATGGGAGGCTGACGGTTCTCGGCCAGGGCAACCGGCGAGTAGCGGTTGTCGAACCAGGCGATGATATTGTTAAGCATTTGGCTCTCATCGGAAGAGAACCCGGCGATATGAAATCAGCTTCGGGTTCGTTGGATCTGTTTTCGTTTGAAACCGCGGGTGCGCTCGCGATGGACGGGGCTGATTTCGGGATTGAGATTCATCATTTTCTCCTTGGGATGTTGATAGGCGTCGGTTACTCGGCGGCTTCTTCGGCGATGTCGGCGTCGATGAAGCCACCAGACTGGCGTTGCCAGAGCCTGGCGTAGATGCCTTCGACAGCGAGCAGTTCAGCGTGGCTACCCTCTTCGACGATCTTGCCCTGTTCGATGACGACGAGACGGTCGAGCATGGCGATGGTCGAGAGGCGGTGGGCGATGGCGATGACGGTCTTGCCGCGCATCAAGAGCTGCAGCTGATCCTGGATGGCGGCTTCGACCTCTGAATCGAGGGCCGAGGTCGCTTCGTCGAGGACGAGGATCGGGGCGTTCTTGAGCAGCACCCGGGCGATGGCGACGCGCTGGCGCTGGCCGCCCGAAAGCTTGACGCCGCGTTCGCCGACATGGGCGTCGTAGCCCTTGCGGCCCTTGGGATCGACCAGCGTCTCGATGAAGTCATGCGCTTCGGCGAGCTTCGTCGCGGCGATGATCTCCTCGTCGGTGGCGTCCGGGCGGCCATAGGCGATGTTCTCGCGCACCGAACGATGAAGCAGCGAGGTGTCCTGAGTGACAACGCCGATATTGGCGCGCAGCGATTCCTGCGTAACGGTGCCGATGTCGGTGCCGTCGATCGCTATGAGCCCGCCCTCGCGGTCGTAAAAACGCAGCAGCAGATTGACGATGGTCGATTTGCCAGCGCCGGAGCGGCCGACGAGGCCGACCTTCTCGCCCGGGCGGATGTGAAGATCGAGCCCGTCGATGACGCCCGACTTCTTGCCATAGTGGAAGGCGACATGATCGAAGCGGATGTCGCCATTGACCGGGGCGATGGCCTTGGCGTCGGGCTTGTCGTGGACGACGCTGGGGAGCGAGAGGGAGTTGATGCCGTCGCGCACGGTGCCGATGTTCTCGAATAGCGCCGAGAATTCCCACATCACCCAATGCGACATGCCCTGCAGGCGCATAACGAGAGCAGCCGAGACCGCGATGGCGCCGGCCGTCACGATGCCGGGCAGCCAGAGGTAGATGCCGAGTGCTCCGACCGCGAAGAACAGGATGCAGTTCATGATGGTGATGGTGATGTTGAGGATCGAGAACATCCGCATCTGCTGGTGGACCGATTGCAGGAAGCCATCCATGGCCTCCTTTGCGTAAGCCTCCTCGCGGTTGGAGTGGGAGAAGAGCTTCACGGTCGAGATGTTGGTGTAGCTGTCGACGATACGGCCGGTCATCAGTGAGCGGGAATCGGCCTGCAGCTCGGCGACCCTGGCGAGGCGCGGGATGTAGTTGCGGAGCAGCAGGATGTAGCCCACCAGCCAGACGATGAAGGGCAACGCGAGCCGCCAGTCGCTCGAGGCGGCAAGGACCACGGCGCCGCCGAAGTAGAAGATGACATAGACCAGCATGTCGAGGATCTTCATCACCACTTCGCGGACGGCGAGCGAGGTCTGCATCAGCTTGGTGGCGATGCGGCCGGCGAACTCGTCCTGGAAATAGCTCATCGACTGGCGGATGAGGTAGCGGTGCGACATCCAGCGGATGCGCTGCGGATAATTGCCGAGTAGCGTCTGGTGGACGACGAGCGAGCTGAACGAATTGATGATCGGGATGGCGAAAAGCACCACGGCGCCCATGATCGCGAGCTTCCAGCCTTCGGTCTGAAGGAAGGTGGCGCGATCGGCATTGCTCAGCCAATCGACGATGCTGCCGATGAAGCCGAACAGCACGATCTCGATCGAGGCGATCAGGGCCGAGCAGATGGCCATGATGATCAGCCACTTCTTGGCGCCGTGCGAATAATGCAGGCAGAACGCGATCAGCCCCTTGGGCGGCTGCGCCGGTTCAGAAGTCGGATAGGGGTCGAGGCGGCGTTCAAACCAACCCAGCATGGCAATGCACTCGCAATGTTACGGAGGCGCAACGCCTAGCGCAGCTTGGGGGCCGCAGGATTGTTGCGCGCCGGCGTCGCCGCTCCTTCCCATTGCCGCAATGGGCGCAAAAGGAGAAAGAGCGGTCGATCCAGCAGGTCAGAATATAAGAAGATTCGCGGTTTTGCCTGTAGCGGGCGAGCCACACATCTGTTTGTGTTTTTTGTCGGCGATGCTTCGGCGACAGAATCGGGCGCGCACGGCGCTAGGCGGCGGCGGCAAACTCCGCGGGAACGCTGTCGACATCATCGAATGGCGGTTTGGCTGGTTAATGAAAGCCTAAGAGAAGAATTTTTCTTCGCCGGCTAAGTGACTCATCGGACTCATGAATTCGAGTCATGTGAGACGGCTGTCCCAAACCCCCTATGGACAGGCGCAAGGCGCTGATTCACATTACAAATCAGGGCGTGGTATTTAGCGAATTTTCTCGGGCGGAGCATTGCATGCGGTCGACGGAGTCATCCGGCGTCGGGGCTGTTGGATTCGACCAACGGGGCACTTCGCCTGGGTTTTTTGGCAGCCTCTCGCCGCTGACCTATGCGGTAGCCGCCGCCGCGATTGTGGGCGCAACGCTGTTCGTCGTGTCCGACGCCATTCGCACCTTCGATGACCTGACAGAGCGGCAGGCCCTGCTCTCCCGCCTCGACGCTGTGCAGCCGCCACTGAGCAGCCGGTTCGTCGCCGCGGCCTTCGAGCCGCTCGCCGTCGACACCGATCAGACGACGGCGATAACGGGCATCACGCCACGGGGTGCGCTGGCTTATGGACTGGCGTTCCTGTTCATCGGATTTTCGGCGCGGCGCCGCAAAGTCGCGCCGCCTGCCATCGTTGGCCACCAGGATCTGCTCTCAACCATTCCATTCGGCGTCGCATGTTGGACGCCGGAGGGGCGGCTGATCGTCTGCAACGAACAGTATCGCGCGCGGCTCAATGCCGAGACGCACGATGTGCGGCCTGGTGCATCTTACGCGGCGTCGGTGCGGCGGTTCGTCCAGGGTGGCTATATGCAGCTGATCAGCGAGGACGAGAGCAATCGCGTGCTGGAGTTGCATCGCGAAGACGGATCGTGCCTGATGATCGACGAGCGGCCGCTGGGCGAGGGCGGCTTCGTAACGCTGGTGACCGATGTCACCGAGAGCCGGCGGACGGATCATCTGCTGTCGTCGATCCGCGAAGAGCAGCGGGTGCTGGCGCGACGCTACCATGAGGAGAAGCTGCGCGCCGAGGCGGCGAGCCGATCCAAGACCTCATTCCTCGCCCATCTCAGCCATGATATCCGCACGCCGCTCAACCACATTCTCGGCTTTGCCGAACTGATGCGACAGGAGACCTATGGGCCGCTCGGCGATGATCGCTACGCGGACTATGTGGAATCGATCCGCACATCTGGCGAGCGGCTGCTGTCGTTCTTCGCGTCGACGCTCGAACTGGCGGAGCTGGAGGGTGGGCGGCGCGCGCTGAACCCGATCCCGCTGAATGTCGACGAGTTGCTCGTTTCGGCGACGCAGCGTTATTCGGCGCAGGCGCAGCGCAAGGGTATCGCACTGGCACTCGGTGCGCCGACCGATGCGATCGTGATCGGCGACAAATTCTCGCTCGAGCGGATGCTGAGCAATCTGGTGGACAATGCCATCCGCTTCACGCCGCGCGGCGGCCGGGTGACTGTGGCGGCCCACGCGGCGCTTGATGGCGTCGTGCTTGAAATCACCGATGACGGGATCGGCATGAGCCCGGAGCGGCTCGCTGCGGTGTCGCAGCCCTTCGCGTTCGGGGATGCCTCGCTGACACGCGACCGGGACGGCGCGGGGCTGGGTCTTGCGATCGCACGCGCTATCGCGGATCTGAGCGGCGGGCATCTGGCGATCGATAGCCGACCGGCACTCGGCACGACTGTGGCTGTGTCGCTGCCGCAGGCGGGGGCGATGGCGCCCAAGGTCAGCGCCGCGGCCTAGAGACGCTTCGCGCGCTCGTACCAGAGGGGCGTTGCTGATCGCACCTCGGCCTGCATTTCTGCCAGATCTTCCCTGAGGCGCTGGAAGTTCGGCTCATTGGTGAGCTGGGCGAGGAGATCGCGGAAAGCATCGGTCCAGCCCTCGTCCTTGAAGGGATCGGCAAGGGCGGCGCTCATCACCTGCAGCACGGCGGAGTAGACGCCGTGAATCTCGGCGAGTCGCGCGCCATCGGGCACGAGACCGAGCTCGCCCAACCGCTTCAGCACATCGGCGGCGCTGCCATGCGGTAGCGCGATCTGCGAGCGGGCCAGCAGCTGCGCAGATTGGGCGATGAATTCGAGATCGACAAGACCGCCGGGGACGAGCTTCAGATCGAAGGGATGGCGCGCCGGCCGTTCCTTCGCCATCAGCTCCCGCATGGTGAGGACGTCGGTAATGATCTGCTCGGCGTCGCGCGGGCGATCGAGGATTTCGCCGATGATGCCCTCGATCCGCTGACCGAAATCGCTATCGGCTTCGATGATGCGGGCGCGGGTGAGTGCAAGGTGTTCCCAGGTCCAGGCGCTCTCCTCCTGATAGACGATGAAGGCGCGAAGGCTGGTGGCGAGCGGGCCGGCATTGCCCGAGGGGCGCAGGCGCATGTCCGCGTGATAGAGGACGCCCTCAGCAGTCGGTGCGGTGACGGCGGCAACCAGACGCTGGGTCAGGCGCGCGAAATATTGCGTCGCGGCCAAGGGGCGCTCGCCGTCGGATTCGGTGGTGGCGTCGGCGGCATCATAGAGCAGGATGAAATCGAGATCGGAGGAATGCGTCATCTCGCGGCTCGCCATCTTGCCGAAGCCGAGCAGCGCGACGCTGGCGCCGGGGATGGTGCCGTGGCGCTTCTCGAACTCGGTGCGCACGGCGGCGAAGAGCTTGCGCAGCAGCGTCTCGGCGAGAGCGGTGAACTGGCTGCCGGCGCGCTGCGCGCTGACGGTGCCCGACAGCAGACCGGCAGCGATCAGGAACTGTTGCTCCTGGCCAATGATACGGGCGCGTTCGATGACCTCCTGATAGTCGCGCGCATCGCCGAGGAACGCATCGACCTTAGCGACGAGAATGCTGCGGCGGCTGACATCGTCGGCGAAGGCGGGGTCGATCAGCGCATCCATCACATGGGCGCGGTGCACCACGGCCTCGGCCATACGCGGGGCGGAGGCCATGAGCTGGACGAGGAGGTCGCGGAGCTGGCCATGATTGCGCAGCAGCGCGAAGAGCTGGACGCCGGTCGGGATACGCGACAGGAAATTGTCGAAGCGGTGGAAGGCGAGATCGGCGTTGCCGGTATGCGCGAAGGTGGTGAGCAGCAGCGGCAGCAGCTCGGTGAGATGGGCGCGGGCCGCGGAGGCGCGGGTGGCGCTGTAACTGCCATAATGCCATTTGCGCACGATGGCCGAGACGGCGGCAGCGTCGTGGAACCCCATTTTGGTCAGCGTCTCGATCGTCGCCGGATCGTCGTCGCTGCCGGTGAAGACGAGATTGCCGCCCGCGGCGCCGAGCGTTTCGCCCTGGGTGAAGAGGTCGGCGTAATAGCCCTGCACGCGATTTAGGGCATCGCGATAGGCGGTGCGGAAGTCGTCGGGCGACTGGCCCATCAGGGCGGCGATGACCGCCACTCCTTCCTCTGTCTCGGGCATGATGTGGGTCTGTTCGTCGCGCAGCATCTGGAGGCGGTTCTCGACGGCGCGGAGGAACCAGTAGGTTTCGGTGAGTTCGGTTGCAGTCGTCGGTGCGATCCAGCCGGTGCGGGCCAGCGCGGCGAGGGCTTCGGCGGTGGGGCGGACGCGCAGGGATTTGTCGCGGCCGCCGGCGATCAGCTGCTGCGTCTGGGCGAAGAACTCAATCTCGCGGATGCCACCGCGGCCGAGCTTGACGTTGTGGCCCTCGACGCGGGCATCGCCGACATTTTTGCTGATGTTGATCTGGCGCTTCATGGCCTGGATGTCGGCGATGGTCGCGAAGTCGAGATGGCGGCGCCAGATGTAGGGGGCCAGTTCGGCGATGAAGCCGTCACCGATTTCGACGTCGCCGGCGCAGGGCCTCGCCTTGATCCAGGCGGCCCGTTCCCAGTTCTGACCGCGGCTCTCGTAATAGGCGAGCGCGGCCTCGATCGAGATGGCGACAGGGGTGGAGCCGGGATCGGGACGGAGGCGCAGATCGGTGCGGAAGACATAGTCGTCGCCGATGCGGTCCTGCATGAGGGCGGCGAGGCGCTGCACCACGCGGGACAGAATCTTGGTGGCGTCGTCGGGATCCGTCAGCGCATCGCGGCTGCGGTCGAAGAAGGCGACGATGTCGATGTCGGAAGAATAGTTGAGCTCGCGGCCGCCATGCTTGCCGAGGGCAAAGATGGCGAGGCCGGAATTCGCGGGCGTGATGCCGGGCTTGATGTCGCCCTTGGCGATGGCTTTGCGGAGGAGGAAATCGAGGCCGGCATGGAGCGCGGCATCGGCCAGATCGGAAAGCACGGCGGTACCTTGGGCCGTGGTCCAGAGGCCACCCGTCTCGGCGGCGGCGGCCAGCAGCGCGATACGGCCCTTGGCGAGGCGGAGGGCCCGGCCGATCTCGGAATCGTCGTCGGTGGCGCCGCCGGCTGCGGCCACCGCGGCGAGTTCCGTTGCCAGTGCGGCGTCCGGGCTGGGCATCGCAGCGTCCAGCCAATCGGCATGGCGGCCGCGGAGCTGGTGGAGATAGGGCGCGGCGCCGAGCAGGATTTCGAGGGAAACGGGCATGGCGCGAGGCTAAAGGCTCGGCTGTTGCGCCGCAAGCACGGCCCTGGAGAGAGCGTCGCGGATCGCCAGATGGCCACTGGCTTTCCGCCCGCGGTTCGGTATCTTCCGCCGACAAAAATCTGGAACCAAAAATGCGTCTCAGCCTCGCCGCCGCGCTTATCGTCAGCCTCGCCGCCACCGCCTCCGTTCAGGCCGCCGGCCTCAGCGGCATGGGCGCCAACATCTACGGCAACTATTTCAACTTCAAGAAAGCCAACCTGGACGCGGCGCCGGTCAAGTCGATCAAGGCCGGCAAGCTGTCGATCGGGCTACAGACCACCAAGCTTTCGGAAGTGCGGAAGACCTTCGGCGGGACGATCCAGTCAAACGGTGAAGCGACCTGGCTCTGCTACCACGCCAAGGACACCAACAGCTGGTTCATCTCCAACGCCTTTGGCGGTCAGGAGTTCGTCATGATGGTCGCCGTCGAGGCCTCGTCATCGACACCGAAAGATTGTGAAGACAACGCCAAGTTTACCCCGCCGGTGTTCAACGTACCCGGCGTCGGCGCGAAGTCGGCGGACATCAAGGCTGCGCTCGGCGCTGCATCGGGCAGCAAGATGGCCTTCCGCGCCGATCGGCCGGGCGGATATTCCGATATCGCGCAATACCTCGGTTACATCCTCAAGGGCGGCACCGTCACCGGCATCGGCGTGGGCGAGACCTCGATTCCGACGCAGCACTGAGGGGTTCGCGCTGGCGGCCGCTCAACTCGCCGGCAGATCGATCACGGCCCTAACGCCGGGCGCGTTGTCTTCGATGCGGAACTCGCCCTTGTGGAGTTTGGCCACGGCGGCGACGAGCGACAGGCCGAGGCCCGAGCCGGCCTCGGTGCGGCTCTTTTCGAGTCGCACGAACCGTTCGACGACGCGGGCGCGGTCTTCGACGGGAATGCCCGGACCGTTGTCGGAGACGATAATCAGCACGCGGTCCTTCTCGGTGCGAACGACGATGCCGAGCTTGCCGGTCTTGCCCTCGGCGGGCTCGTAATATTTCAGCGCATTCTCGATGAGATTGACCAGCGCCTGCCCGATCAACTCACGGTTGGCGCGCAGTCGCACATTGGGGGCGATGGAGGTTTCAAGGGCGAGCCCCTGCTCTTCCGCGGCGGGCTCGTAGAGCTCCGCGACATCGGCGGCGACGGCGCTGACCTCGACATCGGCGAAGGCGCCCGATGGGGCACCGGCTTCAGCGCGGGCGATCATCAGGAGCGCGTTGAAGGTGCTGATGAGCTTGTCGCTTTCGGTGAGCGTCGTCTCGAGCGCCTTGCGCTGGGTTTCGCCTGAGGCGCCATCGCGCAGCGCGGCTTCGGCCTTGGTGCGGAGACGGGTCAGCGGCGTCTTCAGATCATGCGCGACGTTGTCGGTCACTTCCTTGAGGCCCTGCATCAGGCTCTCGATGCGGTCGAGCATGGCGTTGAGGCTGGTCGCCAGCACGTCGAACTCGTCATTGGCCTTGGTGACGGGGATTCGCTCGCTGAGGCTGCCCAACATGATCTTACTGGACGTAGCGTTGATCGCATCGATGCGGCGCAGGACGCGGCGGGCGGTGATCACGCCGGCGAGGATCGAGAAGCCGAGGATGC
>JBDSHC010000036.1:0-6334 GCA_039918675.1 Devosia sp.
GCACCGAGGCCGAGGGCAAGAAGCTCGTCGACCAGGAGAAGTTCAAGCGCGACGAGCATCCGCACGATGCCTATCGGCGCCTCAAGACCGAAGCCTCGTCGGGCACCTACCCTAAGCCGGCCGACAATTTCCGCTGGCGCTTCCATGGCCTGTTCTACGTCGCCCCGAACCAGAACAGCTTCATGTGCCGCCTGCGTATTCCGAACGGCATTCTAAACAGCTGGCAGATGTCGGGACTTGCGCGCCTCGCCACTACAAATGGCGGCGGCTACTCGCATGTGACCACGCGCGCCAATCTGCAGATCCGCGAGATCCCCGCCGAACGCGCACCATCCCTGATCGAGGCGATCCAGGACCTCGGCCTTACCGCCAAGGGTTCGGGCGCGGACAACATCCGCAATGTCACCGGCACGCCTACCGCCGGCATCGACCCGCAGGAGCTGATCGACACAAGGCCCTTCGCCCGCTCATGGCACTTCCATGTGCTCAATTCGCGCATGCTGCATGGCCTGCCGCGCAAATTCAACGTTGCCTTCGACGGCGGTGGCGCGATTGCGGCGCTGGAGGAAACCAACGACATCGGCTTCTCGGCGGTCGAAGTCGTCGACGGCGACGGCGCCGAACCGGGTATCTGGTTTCGCCTGATGCTGGGCGGGATTACTGGCCACAGGGATTTCGCGCGCCCCACGGGTATCTATGTGAAGCCCGAGGAGGCCACTGACGTGGCCGACGCCATCGTCCGCGTGTTCATCGACAGCGGCGACCGTACCAATCGCGACAAGGCGCGGCTTAAATATGTGCTGGACGATTGGGGTTTCGACAAATTCGTCGCCGCCGTCGAAGAACTCTTAGGCCGCCCGCTGGTTCGCATCGCCGACGACTGCGTGAAACCACGCCCGCAGCCCAATCGACTGGCGCATATCGGCGTCCACCGGCAGAAGCAGCCCAATGAAAACTGGATCGGCGTGGTGCTGCCGAGCGGCAGAATGAGTGCCGGCCAGATGGACGGGCTGGCACAAATCGCCGCCAGTTTCGGTGATGGCGACATCCGCCTGACCGTGTGGCAGAACCTTATTCTATCCGGCGTACTCGACGAGAAGGTGGATGCGGCAATCGCGGCCATCGAAGCGCTGGGCCTCACCACCAAGGCGACCTCCCTGCGCGCCGGGCTGATCTCCTGCACCGGCAACAAGGGCTGCAAATTCGCCGCCTCCGACACCAAGGGCACCGGCGAGGCGATCGTCACCTATGTCGAACAGAAGCTTAGCCTCGACACGCCGCTCAACATCCACCTGACCGGCTGCCATCACTCCTGCGCACAGCACTATGTCGGCGATATCGGCATGATTGCCTGTAAGGTACCGAAAGGCGAGGATGCTGATCCCGTCGAGGGCTTCCACATCTTCGTTGGCGGCGGCACTGGCGACGATGCCAAGATCGGCCGCGAGCTCTGGACCGACGTCGAAGTCGAGCGCTGCCCCGCGGCAGTCGAGAAGCTACTGACCACCTATCTCACCCACCGCGCCGCACCCGAAGAGACGTTCCTGCAGTTCACCTCGCGGCTCGAGATCGATGCGATCCGGCAACTCGCCGGAGCGACCGCGCCATGAGCATCGCCTTCGCGCCGCAGATCATCCCCGCCGACGCCCCCTTCAGCGACACGCAGCGCGCCTGGCTCAACCGCTTCTTCGCCGACGCCCTGCTGAAGTCGATGCCCCCACCGGCAACGCCGGCCCAGCCTACCGCGCCCAAGGAAGATAGTTCGACGCCGTGGAAGGACCCAGCGATGCTGATCGAGGACCGCATGGTCCTCGCCGCGGAGCGCCCCGTCCGCTGGAAGCTGATGGCCGCCATGGCGCAGCAGGATTGCGGCCAGTGCGGCTACAATTGCACCGATTATTCGCAGGCGATCTTCGAGCAGGCCGAACCCCGCCTCAACCTGTGCGCGCCCGGCGGCAAGGCCACCGCGCGGATGCTGAAATCCATCGTCGAGGACATGGGTGGCGGCGTCATCGGTCCCGACGAGCTCGCGGCCAAGGCGGCACCTTCGCCCAAGGAACAGGGCGATGCCCGTCCCGGCTTATCGCGCGAACACCCGGTCCGCGCCCATTTCGTCAGCCGCACCAAGCTCAATGGCGACGGCTCGGAGAAGGTGACCAACCACATCGAGATCGACCTCAGCGAATCCGGCCTCGACTACGTCGTCGGCGACAGCCTGGGCGTCTTCCCAACTAACGACCCCGCACTGGCCGATGCGATCATTGCCGCGATCGACGTGCCCGCCGATTTCCCAATTGCCGGCGAACCCTTTCGGCAAATGCTGATCGAGCGCATGTCGCTGGGTGCGGCGCCCGATGCGCTGTTCCAGTTCATCTCCTATCTCACCGGCGGCGAGCGCAAGAAGAAGGCGCAGGCCCTGTCGCGCGGCGCTGACCCGGACGGCGATCTGGCGCATCTCGACGTGCTGGGCGCACTACAGAAATTTGCCGGCATCCGCCCCGACCCCGAGGCGCTGATCGAAGTGCTCGAACCGCTGCAGCCGCGGCTCTACTCGATCTCGTCATCACCCAAGACCAATCCGGGCCGGGTGAGCCTCACCGTCGACACCGTCCGGTACGACGCCATAGGCCGCGAACGGCTCGGCGTAGCCTCGACCTGGCTCGGCAGCCGCATGGAAGAGACCGACGAGATGCTGGTCTATGTGCAGAAGGCGCACAATTTCGCCCTGCCCGCTTCCGGCGCAACCCCCATCATCATGGTCGGCCCCGGCACCGGCGTCGCCCCCTTCCGCGCTTTCCTGCATGAGCGTATGGCGACAGCCGCAGATGGGCCAGCCTGGCTGTTCTTCGGCCACCAGCGCGAGGCGCATGATTACTTCTACGCCAACGAATGGGGCATGATGCAGCAGAAGGGCGTTCTGACCAATCTGTCGCTCGCCTGGTCGCGTGATGGCGCCAACAAGACCTACGTCCAGCAGCGCATCCGAGAAGCCGGCGCCGAACTCTTCGGCTGGCTCGAAAAGGGCGCTCATTTCTACGTCTGCGGCGACGCCAAGCGCATGGCCAAGGACGTCGAAGCGGCAATTCGCGATGTCGCGGCAGCCGAAGGCAAGATGAGCCCCGACGCAGCAACCGCCTATGTCGCCAAGCTGAAAGCCGACGGGCGCTACCAGGCCGACGTCTACTAAGCGCGACCACACATCGACCGGCCGGATATTTTGTGGCTTTATCCGGCCATGCTGATCCAGATGCTGATCTTGGCCGCTGCGGCCGCCCTCTCTTTCGCCGTAGCGTGGCTGATCATGCGCAATGCCGCCCAACTCGGCGTCGTCCAATCCCCCAATGCCCGATCCTCGCACACGCGCCCGACACCGGGCGGCGGCGGAGTCGGCATCGTCGCCGGCAGCACGCTCGCACTGGGCTGGACGATCGTCTCGTCGCCCTGGCCGATCGTCGTCGTGCTGCTCTGTGCCCTGCTGATTGCGGGCATCGGCTTCTATGACGATCGCACGGGCCTGCCCGCGTCGTTCCGCCTGCTGGCGCAGTTCGTGCTGACTGGTGTCGCCATCGTAGTCGCGATACCAGCCGAGGCCCTCGCCGCAGCAATCGGGCTGCCGATGCCCGGCCTCGTCGCAATTTGTGCTGCGGTGGTGGTCGCTGTCTACTGGATCAACCTCTTCAACTTCATGGACGGCATCGACGGCATCGCCGGCGCGCAGGCGATTTTCATGACGGCTGGCGCCGCGCTGCTGCTCGCAACGTTGCCCGGCACAACCGCCAATCCGCAGTTCTGGATGCCGCTCGGAATCGCCGCGGCAACCGCCGGATTTCTGATGCTGAACTGGCCCCCAGCCAAAATCTTCATGGGCGATGCCGGCAGCACCTTCCTCGGCTTCATCATCGCCCTGCTCGCCCTACTGACCATCGCCTCAGGCGCATTGAGTTTGGCGCAATGGGTGATCCTCGCCGCAGCTTTCGTCGTCGACGCGACGGTGACGCTGGCCCGTCGGTTAATGCTACGCGAGCGTGTCTTCGAGGCGCACCGCCGCCACGCCTATCAAAGGCTGTCGCGGCGCTGGGGCGGTCATCTGCCCGTGACGCTGACCTTCATCGCCATCAATTTGATCTGGCTGCTGCCGCTGGCCTATGTCGCGGCACTGCCCGGATGGGGACTGCCGGCGATCGCGCTCGCCTATCTGCCCCTGACCGCTGCGGCGATCGTCGTCGGCGCCGGCGCGCCGGAAACCGCTACTCGCTGACGTAGTCGAACAGCACCTTGCGCACCGCAGGCTCGTCCTGCCGCGCCAAAGCCTCACGCAGCATCTCGAGCGCCCCTTCGACATCGAGGTTGGACCGCTCGGCCATTTTGGTGCGGAGGATCTTGGGCTGCGCGGTGCGCGTCGCCTGGCTCGCATCGTAGAACAGCTCTTCGAACAGCTTCTCGGCCGGCCTTATGCCCGTTACCGCGATCTCGATATCGCCGCCCGGGTTGGCCGGCGACCGCACGGTGAGCCCCGCCAGCCGCACCATGTTCTCGGCGAGATCGCGTATGCGCACCGGCTCGCCCATTTCGAGCAGGAAAATGTCGCTGCCTTCGGACAGCGCACCGGCCTGGACGATGAGCTCGGCCGCCTCGTGGATCGACATGAAATAGCGCGTCATACGCTCATCGGTCAGCGTCACTGGCCCACCCGCCGCGATCTGCTCGCGAAACAGCGGCACCACTGAGCCGTTCGAGCCCAGCACATTGCCGAACCGCACTGCTGAGAACCGCTGTCCGGTCCGGCTCGACCGCGCCAGGCCGCCGAAATACCGCACGATCAGCTCCGCCCAGCGCTTTGTCGCCCCCATCACATTGGTCGGCCGCACCGCCTTGTCGGTCGAGATCAGCACGAAATCGCGCACGCCAAGATCGAATGCCGCTCGCGCCAGCGCCAGCGTCCCGAACACATTGTTGCGCACGCCTTCAAGCGCATTGACCTCAACCAGCGGCACATGCTTATGCGCCGCCGCATGGAACAGCACTTCAATGCCGTGCTCGAACAGCACCCGGCGTACCAATTGATCGTCCGCTATCGAACCGAGCACCGGGATCACCGGGAACGTCGCATCCTTCACCAGCGTCCGCTCCACCTGATAGAGCGCGAATTCATTGGCCTCGAGCACGATGAGCTTTTTGGGACCGAGCCGCGTAATGATACGGCAAAGCTCCGAGCCGATCGAACCGCCGCCGCCCGACACCATGATGACGCGTCCCGCGATCATCTGCTGCAGCAGTTCCGGATCCGCCGGCACCGATGAACGCCCCAGCAGATCGTCGATATCGATCTCACGCAGCTGGTTGACCTGATATTTGCCCGAAGCGATCTCGCGCAGCGACGGCAAGGTGCGAACTGTCACCGGATGCTTGCTGAGCTCGGCGAACAACGCCTGACGCCGGTTCGCATCGAGCGACGGCATCGAGAGGATCACTTCCTTGACGCCGAAATCGCTGATCAGCGACGGCAGACGGCTCGGCGCATAAACCCGCAGGCCCGAAACATCGCGGCCTTGAAGGTTCGGATCATCATCGAGAAAGCCGCTCACGAAGCCCGCGCCCTGCCCCGCCAGCGTTGCAGCAAGCTGACGGCCCGCATCGCCGGCGCCATAAATCAGCACGCCCTGCCCGCCAGCGCCCTTGCTGCGCGGGTAGAGAACGTATTTGGCCGCGAAGCGCGAACCGGCGACCACTACAGTCCCAAAAAGGAAATAGATCAGCGGAATGCTTCGCGGCAGCACGGCAATGCGCGTCGCTTCGCCGACAAACAGCAGAAACACCCAGGCCAGGGTCGCCAGCGCCATCGCCTGGACGATCGTCCAGATAGCGCGCTCCGGCAGATAGCGGATCACCGCGCGATAAAGCCCCATGCGCAGGAAGATCGGAATGGCGACGATCGGCGCCATGGCCATCAGCCCCCACTGCGCCGGTCCGGGCGTGAAACTACCACCGAGGCGCAACTGATAGCTGAGCAGCAGCACGCCGATCAGCACGATCGTATCGAACCCGATAAGAATGATGCCTTTCCATCGCCGCGGCAGAAAGGCGAGGATTTCTCTCAAGCGATCAAACATTTACACTCGGGCGCGGGTGCTAGAAAAATTCAATATCGGGGACGTCGCAAAGTTGCCTTTCGGCAGCGGCCGCACTCTAGTCTCCCCTCTCGCAAGAAGGAAGCAGGCAAGTTTTGGGCTCCGGCAATAGCGTGAACGCCACAAAGGCCGGTCTTTTCCAGCCGGAAGCCGCGCCATGACCGCATCGAAATTGAGCGTCGCCGTCACCGGCGCCTCTGGCTTCG
>JBDSHC010000037.1:0-3860 GCA_039918675.1 Devosia sp.
AAGTGATCGGGGCTCAGGAAATCGGAGACACGGTAAAACGCCTCGTTGTTGACGAGGACGGCGCCCAGCAGCGCCTGCTCGGCCTCGATGTTGTGCGGCGCAAGGCGGAAGCTTTTCTCGTCCGGCGGACGAATGCGCGCGACATTTGAATCAGCCATGATGTGGTTAGTCTCTGCCTCGCCCGTTAAGGGTTCATTAACTCACCAGGTGCGCCCCGCAAGCGTTCACGGAGCCATCCGGAATCGTCTTTGTGCGATTCCGATATTAGCGTGGATAACGGTCGAACGGTGACGGCGCGTGGTGGCGCGGCGCTTGCCTTGACCCGGTGAATGCGACTCCGAGTCGCTCAGCTGCCGTCTTGCTCGAGCACGCCGATCAAACGCTGTAGCATATCGAGCAATTGCGTACGTTCCTGGGGCGTCAGCGCCGCCAGGGCGAGGGCGTTGACGGTGGTGGCCGCATCCATCGCCTGGGCCGCCTGCTGGCGTCCGAGTTTGGTCAGCGAGATCAGCATGCTGCGCCCGTCGGCGGGGTCGGGTGTGCGCTCGATCAGGCCGTCGCGCTCCATGCGGTTGAGCGTGTTGGCCATGGTCGGCTGCTCTACGGCGGCACTGCGCGCCAGTTCCTTCTGGGGCTGGGCGTCGCCATTGAGCAGGGCCAAGAAGACCGGCATCGGACCGGCCGTGCCTCCGGTGAGTCGCCGCTCAATAGCGCGAACCATCAACCGGGCGGTGAGGTTGACCATGTAGCCGGTCGATTGCTTGCGATCGTAGCTCAAATCCATAGCTTGCTATTGAAATGCATAGTAAGCTATATATCTGCGAGTCCATCGAATTGGCAAGGAGGCGGCAAATGAGCAGCAAAAGCACCGAGACGCGCTATGGCAGCGTGGCAATTGCAATCCATTGGGCCAGCGCCGCTGCCGTCATTCTCGCCTTTGCAGCAGGGACCGTTGTGGCCAACAGCAATCCTGTGCCTACGGCGCCGCTCGTCGCGCATATTGTGCTTGGTCTGTCGGTGCTGGTTCTCACGGTCCTTCGGATCATCTGGTGGGCGGTGGCCGACAAACATCCATCGCCACCGAAGGAGCAACCGCGCTGGCAGAGGATGGCAGCCAATGCCACGCACGGACTGCTCTATGTGATCCTGATCCTCATGGCCTCAAGCGGGATCATGACACTGATCAGCTCCGGCGCCATTCCTGTGCTGCTGGCCGGTGGCGCGCTGCCGGACTTATCGGCAGTCATCCCGCGCATCGCGCATGGCATTATGAGCAAGCTGCTGCTTGCGCTGTTCGTGGTGCATTTGGGGGCGGCGCTCTACCACCAGTTCGTACGGCAGGATCATCTGCTGGCGCGCATGGGGATCGGGCGAGCCTAACTCGGCAGGAGAAAGGCCGGGATCGCTCCCGGCCCCTGCTGCCCCTGCGGCGGTGGCGCGCGTCGATTAGGCCTCACAGGCTCCACGGCGGGGCGAAAGAGGGCTCGGTTCCGACGATTGCGCGGCCGCCGACGGGCAAAACCACCATCGCCTCGAACGGCACGTCACCCGCGCATTCGAGCCTGAAGTCGGTGAACGCGGGCACGGCGAACGCATCGCCGGGCTGCAGCGCATGCGACTCATCGCCGATCGTGACGACGCCGCTGCCCGATATGGCCACCACAATCTCTTCGCGCGTCATGTGATGAACGACACCTATCATGTGCGGCAGAACCCGTGCTCGCCATATGGCGGTTTCGCTCGTGCCGCGGCTTGGCGAGGCGACGGGCGTGAAGTGGACGCCGGGAATAATGTCGAAGGTCGTGGTGGTCGAGTTGTCGATTCTGGGCATTACGGTTCTCCGTGGTTGCAGCGAACAGGGCGCCGTCATATAGTCAATTCAGCTTGACTATACCGAGCGCGAAGGATCGTCAATGTCACTTGACGAAAAATCTGGACCTGTGTTGATCGACCATGTCGGCTGGCGCCTGTGGCGACTGGCCCGGCAGTGGAAGGTGGAGTTCGATGGCGAGATGCTGGCGCTGGGCTATCCCTGGGTCACCGAGGCGCGGGGCGCGATCGTCGGCCATCTGAGGCCGGGTGGCCTGCCGCAGTCGGCGCTGGCCGGAGCCTTGGGTGTCAGCAAGCAGGCGGTGCAGCAATTCGTCGACGAGTTGGTGGAGGAGGGGGCTGTCGAACGCGTTGCCGACCCCAGCGATGGTCGCGGCAAGCTTGTGCGCCTGACGGCGGTGGGCATTGCCTTCATCGAGGATGGCAATGAGGTGAAGCGCGCGATCGAGAAGCGCTATCGCAGCAAGCTCGGCAAGCAGCGGCTCGCAGATCTCAATGCCGCACTCGACGAGCTTGCGACGAAAGAGGGTTAGTCCACCGGGGACAAACAAAAAGGCCGGGATCGCTCCCGGCCCTTCCAACCCTGCGAGGGGTAGCGCTTACTCGCCGTCGAAATTGTCGGCAGCGGCGGAACCGGCTTCGGCCTGACCGGCTGCGAATTCGGCAGCAGCTTCGTCGTCGAAGGTCTGGACGGTGAGGTCCTCGCCCTTGGACTGGCGCGCAGCTTCGTCATCCGAACGGGCGACGTTGACGTTCACCGACACTGCGACTTCGGCGTGGAGGTGCAGCGCCACGGCGTGGAGGCCGACATTTTTGATCGGGTCGGCGAGGTCGACCTGCGAACGGGCGACCTGGAAGCCGGCGTTCGTCAGGGCTTCGGCGACGTCGCGCGAGCTGACCGAACCGTAGAGCTGACCGGTTTCACCTGCCTGGCGGATGATGATGACGGTCTGGCCATTGAGGCCTGTCGCGATACCGGCGGCGGCCTCGCGACGTTCGGCATTGCGCTTTTCGATCGAGGAACGCTCGGATTCAAAACGCTTGCGGTTTGCTTCCGTGGCGCGGAGTGCCTTGTGCTGCGGCAGCAGGAAATTGCGCGCGTAGCCGTCCTTGACGGTGACTTCGTCGCCGATGTGGCCGGACTTGCCGACGCGCTCGAGCAGAATGACTTTCATGGAATTTTCCTTGGCTGTCCCGTCGCTCGCATGATCCCGAAAAGTGGCGTCCGGTTTTCGGACGAGATCATGCGAACTCAGTGACGGTTAGAGGCGGCGGACCATCCGCCACCTCAACGAGTGGTTTGTCTCTTACGAGACCGCGTACGGCATGATGCCGATGAAGCGGGCGCGCTTGATCGCCTGGGCGAGAATGCGCTGCTTCAGGGCCGAAACGGCCGTGATGCGCGAGGGGACGATCTTGCCGCGCTCAGAGACGTAGCGCTGCAGCAGACGGACGTCCTTGTAGTCGATCTTGGGCGCGTTCGGGCCCGAGAACGGACAGGTCTTGCGGCGGCGCTGGAACGGACGGCGGGCCTGCGAGGTGGTGAGGTCTTTGATTGCCATTTACTGGATGTCCCTTCGATTAGAACCGACGCGGCGGACGGCTGTCGCGATCGCCACGGCCGAAGCCGCCGCGATCCGGACGGCCACCGGGGCGATCCGAACGGTCGTCGTCGCGGTCACGCTTCTGCAGCATGGCCGACGGGCCTTCCTCGAGTTCATCGACGCGAACGGTCATGAAGCGGAGGATGTCTTCGTTGATGCGCATCTGGCGCTCCATCTCGGCAACAGCCGCTGACGGGGCGTCGATGTTGAGCAGGCTGTAGTGGGCCTTGCGGTTCTTCTTGATGCGGTAGGAAAGGGACTTGAGGCCCCAATATTCGTTCTTGGTGACCTTGCCGCCGCCGGCGACCAGCACCTCGGTGAGGGCATTGGTCATTTCCTCGACCTGCTGGGGCGAAACGTCCTGGCGGGCGAGATAGATATGCTCGTAAAGGGCCATGAAGCGCCTTCCTTCTAGTGTTTCAACAC
>JBDSHC010000038.1:0-2678 GCA_039918675.1 Devosia sp.
CCTCGACGGTGGACGCGATGGGCTTTTCGAGGAAAACGTGCTTGCCCGCCTTGAGGGCAGCAATAGCGGGTTCGGTGTGCTGGTCCCACATTGTGCAGATCGAAACGGCATCGATGTCCGGATCCGCGAGCATATCGCGGTAGTCGCGATAGAGCTTCTTGACCCCGAATTTCTCGCCCATCGCAGCTAACCGTTGGGGCGTACGGGTGCACAGAGCCGTCAGCTCCAGGTTGGGCACGCCAACAATGGTTTCGGCATGTATCTCACCGAACCAGCCGAGGCCGATCACTCCAATACGCAAATGGTCCATCACGTTCTTCCCTTAGAAATCTTCGAGTGTCAGTTCGCGCGCCATAACGATGTTGCCCGCAGTAAGACCGCAATCCACCGGGATAGCGGCACCAGTGACGGCGCTCGCGAGGTCGGACGCCAGGAAGGCGATGACACGGGCTACCTCTTCGGGCTCGACGATCCGACCGAGCGGGTACCACCGCTCCAGCGTCCTAAGCACGTTGGGGTCCTTCGCCTTGCGTTCATCCCAGATCGGCGTGCGTACGGTGCCGGGCAGCACGATATTGGCGCGGATGCCATAGCGGCCATATTCCTGTGCCAGCGAGCGCGTCAGCGAGATCATGCCGGCTTTCGCCGCGCTGTAGGCCGGGTCCCCCAGGGCCGAAAGGCCATTTACTGAGCCCACGTTGACGATATTGCCCGAGCGCCGCTCAACCATCTGCGGCAGCACCGCGTGCGCGCAGGCAAAGGCGCCGTTGAGATTGGCGGCGATGTCCGCCTGCCATCCCGTTGGGTCGGTTACAGCGACCGTGGGGTGGCGGGAGATGCCGGCGTTGTTGATGAGGATGTGCACAACGCCGAAGTCGTCGAAGGCGCGTTTGACCGCATCGGCATCGGCGATATCGGCCGTGGCGGCTTTGGCAGTGATGCCTCGCTCACCGAGGGTCTCCGGCATTTCCAGCACCTTGTCGTTGTAGTCGAGTGCTGCAATGGTCGCGCCTTCCTCGCCGAAAAACCTGCACAGCCATTGGCCAATACCTCCGGCAGCGCCCGTAATGGCGATGGTCTTGCCGTCAAACGCTTTGCTCATCGCGCCGCTCCCAACGCATCACCGATCCAGGCCAGGTTGGCGCGGCGCAAATGTCCGTAGTTATAGAACGCCAGTTCATCGATACCGCCGGTGCGCAGCACGTCGACCGCAGCGAGGAAGTCCCCCCTGGTGGCGAGGTCGGGAAACGACGGGCGGAGGATGCCGCGCAGCTTAACGTCGGTGCCGATCCGCCGGCGGATGTCGAAGAGGTCAGCTTTCACACGCATCGGCGACGGCTCATAGAAGCAGGCTTCGATGATGCCGGCCGCGCCGGCGAGCGCACGCAGATTGCTGCCTTCGTACCACGCACCACCTGTTGGACGCGCGACCGAGGGGATAACGGCTACATTGGCGTCCGCACGCACCTCGGCACGGATCTCGCCGACCAGCGACGTCACCACGTCATTGCGGAAATCGAGAAAGCGGCGGAGATCGCCATCGGCGACGATATCGGCGCGCCAGAACGCCTCCGCCATATCCGGTGGGAAATCGATGTCGCTCGAGAGGTAAGCTTCGATATCGACCGCAACCTGCGCTTTGAGCCGCCGGGCCTCGATCCCATTGGACTCGGCGCGCGCCACGCAATGGTCGCAGAAGCACAGCCCGAGAAGGTTCTCGAGCCAGGGGTTCGAGCGCATCAGCGCGAACTCGTGGTGGTAGCCATGCGCGTAGGGCGTAAAGCCCGGCGCCTCCATCGAAAGTCCCACAACCGGATAGCTCTCGGTTACGTCCCTCGCGAGGTCCCTGGCATAAGCGCGGGCTTCAGGCGCCGACGGGCAGAGATTATAGAAGTAGGGATCGCCGAAGGCGTTGCGGACGACGCTTCCGGGATGGGCCATGCCCAGGGTCGTGTTGTGCAGCAGCACCAGCCAGACATTTGTGGTCGTGCGGCCATCGTCGGTCAGTTCGCGCAGCACATCGCGATGGGCAAGCAGGCTATTCGGCAAGGGCTTAATGGCACCGTAGCGCGATGCATCCGTGCGGAAATAGGCGGTGCCGTCCTCGGGGAAATAGACCTTTCCCGTCTTGCCATGTGGCCGCAGGAATTTGCCGGCGTGGTAGCTGCCGGCGATGGTCACAGTGTCAAGCCCAAGGGCGAGGAACTCGTCGATCGCGGCGCCTACACCGGTTTCGGCGAGGTCCCATGCGTAGCTATAGATCGCCTTGTAACTCATGGCTTTCTAGTGATGATGGTGGCTGACAGCGAGGAAGGACTCTTCGAACGGGCGACGGGCGACTTCCATCTCACGTCCGGTCAGGTAAACGGCGACTGGCTGCAGCAGGGTGGAGCCCTGGCGCTCCGTACTCACCACATCCTTGAAGACGAAGTCGCTGTCGAACTGCTTGAGCACCGTGACGTCTGCGGGCGCGCCAACGCCAAGATGCCCGAGTTCAGGGTGGCGTATGGTGAGGGCCGGGCGGCTCGTCGACATGCCGATCACCTCGGCAAGCGTAAGGGTGCAGTTGAGCAGCTTGCTCATCGTGTGCAGCAGGTCATAGCCGGGCCCCTCGACGGCGATCACGTGCACGTCTGAGGAAATGAGGTCAGGCTTGAATCCGTCCTTGAGCGCCGCCT